>NZ_JBWKPM010000003.1:0-287110 GCF_059418245.1 Roseateles sp. GW821-FHT09B06 | reverse complement strand
CGTGCGACCTACACGATGGAGTTCAAGCATTACAGCGAGGCGCCCAAGAACGTCGCCGACGCCATCATCACCTCGCGGACGAAGTAAGCCCACCCCCTGCGCACGCCAAGGCCGGAGGCCTTGGCCAAGCCCGGCGGACCGGCAAAGCCGGATCCGCCGGCTCCGCTGATGGAATCTCAGGCCTGCGATTGACCGAGGCGGAAGCCGGCGACGATCTCGGCCAGCTTGTGCGCCTGGTCGCGCAGGCTCTCGGCCGCGGCGGCCGACTCCTCCACCAGCGAGGCGTTCTGCTGCGTCATCCGGTCGAGCTGGGCCACCGCGATGTTGACCTGCTCCAGCCCCAAGCTCTGCTCGCGGCTCGCGCCGCTGATCTCGGCCATGATGGCGGTGACGCGCTGCACGCTGGCGACGATCTCGCCCATCGTCGTGCCGGCCTGGTTCACCAGGGCCGTGCCGCCCTCCACCCGGTCGACGCTGGCGCCGATCAGGGTCTTGATCTCCTTGGCCGCCTCGGCCGAGCACTGTGCCAGCGCCCGCACCTCGCCGGCCACCACCGCGAAGCCGCGGCCCTGCTCGCCGGCGCGCGCCGCCTCGACGGCCGCATTCAGGGCCAGGATATTGGTCTGGAAGGCGATGCCGTCTATGGTGCCGATGATGTCGGCGATGCGGCGGCTGGCCGCCTGGATCTGCTCCATCGTGCCCACCACCCGGGCCACCACCTCGCCGCCCTGGCGGGCCACGTCCGCCGCGCTGCCGGCCAGGCCGTTGGCGCTGGCCGCCGACTCAGCGCTCTGGCGCACCGTCCCGGTCAGCTCCTCCATCGAGCTGGCGGTCTGCTGCAGATTGCTGGCGGTTTCCTCGGTGCGCTGGCTCAGGTCCTGGTTGCCCGAGGCGATCTGGCGCGCCGCAACCGCCATCGACTGGCTGGTGGCGCGCACGTCCAGCATCACATGCTCGATCTTGGCAACGAAGAGATTGAAGGAGCGCGCGATGTCGGCGATCTCGTCCCGGCCGCTCGCGGCCAGGCGCTGAGTCAGATCGCCGCTGCCCGAGCCGATCTCGTCCATCGCATCGCGCACGCGCGATAGCCCCTGCAGCAGCACGCCGATCGCCAGCGCCGACAGGGCCGCGGCCACCGCCGCCACCGCCACCAGCGAAACGCCGGCCGTGGCCAGCAGGCCGGACAGGGCGGCAAGCGCCTCGCCCTGTTCGGCCGCGGTGACGAGGGTCCATTCGGTGCCCGGCACCGCCGTGGCCTTGACGAAGAAATCCCGGCCGCCGACGCCGGCCGCCACCAGTTCGCTGCCGGCGGCACGCGCCAGCAGTTCGGGCGCGAAGTCGGCCGACAGCTCGGCCACCGGCTTCAGGGTCAGGGCCGCGTCGGGATGGGCAATGATCCTGCCGTCCTTGGCCAGCAGGAAGGCGAAGCCGCTCGCGGTCGGCTTGATGGTCTTCAGCGTCGCGATCACGTCGTCCAGCGGCACATCGGTGCCGGCCACCGCGCGCAGCGCGCCCTCGGCCTTGATCGCGCTGGCGAAGCTCACCACCAGCTTCTTGCTGGAGGAGGCGATATAGGGCGCGGTCAGCACCGGCGCATCGGCGCCTTCGGCCAGCTTGTACCAGGGCCGCGCGCTCGGGTCGTATTCGGCCGGGCGCTGGCGGTCGGGCACCGAGATCATGCGCTTGTCGGCATGGCCGATATAGGCCAGGTCCAGCCGGCCGGACTTGAGCGCCTGTTCCAGCATGGCCTGGGGCGCGTCCAGCGCGACGGCCGGGGCCAGCGCCGCGACGATGTCCTTCTGCGCCTTGACCCACGCGGCCATCGTGCCGGCATGGGCTTCGCCCAGATCGGACAGCTGGGCCAGCACCTGGCGCCGTGCATGAGCGCTGACGCTGAAATAGCTGGCCAGGGTGGCGACGCCGATGGCGGCGACCACGATCAGGATGCAGATCGCGATCAGACGGTTTTTGATGGTGGTCAGCATGAGGTGGGCAGGCTCGTCCCTCGGGTCGCCAAGGACGGCCGTAGCAGGCATTGGGGAGAAGCGCGGCAGTGTACGTACAGCGCCCTGAAATCCTAGGGTTTACCCTTTAATTTCGGCACCTGCCGTGACCGGCTTCACAGCTTGTGGGTCGACAGCAGGATGCTGGTCTCGGTGCTGGCGATGCCCTCGATCAGGCGCACGCCGCTGAGCACCCGGTCGAACTCCTCCAGCGTGTCGGCGCGCAATTCGGCCACCAGGTCCCAACGCCCGTTGGTGCTGTGCAGGGCCGCCACGTTCGGATGGCCGCGCAGTTCGCGCAGCACATCGGCGGTGCGGTTGCCCTCTACCGCCACATTCATCAGCGCACGGATGCGCTGCGCCTCGGCCGCCGGCCGCAGCCGCACGCTGTAGCCCACGATCACCCCCTCGCGCTCCAGCCGTGCGATGCGGTTCTGCACCGTCGCCCGCGCCACGCGCAGCTGGCGGGCCAGCGCCACGACGGACATGCGTGCGTTGTCGCGCAGCAGGGCGATCAACTCCCGGTCGGTGTCGTCCAGATTGGCCATGATGCTTCATTATGGCGAGCAATTTGCTAAACGACCGCAGCAAATTGATCGCTTTGCCAGCTATTTATTAGCCATGCTCCCGACCAGAATTTGCGCAAAGGCGGCTCGCGGTCGATCCGGGCCGCCGCCGAACGCTTTGCCCGGAGACCGTCATGACCCGCTTTGTCGATGTACCCGCCCTCACCCAGCTGCTGCAGCGCAAGGGCGTGGCCCCGCTGATGGAGGAACTGGCCGCCTGCCTGCACGAGGATTTCCTGCGCTGGGAAGAGTTTGACAAATCGGCCCGCGTGGCCAGCCATTCGCCGGTCGGCGTGATCGAGCTGATGCCGGTGGCCGATGCGCAGCGCTACGCCTTCAAGTATGTCAACGGCCATCCGGTCAATACCAGCCATGGCCTCTACACGGTGATGGCCTTCGGCGTGCTGGCCGATGTGGCGAGCGGCTATCCGCTGCTGCTGTCCGAGCTGACCCTGACCACCGCGCTGCGCACCGCCGCCACCTCGGCGCTGGCGGCCAAGGCGCTGGCGCGCCCCGACGCGCACCGCATGGCCCTGATCGGCAACGGCGCGCAAAGCGAGTTCCAGGCCCTGGCCTTCCACACCCAATTGGGCATCGGCGAGATCGCGGCCTACGACATCGACCCCGCCGCCACCGCCAAGCTGCAGCGCAATCTGGCCGGCTTCCCGACCCTGCGCATCGAACGCGCCGGATCGGTGGCCGAGGCCGTGCGTGGCGCCGATATCGTCACCACGGTCACGGCCGACAAGACCCGCGCCACCATCCTGACACAAGAGATGATCGAGCCCGGCATGCACATCAACGGCGTCGGCGGCGATTGCCCCGGCAAGACCGAGCTGCACGCCGAGTTGCTGCGCCGCGCGCGCATCTTCGTCGAGTACGAGCCGCAGACCCGCATCGAGGGCGACATCCAGCAGTTGCCGCCCGAGCATCCGGTGACCGAGCTGTGGCGCGTGCTCGCCGGCCGGGCCGAGGGCCGCCAGAGTCGCGCGCAGGTCACCGTATTCGACTCGGTCGGCTTCGCGCTGGAGGACTACTCGGCGCTGCGCCTGGTCCATCGTCTGGCGCTGGAACTGGGCATCGGCCAGGACGTCGAACTGGTGCCGCAGGCCGACGATCCCAAGGATCTGTTCGGCCACACCCGCCCCGACCGGGGGCGCGGCGTCACGCTGCGGCGCGCTGCCTGAGCGGCCTCGATCGCCGCCGTCCCCAATACCCGTGACGGCCGGTCTCGAAAGGGCACGGCGGCCGCCCCGGCGTGCCATTTGTGGCGCTTTGCCGGTCCAGATCGGCGTTTGGGCTCCGCGGGCCGGGGTTACAGTCGGACGCATTCCTAGCGCAGGATGGTCCGGGGTCACATATTGAGCCGAAAAGCTTCCAGCTCGCTGTTCGTTGCCCTCGCGATGGGCGCCAGCATCGGTCTGCTGCTGCCTGCGCTGGTCATTGGCGGCTTGTGGATCGGCTTGCGCGAGCCCCAGCAGGCCGAGCAGACCCAGCAGAACGAGCTGCAGTCCAAGCTGGACGTGCTGGCCTCCAGCCTGCCCGAGTTGCTGTGGAACCTGGACCAGGTGGCCGCGCGCGAGGTGGTGGCCGCCATCATGAAGTCGCCCGAGGTGGTGCGCGTGCGCGTCAGCGATGCCTCGCAGGGCCAGCCCTTCATCGAGATGGGCTTCCCGGAGCGCCGCAAGGGCCGGCTGTTCCAGGGGGAACGCGAGATCTACCGCGGCAACGCCAAGATCGGCCATATCCAGATCGAGCTGGATGACCACCTCGCGAGCGCCGCACTGACGCGCCAGCGCTGGCTCTATGCGCTGACGGTGGGCGGCCAGTTGCTGATCTCGCTGTTCCTGATCCTGGTGCTGCTGAACTCGCGCCTGTTGCGACCCTTGCGCGAGCTGGGCGGCTTCGCCAACGACCTTGCCGAAGGTCGCTTCGCCACCGCGCTGAAACCCCTGCGCGACGACGAGATCGGCCGCCTGGGAGGCCATCTGGAACATATGCGCGATGCGCTGCAGCAGCAGTTCGACTCGCAGCGCGACCTGATCGAGCGGCTGCGCGGCATGGCCGAGACCGTGCCGGGCGTGGTCTACCAGCTGCGCATGAAGCCGGACGGCAGCTTCGGCTTCGCCTATGTCAGCGAGGCGGTGCGCGACTACCTGCGCGTCGGCCCGGCCGAGCTGGCCGAGTCGGCCGAGGCCTGGTTCGAGCAGATCCATGCGGAGGATCGCGCGGCCGTACGCGATTCCTTGCTGGCATCGGCCCGCCAGCTGACGCCCTGGCAGCAGGAGTTCCGTACCTATCACGCCGACGGCAGCGAGCGCTGGCTGTACGGCAACGCGATCGCCCAGCCCGAAAAGGGCCAGGGCGGCCAGGGCGTGCTGTGGCACGGTTTCCTGACCGACATCTCGCGCCAGCGCCGCGACGCGCTGGAGCTGGAGCGCTACCGCCATCATCTGGAGGAGCTGGTCCAGGCCCGCACCGCCGAGCTGGCCGAGGCCACCCAGGCCGCCCAGGCCGCCAGCCTGGCCAAGAGCGCCTTCCTGGCCAATATGAGCCACGAGATCCGCACGCCGATGAATGCCATCATCGGCCTGACCTATCTGGTCCGGCGCGACAGCGTGGAGCCGGAGCAGCAGGAGCGTCTGAAGAAGGTGGCCGACGCTGCCGAGCACCTGCTGTCGGTGATCAACAATGTGCTGGACTTCTCCAAGATCGAGGCCGGCAAGCTGCAGCTGGAGCGGGTTGAATTCAGCATCGGCCAGGTCCTGGACAGCATCCGCAGCATGCTGGCGCAGCGCGCCAGCGAGAAGCAGCTGCGCATCGAGGTCGAGGTCGATCCGGCCCTGAACCAGCGCCCCTTGCTAGGGGATTCCCAGCGCATCGCCGAGGTGCTGCTCAACTTTGCGGGCAACGCGATCAAGTTCACGGATCAAGGCTTCGTGCGCCTCACGGCCAGGGTGCTGCATGAAAACGAGCGCACGCTGCAGCTGCGCTTCGAGGTGCAGGACAGCGGCATCGGCATTACCGAGGAGGCCCAGGCGCGCCTGTTCCAGGACTTCGAGCAGGCCGACAGCTCCACCACGCGACGCTACGGCGGCACCGGCCTGGGGCTGGCCATCTGCCGCCGGCTGGCCCAGCTGATGCACGGCGAGGTGGGCGTGCACAGCCGTCCCGGCGAGGGCAGCCGCTTCTGGTTCACGCTGCAGGTGGAAAAGCCTGGGCAGCAGCCGCCGCGCCCCAGCCCCCCGCTCAGCCGCAGCCAGATCGCGCGCGAGCTGCAGCAGCAGTTCGGCGGCGCCCATGTGTTGCTGGCCGAGGACAACGCCGTCAACCAGGAAGTGGCCGTGGCCCTGCTGTCCAGCGCCGGCCTGGTGGTGGATGTGGCCGAAGACGGCCAACGCGCCGTCGCCATGGTGCAGCAAGGCGACTATGCGCTGGTGCTGATGGACGTGCAGATGCCGGTGATGGACGGCCTGGACGCCACCCGCGCGATCCGCGCCAGCGGCAAGGGCCGCGACATCCCGATCCTGGCGATGACCGCCAACGCCTTCGCCGAGGAGCGCCAGCGCTGCCTGGATGCCGGCATGAACGACCATGTGGCCAAGCCGGTCGTCGCCGAGCAACTCTTCGCCACCCTGAGGCGCTGGTTGAGTTGAACCACCCCCTACGGCCTTCGGCCGCCCCCTCAAGGGGGCACGCCCGAGGGCCCGGCGAAGCCGGATCCCCGGGCGTCGCTGGTTTTCGGGTCCGGCCGGAGGGTCTTCAGCGGCTCTGCTTGATCAGGCGCCCGCTGCCCTGCTGCAGCGGGCGGGCATTCATCGGGTAGAGCTTGGCGAAGATCTCGAGTTGCTCGCCCGACAGCGGTACCGGCTGGCGCATCACCATCCACAGCACCCCTTCGCTGCAGGGCGGCGTGGTCAGCGAGCCCATATAGGTGTAGTAGCCGCGGTCCTCGGGCAGCAGCTGGATCGGGTCCAGCTGGACCTGGGCCGGCTGGGCCTCCTGCTTCTCCAGCGGCAGGTTGTTCCAGACGGTCTGCACCAGCGGCTGGTCGCGGCCGCGCTCCAGCAGCACCGCCAGTACGGCCAGGCGCCCCTCGGCGTCCTTGTGCACCAGATGGGCCGACATGTCGAACTGGCGGCCGTTGATGCGCTCCTCGCTGGGGCGGTGGAAATGGAACTGCTGCAGCTCGTAGCGCCGGCCCATCACCGTGAGGCTGCTGCCGGGCGCCACATTGACCTGCACCGTATGGCCGTTGTCCAGCACCGCGAAACCGCCGGGCCGGTAGTCGAACTTGATCGGCTCCAGCTCGACCCGGATGCCGTCGCGGATGTCGATCGGGCTCTGGCGCGTGCCGATGCTGCACAGGCGGAAATCGGGCCTGAGCTCGCCCCAATGCTCGGGAGCGCCCTCGCCGCCATAGGCCCAGTGGATGTCGGCCCGCCCGGGCCGCGCCGCACCATGGGCCGACGGTCGGGCCGGCGCCTTGCTCGCCGCCCCGGCATCGCCCTTGGCCGGCGGCGTGCCGATCGGTTCGGTCTTGGACGAGAGGCGCTCGGCCAGGCGCCGGCGCAACTCCTCCTCGTCGATCGGCGCGGCCTGCGCGGCTGCCGGCTTGGGCGGATCGCTGCGCAGGCCGGCCGGACGGCCCTGGGCCTGGGCCTGGGCGGCCCAGATCAGCAGCAGCCCCGCCAGGGGCCATGCGCGCACGACAGCAGACATCGAAACTCTCTTTCGGCCCGACGCCAATGCGGGCCTCAGCCCTGGGTATCGGTACGCGGCGCGTGATCTTGAGCCCGCGCCGCCTCTTCGCCGGCATAGCCCACCTCGCGCTTGACCCGGATCCAGGCCACCAGGCCGATCATCATCATGCCGATCGAGGCCAGCGCCAGCGCCAGCGTCGAGTGCATCACCAGCGGCGCGATCACGCCGGCCACCAGGCCATTGGCCGCGCTGCCGATGCAGGCCTGCAGCGAGGAGGCCATGCCGCGCCGTTCCGGCGCCAGGTCCAGCACCATCAGGGTCACCACCGGCACCATCAATGCCCAGCCCAGCGCGAACACGCCGATCACCGGCAGCGCCCAGAAGGGACTGGGCGGCAGCAGCAGGTTCAACGCCACATTGAGCAGCGAGACCAGGGTCATGATCAGGAAGCCATGGCGGATCTGGTGGCGCGGCTTGATCTTGCCGGCCAGGCGCCCGCTCAGGAAGGCCCCGCCCATGATGCCGCCGATCGAGAAGCAGAAGAACCAGGCGAACTGGGTCGGCGCCAGCTGCAGGTGCTCGCCCAGGAACACCGGCGCCGCCAGCACATAGAGGAACATGCCGTTGAAGGGCACGCCGCTGGCCAGGGCCAGCAACAGGAAACGCCGGCTGCTGCACATGCTCCAGTAGCCGCGCATCAGCGAGCCCAGATGCAGGGGCTGGGCCTGGCTCTTGTGCAGCGTCTCGGGCAGCAGGCGCCAGTTGGCGATGAACAGCGCCGCGCCGACGGCCACCAGGAACCAGAAGATCGAATGCCAGTCGGCATGCACGAACAGGAAGCCGCCCACCATCGGCGCGACCGCCGGTGCCACGCCGAAGAACAGCGTCACCTGCGACATCACGCGCTGCGCCTCCGAGGGCGGGAACATGTCGCGGATGATGGCGCGCGACACCACGATGCCGGCCCCGGCCGACATGCCCTGCACCGTGCGCCAGAACACCAGCTGCCCGATCGTACCGGCCAGCGCGCAGCCCAGCGAGGCGATCGTGAAGAGCGCCATGCCCCATAGCACCACCGGGCGACGGCCGAAGCTGTCGGACAGCGCGCCATGGAACAGGTTCATCACCGCGAAGCCGAACAGATAGCTCGACAGCGTCTGCTGCATCTCCAGCGGTGTGGCGTTGAGCGCGCGCGCGATGCCCGCGAAGGCCGGCAGATAGGTGTCGATCGAGAACGGGCCCACCATGCCCAGGCAGGCCAGCAGAACGGCCAGGGCCCAGCGCGGTGCACGCCAGAGTGTGCTGGCTTCGGGATTCATTGGTGGATTTTGTGCGTTGGCCGCCCGGCTCGACGGCATCGGCAGCGGGCGGGCTCCGAGTGTAGCGGCCCCGCCTAAACTGGGCGACTTCGAGAATCTGCTGCGACAACAAGATGCCGGAACCTTTGAACATCGGCCTGATCGGCCTGGGCGTGATGGGCCAGCGCATGCTGGCCCGGCTGAACGGGCATGCGGTCCTGCATGCCGCCTGGGTGTGGGACGCCAACCCGGCCGCGGTGGCCGCCACCTTGAAGTCCTACCCGCAGCTGCGGGCGGCCGGCAGCGCGGCCGAACTGATCACCCGGCCCGGGCTGGCCAGCCTCTACATCGCCACGCCGCCGGCCGCCCATATCGAGCTCAGCCATGCCGCCTTCGACGCCGGCCTGGCGGTGTTCTGCGAGAAGCCGCTGACGGTGGACTTCGCCGCCGCGCGCGCCTGCATCGCCCGCATCGAGCGCGAGAAATTGCGCGCCGCGGTGAACTTCTCGCTGGCCTCGGCCCCCGGCCTGGCCAGCCTGCAGCGCGCCTTCGGCGCCGCCTCGCACCTGCCGCTGGGCGCGCTGCGCGAGGTGCAGCTGGAGCTGGGCTTCGCCGCCTGGCCGCGCCCCTGGCAGGCCGCGGCCGGCGCCTGGCTGGCCGAGCGCGTCGAGGGCGGCTTCACGCGCGAGGTGCTGTCGCACTTCATCTTCGTGCTGCAGCGCGTGCTGGGTCGCGCCGAGGTGCTGGAAAGCCGGGTCGACTATCCGGCGGACGGCCGCAGCGCCGAAACAGGCTTGCGGGCGCGGCTGCGGGCCGACGGAGTGCCGGTGCAGATCGAGGGCCGGGTCGGCCCCGAGATCGAGGTGCCCGACCGCAACCGCATGCGCTGGAGCGCCAGCGAGGGCGAGATCGAGCTGCGCGAATGGTTCGGCCTGACCCAGCAGCGCCGCGGCGAGGGCTGGCAGCCGCTGGGCGAGTCGGAAGCGCTGCGCGGCACGGCCCAGGCCGACCAGCTGGAGCAATGGGTCGCGCTGATCGAGGGCCGCTCGCACAGCCTGCCGGGCTTCGCCGAGGCCCTGGCGGTGCAGGAAACCATCGAGACGCTGCTGCGCCCGACCTGAAAAAAGAGTGAAGCAAGCCGATAGGCCGGATTCTGTGCAAGACCCGACCCTTGCGGGCCGGGCCTCGTGACCGCCATTCCTCTGGGCCGCGCATCACTGCGCGGCTCGGTGCCACCTACCCGCCAGCTCAGCGAGCCGCCTCAATACTGGCCTACTTGGTGTTGCTGCGCGTAGAGATTGCCCGTTTCACCCAAGGCGGGCCTTGGCCCGCCTTGGGTGCTGTTCGGTTGGGGCTCGCGCCCCAGGCGCTGCTTACGCATCGCCCGCCAGCTTGCGCTGGCGCCTCACAGACCACCCCAGGTGGGACCCACCTTGACTCGTCTCTGTTGCTCTGATCCTCGGCTCACGCCGGACAGCCGTTAACTGCTACGCCGCTCTATGCAGTCCGGACCTTCCTCCAGTGCCGTGTTTCCACGCTTGCACCAGCGGCGGTCTGGCTTGCTTCACGACCGCATTATCCCGCAGAAGCCAGACCCCGGCCGTCCTGCGTCTTGAAGACCGCGATCACCTGCAGCAGGCTGGCGGCCTGCTGGCGCAGGCTCTCGGCCGCGGCCGCGCTTTCCTCGACCAGGGCGGCGTTCTGCTGCGTGCCCTGATCGATCGAGGCCACCGCCTGGTTGACCTGGCCGATGCCGCTGCTCTGCTCGACGGCCGAGGCATTGATCTCGGCCATCAGATCGGTCATGCGGCCCACCTGGGCGACGATGTCGTCCATGGTGCTGCCGGCCTCGCCGACCAGCTGGCTGCCGGCCTCGACCTTGCTGGCGCTGTCGTTGATCAGGCTCTTGATCTCGCGTGCCGCCTGGGCGCTGCGCTGGGCCAGGGTGCGCACCTCGCCGGCCACCACCGCGAAGCCACGGCCCTGCTCGCCGGCCCGGGCCGCTTCCACCGCCGCGTTCAGCGCCAGGATATTGGTCTGGAAGGCGATGCCGTCGATCACGCCGATGATGTCGGCGATCTTGCGGCTGGCCGCCGAGATCTCGCCCATGGTGCTGACCACCCGCGCCACCACCTCGCCGCCGCGCCCCGCCACCGCGGCCGCCGAGCTGGCCAGCTGGCTGGCCTGGCGCGAACTGTCGGCGGCATGCTGGACCGTGCTGGTCATCTGCTGCATCGAGGCCGCGGTCTGCTGCAGCGCGCTGGCCTGCTGCTCGGTGCGGCTGGACAGGTCCTGGTTGCCGTTGGCGATCTCCCGCGAGGCGGTGGCGATGCCGTCGGCCGACTGGCGCACCCGGCCCACCATGCCCACCAGGCTCTCGTTCATCTTCTTCAGTGCGGCCAGCAGCTGGCCGGTCTCGTCCCGGCGATCGACCTCGATGCGCGAGCTCAGGTCGCCCGAGGCCACGGCCTCGGCCAGATGCACGGCGCGGGTCAGCGGCCGCGTCACCGCATTGCTGAGCAGCCAGCCCATCGCCAGTGCCGCGGCAATGGCTGCCGAGCAGACCGCCGCCATCAGCAGGCGGTCGCGCTCGTAGCCCGCCGCCGCCCGTGCCACTTCGTCGTTCGACTGGCGCTGCTCCTCGCGGATGAAGTCGCCGGTGGCCTTCAGCAGCGCGGCCAGCAGGGGCCGGCACTCGGCATTCATCTTGGCCACGGCCTCGTCGCGCCGGCCGGCCACGGCCATGCCGACGATGTCCAGCGCCACCGGGCCGTACTTCGCCTCGACCCGCTCGATCTCGGCCAGCATCGCGCGGTCCTGCTCGGTCGCATCGTCGGCCGCGGTCACGGCCTTCTTGAGCCGGGCCAGCGCGGCCTGCATCTCCTCGTGCGCCTGCGTGACCAGCGCCTTCTCGGCCTCGCGCTCGGCCGGCTGGCTCACCAGCACCAGATTGCGCGCCGCGATCGCGCGCCGGGTGGCCGCGCCACGGATGTCGACGGCCAGGCGCTCGCGTGCGCCGACCCCTTCAAGATAGTCCGAGAAGCGCTCGTTGGAGCGCGACAAGGATTGCAGCGACAGACCCGAAACCAGTAGCACGATGGCTGCCAGACAGGCGAATCCAAGCATCAGCTTGGCTTTCACGCGCAGATGGCGCAGGCTCATGTTCAACCCCCTAGGCGCGTCGAGGCGCCGACCTGACGATGAGCCCCATGCCGCCCAGACCCCGGCATGAGGAGGCCCTGGGTTCTATGACCCGGTTCTTCGGTCTATCGGCCGGCGTTGTCGCAACTTGAGAACCCCGTGCAGCGCGCCGGCTTGGCTACCATAGGCCCGGCGCAGCGGCCTTCCAATGCCAAGCGGATCAGGTTTGCGCCGCCATCGGCAATACGCCACATATCCGCGGCCGACACCGGCCTATGGCGCCCTGTCCGAGCCGGTGCCGCGCGGGAAGGTCGAGGGCGTCCCACCCGCCCCCATCACCGGGCTTGCCGGCCGGGCCGGCCGGCGCAGCGCCAGCAGCGCCGCGCCCATCAGGGCCACGCCGGCCAGCTGCACGCCGTCCAGCGCGCGCCCGTAGACGCCCCAGTCGACCAGCACGGCCGCGCCCGGATAGACGAACTGCAGCAGCGCCACCTGGCCGGCCGGCAGGCGCGCCATGCCGGCATACAGCAGCACATAGGCCAGGCCGGTGTGCAGCACGCCCAGGCCCGCCAGCCAGGCCCAGGCCGGCCCCGGGGCCGGCCAGCCCTGCGACAGCGGCCACCACAGCAAGACCAGCAGACCCACCAGGCATTGCCACCAGGCCAGCGCGAAGGAGTTCAGCCCCGGCACCGCCTTGGCGATCAGGGTGACGCCGGCATAGCTGAGCGAGCCGCCCAGGCACATCGCCAGGCCCAGCAGATAGCCCCGGTCCAGCGGCGCCCCGCCCTCCCGCAGCAGGCCCGAGGCCAGCGCCAGCCCCACCAGCGCCAGCAGTGCCGCCGCTCCCTGCCGCCTGGACACCGGCTCGCCCAGCAGCAGCGCGGCCAGGCCCATCACCCACAGCGGCTGCACATGGAAGACCACGGTGGCCACGCCGATCGAGCAGCGCTCGATGGCGGCAAAGAACAGGCCCCAGTTCAGCAGCATCAGCAGGCCCGCGCTCACCGCCGCCGCCAGCGCCGGGCGCGACAGGCGCAGCTCGCCCAGGCGTCCGCGCCACAGCCCCCAGGCCAGCAGCGCCAGCGCACCGAAGGCGCAGCGGAACCAGACGGCCGTCAGCGGGGCCTGGCCGGCCTCCTCCAGGCACACGCCGAGCGTGGCCAGCAGCAGGCCGCCGCCGACCATCAGGCCGCGGCCACGGCGTTCCTGCATGTCGCGATGGGTATCGTCCATGCCGCCATGCTGGGGCCGCGCGCGATCGCCGTGAAGCGGATAGTTCGAACGACTACCATCTGCTTTCCGAATAGCTGGAATCCGCCCATGGCCGCCCGCGATCTGCAGCTCGACTGGCTGCGCGCCTTCGTCACCGTCGTCGACACCGGTTCGCTGTCGGCCGCCGCGCCGCTGGTACACCGCTCGCAGTCGGCGGTCAGCAGCCAGCTGCAGAAGCTGGAGGACGCGCTGGGCCGGCCGGTGCTGCTGCGCGGCCCGCGCCATCTGGCGCTGACGCCGGCCGGGCTGGAGCTGCTGGGCTATGCGCGGCGCATCCTGGACCTGCACGGCGAGGCGCAGCAGGCCTTGCAGGGCCCGCTGCTCAGCGGCCGGGTGCGGCTGGGCGTGCCGGACGACTATGCGGCCAGCTACCTGACGCCGGTGCTGAAGAGCTTTGCCAGCCGCCATGCGGGCGTCGAGATCGAGCTGTTCTGCGAGCAGTCCACCGCGCTGATCCCGCGCATAGGTCGCGGCGAGCTGGATCTGGCCCTGGTCTCGCGCCCGGATTCAGGTAGCCGGGCCGCGCGCGGCACCCTGCTGTTCCACGAACCGCTGGTCTGGGTCGGCGCGCCGCAGCACGAGGCCTGGCGGCGCGACCCGCTGCCGGTGGCGGTCTACGAGGCCGGCAGCCTGGCGCGACGCGGCGCGCTGGCGGCCCTCGCGCAGGCGCGGCGCGCCTACCGCGTGGTCTACAACAGCTCCAGCCTGGCGGGGCAGCTGGCGGCGGTGGACAGCGGGCTGGCGGTGGCGGTGCTGACGCGCTGCTGCGTGCCGCCGGGCCTGCAGATCCTCGGCGACAAGCAGGGCCTGCCGCCGCTGCCGGCGATGCAGGTGGCGCTGCTGCGCAGCAGCGCCTCGCGCCGCGATGCGGCGGTCGAGGCCCTGCACGCGCTGGCGCTGCGCACCCTACTGCCGCGCGTCTAGCGCGGCCGCGGGGGACTCAATCCTCGCCCTCGTCCCTGGCGCCCTCGTCGTCCTTGGCGGCCTGGCGCGCCAGTTCCTCCCGCAGCGGCCGCAGCGACTCGACCAGGGCCTGCGGCGGCTTGGGTGTGGCCAGGCGCGCGGCCGGCGGCGGCAGGCTGCTCAGGTAGGGCGGGCCGAACCAGTACTGCTGCTCCTGGCGCTTGGCCACCAGCAGCAGCAGCCCGCCCAGCAGCAGGCCGCCCAGGGCCCAGCCCAGCGCCCGGCGGCCGCGCGGCCACACCAGCACGGCATGCCACCACAGCAGCCCCGTCAGTGCCACCGGCGTCGCCAGCGCCTCCAGGCTCAGCAGCGCACGCAGCGAGAAGGCATAGGCCGCCAGCGGCAGCAGCAGCGACAGCAGGTAAAGCCCGCCGGCCACCAGCAGGGCGCGCCACAGATGGGTGAAGAAAGGGAAGCGATGCTGGAACAGCTGCGTGACCAAGGCCCACAGCGCGGCCCAGCCCAGCAGCAGGCCCAGCGGCGCCAGCACCGCTCCGGCATAGTCCACCCAGGGCGAGCCCGGGTCCACGCTGCTCCACTGCTCGAGCCACAGCAGGGCCAGCCAGAGCGCCAGCGCGCCGTAGAGCCAGCGCAGGCGCGGCGCGCCGGCGGCGACCAGCAGCGGCTGCTCGGGCGCCAGCGGATCGGCGGCGCGGCGCAGGCGCAGCTGGGTGGCCCCGAGCTGGAACAGCGCGCCGGCCGCCAGGGCCACCGATTCGCCGCCGCGCAACCGCCGCCGCCCCAGCCAGCCGCCGTTCAGGCTGTCCAGCAGGGTCAGCTGCGGGCCGGCCTCGTCCAGGGCCAGCCGGGCATGGGCGCCGGCCAGATGGCTGTCGTCCAGCACCAGGTCGCAGGCCGGCGAGCGGCCGATCGACACGGGCCAGGCCCGGATGCGATGCACCGCGCGCACCTGGCCATCGCGGCCCAGCACCTCGATCACTGCGGCCGCGCTGCCGTCCATCCGAACCCTCCCAGGTAATGGGCGCTCAGGCGGAGCGCATTGTCGAAGCTGACGCCGCGCGCATCGAAGCGGCCCAGGGCCCCCTCGGCGGCGGCGTCCACGGTGGTGACCAGCACGCTCAGGTCGTGCAGGCCGCGCAGCTTGCGGTAGGCGGTCAGGCAGATCACGGCGCGCAGCGGCGGGCCGGCCTCGCCCTGGATGAACTCCTCGCGGCAGTAGGGCGCGGTGCGCTGCTTGTTGGCGCGGCCCAGGTTCTCGTTGCGGAAGCTGCCCGAATACTGCTTGGAGAAGCGCAGCGCGCCGAGATTGCGGCCGTCATAGGCCTCGTGCGAGATGTCCAGATAGCCGGTCTGCAGATTGCCGCTGATGAAGACCGCATGCTCCATGCGGCATTGCGAGCGCTGGAACGCCAGGCCCTTGCTGTCGGCCGGCGTGCCACGGCCCCAGCAGCGCATGAAGTCCTCCTGCGGCACCGGCAGGCGGTAGCGCCCCTGGCCGGCGCTGCGCCAGGGCTGGGCCACGAAGGCACTGGTCAGCGCCTCCTGGTAGGCCAGCAGCTGTTCGCGCAGGCGCGGCCAGGCCGGTCCGGCCAGCGGCCTGGCCGCCCGGCTGCGCTGGAACAGCGCCAGGGCGAACTCGGCCGGCACCAGAAAGCTCATCTGCTGCGCGAAGAACATGGCCGAGACATTGATGCCGACGACGCGGCCCTCCTCGTCCACCACCGGCCCGCCGCTCATGCCCGAGTTGATGCTGCCGGAGTAGTAGATCAGCGGGTCGAAACTGCGCTCGACCAGGCCGTTGTAGGTGCCCTCCACCACCGCGAAGGCCACGTCGTGCGGATTGCCCATCGAGTAGATGCGGTCGCCCTTGGACAGCGGCTGCTCCGGCGCCCGGAACTGCAGCGCGCCGGCGCCCTTCAGTCCCTCGCCCACCACGCGCAGCAGGGCCAGATCGCGGCGCACGTCGAAGTCCAGCAGCTCCAGCTCGCCGCCGTGCCCGTCGGTGCTGGCATAGCGCAGGCGGTAGCTCTCGGGCTCCAGCGCGGCCTGGCTGATCACGTGGTAGTTGGTGATCACATGGCCCTGCTCGCTGACCAAGAAGCCCGAACCCACCGAGGCCTGGCTGTCCTGGTTCTTCAAGAGGGTGCGGATCTGCAGCAGTTGGCCGCGGGCGCGCTCGTAGAGCCGGCGGGCGGTGGCCGACACCGGCTGCGGCACGGTCGCCGCGGCGCTGGCCGGCTGCGAGGGCGCAGGCGCGGCCGGCGGCGGCACGGGCTGGGCCAGCACCGGCAGCGCCAGCAGCCAGGCCGCCAGGATCGGGAATGGGCGCAACAAGAACGGTACTCCTTGATGTTGTGCGGCCATGCTAACCGGCTTGCGCCGGACGCCGCGGGCGAAACACCGCCGGGTCCCGATAAAAGTCCGCGCCCTCGTTGCTGGCCCACCAGCCCGGCACGCCCAGCACCGGCAGGGGATGGAAGGGCTTGGCCGCCAGCACCTCGGGGTCCTGCGGTTCGGCCAGCAGCACATGAGCGCAGATCGGCTTGCGCGGCTGCAGCAGCTTCTCCAGCAGCGCATGGCCGACCAGTTCCAGTCGCACGCCGGCCCACAGCGGGCGCAGGCCGACGAAAAGGCGCGACCAGTCGCGCTCGACCAGGGCCTCGACCAGCGGCGGCGGCGCGCCGTGCAGCAGCGCGCCGTTCTCGTCCAGCAGGGTCAGCGCATCGCGCAGCGGCCCGCGCTGCGGGCTCGGCAGCGGCGCCTCCCGCGTCTCCAGCCCATGCCAGGCATTGAGCCGCGCCTTCAGCGCGGGCCGGTGCAGCCAGACCAGGCCGTTGAAGAAGTCGTGCAGGTCGTCGCGCGTGGGCACGCGGCCGCTGCGGCGGATGAAGGCCTCGTAGCCCTCGCCCGCCGGCAATGCGGCCTGCGGCACGAAGCGCACCGGCGCCGCCTGCGTGTTCAGCACCTCGGCGAGCGGCGCGCCCGCGCGCCAGCGCTCCCACAAGACCTGGCCCCGCGCGCGGTACGGCGCCAGCCAGGGTGCCGACCAGTCGACCTCGACCGTCGGCCCTGCCCTCAGACCAGCTGCCAGCCCAGGGCCTCGCCGCCGCGCAGCGGCTTCAGGCGCGCCTCGCCGAAGGGCACGCTGTCCGGCAGGGTCCAGCCCTGGCGCTTCAGCGTGACCGTGCCGCGGTTGCGCGGCAGGCCGTAGAAATCCGGCCCGTTGAAGCTGGCGAAGGCCTCCAGCTTGTCCAGCGCGCCGGCCAGCTCGAAGGCCTCGGCATACAGCTCCAGCGCGGAGAGCGCCGTGAAGCAACCGGCGCCGCAGACCGAGTTCTCCTTCATCACCGAGGCATGGGGTGCGCTGTCGGTGCCGAGGAAGAACTTGGCCGATCCGGAGGTGGCGGCCCGCAGCAGGGCCAGGCGATGCTCCTCGCGCTTGAGCACGGGCAGGCAGTAGTAATGCGGGCGCAGGCCGCCGGTGAAGATGGCGTTGCGGTTGTAGAGCAGGTGCTGGGGCGTCAAGGTCGCGGCGGTGTAGGCGTCGCTGGCGGCCACGTACTGCGCGGCCTCCTTGGTGGTGATGTGCTCGAACACCACCTTCAGCTCCGGCATGTCGGCGCGCAGCGGCGTCATCACCTGATCGATGAAGACGGCCTCGCGGTCGAACACGTCGATGGCCGGGTCGGTGACCTCGCCATGCACCAGCAGCAGCAGACCCTCGCGCTGCATCGCCTCCAGGGTCTTGTAGGTCTTCCTGATGTCGGTGACGCCGGCATCGCTGTTGGTGGTGGCGCCGGCCGGGTAGAGCTTGAGCGCCACGACGCCGGCCTCCTTGGCGCGCCTGATCTCGTCGACCGGGGTGTTGTCGGTGAGATAGAGCGTCATCAGCGGCTGGAAGTCGGCGCCCTCCGGCAGCGCGGCCAGGATGCGCTCGCGGTAGGCGCCGGCCTGTGCGGCCGTGGTGATCGGCGGGCGCAGATTGGGCATCACGATGGCGCGCGCGAACTGGCGTGCGGTATGCGCCACGACGCTCTGCAGCGCGGTCTCGTCGCGCAGGTGCACATGCCAGTCGTCGGGTCGGGTCAGGATCAGCTCTTGGGGAACGGCGGTACTCATGGCCCCGATTGTCGCATCCGGTCCCGGGGGCCAAAGCCCCGCGGTCCACCGGTGTTTGGGCTGACAAGCGGGCGCGGGCCGGCCAACAATCGGCCACCCAAGCCCCACGAGCGATACCTCTGATGCCACGTCAAGTCCTGACCCTCCTCGCGGGCAGCGCCCTGCTCGCCGCCTGCGCCACCAGCACCGAAGCTCTGGGGCCGCCCGCCAAGGAGACGATCCACGCCGTCACCGCCGGCAACCGGCTGATCCGCTTCAATGCCGGCCAGCCCCAGAAGATCCTGGCCAGCCGGCCCCTGAGCGGCTTGGCCGCCGGCGAGACCCTGCTGGGCATCGACTACCGCGTGGCCAAGGGCCAGCTGTTCGCGCTGGGCACCAGCGGCCAGCTCTACCGCATCGACACCGCCGATGGCAGCGCCAGCGCGCTCGGCACGCCGGCCATGCTGCCGCGCGAGGGCGCGACGGAATGGGGCTTCGACTTCAACCCGACGGTCGACCGCATCCGCGTGGTCAACGACGCCGGCTTCAACCTGCGCCTGCATCCCGACACCGGTGCCGTGGTGGACGGCAATGCCGACCAGCCGGGCCTGCAGCTCGACGGTCGCCTGGCCTACGACGCGGCCGACGCTCATGCCGGCAAGGCGCCGGCCATCGTCGCGGCCGGCTACACCTACAACAGGGACAACGACAAGATCACCACCAACTACGCGCTGGACGGCAAGCTGGGCAGCCTGGTGCACCAGGGCACGAAGGAAGCTGTGACGCCGCCGGTCTCGCCCAACACGGGGCGGCTCTACACGGTGGGTTCGCTGGGCATCGGCAGCTTCGAGCGCGCGACGCTGGACATCTCGGATGTCTCGAACGCGGCCTATGCCTCGATCAGCCGCGGCGCGGTGTCGAGCTGGTACCGCCTCGACCTGAGCACCGGCAAGGCGACGCTGATCGGCCCGATCGCCGGCGGCGAGGCCGTGGTCGGCGCCGCGATCGAGCCGTAAACCCAGCGGAGCCCGCGGATCCGGCTTTGCCGGTCCGCCGGGCTCGCCCCCTTGAGGGGGCGCGCGAAGCGCGTAGGGGGTGGGTTAATGTTGCAGGATCTTGGCCAGGAAGTCCTTGGCGCGCGGCGCCCGGGCATCGGGATTGCCGAAGAACTCTTCCTTCGTGCAGTCCTCGACGATCCTGCCCTCGTCCATGAAGATCACGCGGTTGCTGACCTTCTTGGCAAAGCCCATCTCGTGGGTCACGCACATCATGGTCATGCCCTCATGGGCCAGCTGCACCATCACGTCCAGCACCTCGCCGACCATCTCGGGATCCAGCGCCGAGGTGGGCTCGTCGAACAGCATCACGATCGGGTCCATCGACAGCGCACGGGCGATCGCCACGCGCTGCTGCTGGCCGCCGGAGAGCTGGCCGGGGAACTTGTCCTTGTGGGCCATCAGGCCGACGCGGTCCAGCATCTTCAGGCCGCGCGCCTTGGCGTCGTCCATATTGCGGCCCAGCACCTTGACCTGGGCGATGGTCAGGTTCTCCGTGACCGAGAGGTGCGGGAACAGCTCGAAATGCTGGAACACCATGCCGACGCGCGAGCGCAGGCGCGGCAGGTCGGTCTTCGGGTTGGCGATCGAGATGCCATCGACCACGATGTCGCCCTTCTGGATCGGCTCCAGCGCGTTGACGGTCTTGATCAGGGTGGATTTGCCGGAGCCCGAGGGGCCGCAGACCACCACCACCTCGCCCTTGGCGATGCTGGTGGTGCAGTCGGTCAGCACCTGGAAGGGGCCGTACCACTTGGAGATGTTCTTGATGTCAATCATGGCCAGCAGTCCTTAGCGGATGATTTGGATCTTCTGCTGCAGCCGACGCACCAGCATCGACAGGCTGAAACAGATCACGAAATAGACCAGGGCCGCGACCAGATAGGTCTCGACCGGACGGTTGAAGTTCTTGCCCGCGACCTCGAAGCCCTTCAGCAGGTCGTAGGCGCCGATCGCATAGACCAGCGAGGTGTCCTGGAACAGGATGACGGTCTGGGTCAGCAGCACCGGCAGCATATTGCGGAAGGCCTGCGGCAGCACGACGAGCTGCATGGTCTGGCGGTAGCTCATGCCGACCGCATAGCCGGCATAGACCTGGCCCTTGGGCACGCTCTGGATGCCGGCGCGCATGATCTCCGAGTAGTAGGCCGCCTCGAACACCGTGAAGGTGATGATGGCCGACAGCTCGGCGCCCATCGGGCGGCCGATCAGCAGCGGAATCAGCAGGAAGAACCACAGGATCACCATCACCAGCGGGATGGAGCGCAGCGTGTTGACATAGAAGGCCGCCGGCAGCACCAGCCACTTCTTGCCCGACAGGCGCATCAGCGCCAGCAGGGTGCCCAGCGCAATGCCGCCCAGCATCGCGATCACGGTCAGCTGCACGCTGAAGATCAGGCCCTTGAGGATGAAGCTGGAGACGACGCTCCAGTCCAGGAAGGCGAAGTTGAGATTCATTTGCCACCTCCGATCATGCCGGGGACCTGCACGCGGTTCTCGATGAACAGGGCGATGCGGTTGATCACGAAGGCGGAGACGAAGTACAGCCCGGTGACGGCCAGGTAGACCTCGATGCCGCGCGAGGTTTCCTCCTGCGCCTGCATCGCGAACATGGTCAGCTCGGCGATCGACACGGCGAAGGCCACCGAGGAGTTCTTGATGATGTTCATGCTCTCGCTGGTCAGCGGCGGGATCACGATGCGGAAGGCCATCGGCAGCAGCACATAGCGGTAGGTCTGCGGCAGGGTGAAGCCCATCGCCAGCCCCGCGTAGCGCTGGCCCTTGGGCAGGCTCTGGATGCCGGCCTTGACCTGCTCGGCGATGCGCGCCGAGGTAAAGAAGCCCAAGGCGAACACCACCAGGATGAAGCTGGGGAAAGTCTTCAGCGGCGGAATCAGCGACGGCAGCACGTGGTACCAGAGGAAGACCTGGACCAGCAGCGGGATGTTGCGGAACAGCTCGGTCCAGGCATTGCCCAGCGCCACCAGGCCCTTGCTGGGCGTGGTGCGCAAGATGCCCATCAGCGCGCCGACGAGCAGGGCCACGAGCAGGGCCAGCACGGCCACGCTCAGGGTCCAGCCCCAGGCCGAAAGCATCCAGTCCAAATAGGTGATCTCGCCGCCGTTGCCCAAGCAACGCGGCATCACCTCGCCATCGATGGTGTTCTTGCAGAACACCTGCCAATCCCATGTCGCCACGCGATCCCCTCTCAAAAAACGAGGCCGCCCGAAACTGGCCGGGCGGCCCCTTAGCCTTCAGTCAAGCGCCCGGCTTTACTTCTTGGCGTACTCTTCCATCGGCTTGTCGTTCGGGTTGGCCCAGGCCGCCTTGGTGTTGTCGTTCGCCGGCATGCCGACCTTGGTGTTGGCCGGCGGGATGGGCTGCTCGAACCACTTGCCCCACAGCTTGGCGATGTCGCCGGATTTCATCTGGGCCTTGATGCTGTCGTCCACGGCCTTCTTGAAGGCGGGGTCGTCCTTGCGGATCATGATCGCGATCGGCTCGACCGACAGCACCTCGCCCACCAGCTTGAACTCGGCCGGGTTCTTGGCCTTGGCGATATTGCCGGCCAGGATGGCGCCGTCCATCACGAAGGCGTCGGCGCGGCCCGACTCCAGCAGCAGGAAGCTGTCGGCATGGTCCTTGCCGAACACTTCCTTGAAGTCCACGCCGGTGGCGCGCTCATGCTTGCGCAGGGTCTGCACCGAGGTCGTGCCGGTGGTGGTGGCGATGGTCTTGCCGTTCAGCTGGCCGATGCCGTTGATGCCGGAGTTGGCCTTGACCGCGATGCGCACTTCCTCGACGAAGGTGGTGACGGCGAAGGCCACATCCTTCTGGCGGGCGGCGTTGTTGGTGGTGGAACCGCACTCGATGTCCACGGTGCCGTTCTGCACCAGCGGGATGCGGTTCTGCGAGGTCACCGGCTGGTACTTGATGTCCAGCTTGGCCAGGCCCAGCTGCTTCTGCACGTCGGCCAGCACCTTCTGGCAGATCTCGACGTGATAGCCGACATACTTGCCGTCGCCCAGCGTATAGGACAGGGCGCCGGAAGACTCACGCACGCCCATGGTGACCGCACCGCTGTCCTTGATCTTCTTCAGCGTGTCGTCGGCATGCGCCATCCCGGCGGCAGCCGCGACGGCCAACACAAGCAATGTCTTCTTCATAAGAGCTCCTGGTTCAAGATCGATTCTTAGAGCGCGAAGCAGACCATGGGCCGGCTCCCCGCGTCGTACGGAGTTTCACTTACGCATCCGCGTCCGTCCTCCAGCCACGCAGTGTGCAAGATTTGCGCCCGGCCCCCGCTTCAACGAGCGCGGACTCTAGCCGCCCGGGCGGGTCTCGCCCAATGCCTATTCTGGCCGCGCTTATGCAGCACCGACATGGGTACCGCGGGTAAACCCCTGTTTTCGAGCCCCTCAGCCGCGCTGGGCCAAAAAGTCCCACAGGGCCTGGGCCACCGGCTTGTTGCGCCGCGCCGCTTCGGGGCGCTCGCGGTAGATGCGCAATTCCATGCTCAGCTCGAACTCGCCCGGCGCCGTGGCCTGCACCAGGCGCCGCGACCTCAGCTCCTTCTTGACCGAGCTGGCCGGCAGGAACGCCACGCCATGCCCCTCCAGGGCCATGGCCTTCAGCCCCTCGGCCATGTCGGTCTCGTAGATCGCATCCAGGTTCAGCGCCGACGGCGAGTCCTTGACGATCACCTCAACCAGGCGCCCCAGGTAGGCGCCCGAGGCATAGCTGAGAAAGGGGATCTTCTGGCCCGGATGCCCCGGCAGGCCGAACAGCGGCAGCCCCTGGGCGTCGCCCTTGGCATAGGCGGCCAGGGTCTCGAAGCCCAGCGAGGCCATCTGATAGCGTTCCGGATCCAGCTGCAAGGGCTGGCTCGGATGATGGTAGGCGATCAGCAGATCGCAGTTGCCCTCGCTGAGCTGCAGCGCCGCGTCATGCACGTTCAGCGCATTGAGCCGGCTCTTCAGCGGACCGAAGCGCTGGCGCAGGTCCATCAGCCAATGCGGGAAAAAACTGAAGGCCAGCGAATGCGGCATCGCGAACTCGATCATGTCCTGCCCGGCCGCCTGGTGGCTGCGCAGCATATTGCGCGTGGCCTGCAGATTGCCCAGCATCTCGACCGCCTGCTCCAGCAGGGTCTCGCCGGCGGCGGTCAGGCGGGTCGGATAGGAGCTGCGGTCCACCAGGTCCACTCCGGCCCAGGCCTCCAGCGCCTGGATGCGGCGCGAGAACGCCGGCTGGGTCACATGCCTGAGCTGGGCGGAGCGCGAAAAACTGCGCGTCTCGGCCAGGCTGACGAAATCTTCGAGCCATTTGGTTTCCACGCGGGCAGTGTAGCCGCCGCCTCGACCCGAGCCTGCCGCCTGGAGCGCGAGGGGCGGCGGGCCGCGTCACTTGTCGCCGGCCTGCTGCAACGCCCACATCTGCGCATAGCGCCCGGCCCGGGCCAGCAGCGCCTCGTGGCGGCCGCGCTCGATGATGCGGCCCTGCTCCATCACCAGGATCTCGTGCGCATCGACGACGGTCGAGAGCCGGTGCGCGATCACCAGCACGGTCTTGTTCTGGCCCACCGCCTCCAGCTCGGCCTGGATCGCGCGCTCGTTGCGCGAGTCGAGCGCCGAGGTGGCCTCGTCGAAGATCAGCAGCGGCGGGTTCTTCAGCAGGGTGCGGGCGATCGCGACGCGCTGCTTCTCGCCGCCGCTGAGCTTGAGCCCGCGCTCGCCCACCATGGTCTCGTAGCCCCTGGGCGTGGACATGATGAAGTCGTGGATATGGGCGGCGCGCGCCGCCGCCTCGATCTGCTCCTGCGAGGCGCCCGGCCGGCCGTAGGCGATGTTGTAGGCCACCGTGTCGTTGAACAGCACGGTGTCCTGCGGCACGATGCCGATGGCGCGCCGCACCGATGCCTGGGTCACGCCGCGGATGTCCCGGCCGTCGATCGTGATCAGGCCCTGGTCCACGTCGTAGAAGCGGTACAGCAGGCGCGCCAGCGTGCTCTTGCCCGAGCCGCTGGGCCCCACCACCGCCACCTTCTTGCCGGCCGGGATCTCGAAGCTCAGCTCCTTCAGGATCGGCCGCGCCGCCTCGTAGGCGAAGCTGACATGCTCGAAGCGCACCGCCGCGCCGTCCACCCGCAGCTCGGCCGCGCCCGGCGTGTCGGCCACCTCGCGTTCGCGCTCCAGCAGGCCGAACATCTTGTCCAGGTCGGTCAGGCTCTGCTTGATCTCGCGGTAGATCACGCCGAGGAAGTTCAGCGGGATGTAGAGCTGGATCATGAAGGCATTGACCATCACCAGGTCCCCGAGGGTCATGGCTCCCGTCGCCACGCCCTGTGTGGCCCGCCACAGCATCGCCACCAGCGCGGCGGCGATGATCAGCTGCTGGCCGCTGTTCAGCAGCGACAAGGTGGTCTGCGACCTCAGCTGGGCGCGGCGCAGCTTCTCCAGGCTTTCGTCGTAGCGGTGCGCCTCGAAGTCCTCGTTGTTGAAGTACTTGACCGTCTCGTAGTTCAAGAGCGAGTCGATCGCCTTGCTGTGCGCCACCGAGTCCAGCTCGTTGAGGATCTTCCGGAACTTGGTGCGCCATTCGGTGACCAGCACCGTGAAGCCGATGTAGAACACCAGCGCGCCCAGCGTGATCCAGGCGAACCAGGCGTCGAACTTGACCGCCAGCAGGGTCAGCACCAGGGCCACCTCGATCAGGGTCGGCACGATGCTGTAGAGCGAATAGGAGATCAGCGAATGCACCGCCCGGGTGCCGCGCTCGATGTCGCGCGTCATGCCGCCGGTCTGGCGCTCCAGGTGGAAGCGCAGGCTCAGGTCATGCAGATGGCGGAACACCTGCAGCGAGATGCTGCGCGCCGTGCCCTCGGTGGCCTTGGCGAAGATCAGTTCGCGCGCCTCGGTGCACAGCGATGTGGTCAGGCGCAGGCCGCCATAGGCCAGCAGCAGGCCCAGCGGCACGACCAGCAGCGCCTGCGGATCGCCGGGCTTCAGGCTGAGGCTGTCGACCAGCGATTTCAGCAGCACCGGCACGCCCACATTGCTGAGCTTGGCGCCGAGCATGAAGCCCAGCGCCAGGCCGACCCGCCAGCGGTAGCGCCACAGATAGGGCAGCAGCTTGGCGATGGTGGCCCAGTCGGAGCGCGGCGCCATCGACAGGGCGGTGCTCGGCGGCAGGGAGGCGATGGGGCTGGCGCGACGGCTGGCTTGCATGGATTTTGCTGGGGTCCGGGGGCAATCAGGGAAAATGCCGATCAGCCATTCTCACAGGGATCCCCTCCACATGTCCGACCAACAACAAAGCCCGCCCCAGACCGCGCCGCGCGAACTGGTGCTGCGCGTGATGCCGATGCCCGCCGATGCCAATGCCAACGGCGATATCTTCGGCGGCTGGATCATGGCCCAGGTGGACCTGGCCGGCTCGGTGCTACCGGCGCGCATCTCGCGCGGCCGCGTCGCCACCGTGGCCGTCAACGAATTCATCTTCAAGCAGCCCGTCTCGGTCGGCGACCTCCTGAGCTTCTATGCCCAGGTGACGCGCGTGGGCCGCACCTCCGTCTCGGTGCATGTCGAGGTGGTGGCCGAACGCAACCCCGCCAACCCGCATGTGGTCAAGGTCACCGAGGCCAATCTGACCTATGTGGCCATCGACCGCGAGGGCAAATCCAGGCCGTTCGCAGAACAGGCCTGAAGCCGCGCGGTGACCTCGGTCCTGATCCTCGGCGGCGGCGCAATCGGCAGCGCCGTCGCGGCGCATCTGGCCGCCGAGTCCGGCGCCTGCTCCGTCACCGTGCTGGAGCGCGACCCGGGCTATGCCCAGGCCTCATCGGCCCGTTCGGCCGCCTCGATCCGCCAGCAGTTCTCGACGCCGCTGAATATCGCGCTGTCGCGCTACGGGCTGGGGGTGCTGCGCGGCCTGGGCCCGCGGGCCGCCCTGGTCGAACAGGGCTATCTCTATCTGGCCACCAACGCCGGCGCCGGGCCGCTGGCCGCGCTGCACGCGCTGCAGACCCGCGAAGGTGCCGACCTCGAGCTGATGACGCCGGCCGCGCTGCGCGCCCGCTGGCCCTGGCTGGCCACGCAAGACCTGGCTCTGGGTGCCTGGGGCCGCAGCGGCGAAGGCTGGTTCGACGGCTGGGGACTGCTGCAGCATTTCAAGCAGCGCGCCCAGGCCGCGGGCGCGCGCTATCTGGCCGACGAAGCGCTGGCCTTGCGCCGCGATGCCGGCGGCGCCCTGAGCGGCGTGCAGACCCGCCAGGGCCTGCTGCTGCAGGCCGATCTCTATGTGCTGGCCTGCGGCGCCTGGTCCGGCGCGCTGGCCGCGAGCGCCGGCCTCGCGGTGCCGGTCAGCGGCAAGCGCCGCAGCGTCTATGCCTTCCGCACGCCCGAGCCGGCCGCCGGCTGCCCGCTGGTGATCGACCCCTCGGGGCTGTGGTTCCGGCCCGAGGGGGAAGGCCAGTTCATCTGCGGCGGCCCGCCGCTGGGCGAGGATGCCGACGATCTGCCGCTGGACCCGGAGGCCGGCCTGTTCGAGGACCGGCTCTGGCCCGCGCTGGCCGCGCGCGTGCCCGGCTTCGAGCGCCTGCGCCAGCAGCGCTCATGGGCCGGCTATTACGAGATGAATGCCTTCGACCACAACGGCCTGGTCGGCGCGCTCGACGCATGCCCCAATCTGCTGCTGGCCTGCGGCTTCTCCGGTCATGGCTTGCAGCATGCGCCGGGCATCGGGCGCGGCCTGGCCGAGTGGATCGCGCATGGCGAGTACCGCAGCCTGGACCTGACGCCGCTGACGCCCAATCGCATTGCGGCAAACCGGCCCTATCTCGAACTCAATGTGATCTGAGGCGCCGCAGCAAGGTGCGCACGCCTACTCCTTCGCCCTTCGCAGCTGCATCGAGAAGGTGAAGCGCTCCGCAGGGTGCACGGTGACCGAGATCTCGAACACCTCGTCGGCCGCGTCCAGGTAATGCCGCACGATGCGCAGCGCCGGCGACCCCACCTCGACCATCAGCTCCTCCGCCAGCACCTTCGGCACGGCCATGGCCTGGATGTCCTGGGTGATGCGGGCGATGCGGCGCCCGAAGCGGGTCTCGATCAATGAGCTGATCAGGGTGTCCGGTGCGCTGCGCACCATCTCGCCCACCTCGCGGTACTTCTCGTCCACATAGACATCGGTCCAGCCCATCGGCCGGCTGGGCCGGCCGCCATCCATGCGCAGGCTGGAGATGCGCAGCCAGCGCGTGCCGCCGGCGCAGCCCATCTCCTTGGCCAGGGCCAGGTCGACCACCACGTCCTCGACCTTGCGCACGGTGCGCACATGCTCGGAGCCGAACTGGGCCAGATCCTCGACCGAGGCCAGCGCCTGCGTGAAGCCGGCGCTGGGCGTGGCCGCCTCGACCCGCGTACCGACGTTCTTGCGCCGCGAGATCAGGCCCATCTCCTGCAGTTCGGCCAGCGCCATGCGCACCGTATAGCGGCTGGCCCCATGGCGTTCGCACAGCTCCAGCTCGGTCGGCAGCAGCGAGCCCACAGGGAATCTGCCGCTCGCGATGCCCTCGGCCAGTTCACGGGCGAGCTCGCTATGCCTGCTCATCGGGCGCCTCCGAAAACAAGGGTTTACCCGCGTTGTCTTTATGTTCGAACATATTAATCTTCATTTGTTCGAACATAACAATATGTTCGATTTTTGTCAACATATCGAGGCTTCTTGCATGTCCAGTTCCTTTCCCATGGCCAGCACCGTCATCGACTCCGTGCTGTTTCGTGACGCCTTCGGCACGCCGCGCATGCGCGAGGTCTTCTCGGACGGCGCGCTGATCCAACGTTACATCGAGGTGGAGGTGGCACTGGCCCGCGCCGAGGCGCGCTGCGGCGTGATCCCGGCCGAGGCCGCCGAGGCGATCGCCCGCGAGTCGCGCAGCGACCGGCTGGACTTCGAGCATCTGCGCCACGAGACCGACATCGTCGGCTACCCGATCCTGCCCCTGGTGCACCAGCTGGTCGCGATGTGCGGCGAGGCCGGTCGCTATGTGCACTGGGGCGCGACCACGCAGGACATCATGGACACGGCCAATGTGCTGCAGTTGCGCGCCGCGCTGGACATCGTCGAGGCCGACATCGGCGAACTGCGCCAGATCCTCGCCGAGCTAGCGCGCAAGCACCGCGGCACGCCGATGGCCGGACGCACCCATCTGCAGCAGGCCCTGCCGGTGACCTTCGGCTACAAGGTCGCGATCTGGCTGGCGATGTTCGACCGGCACCAGCAGCGCCTGGCCCAGCTGCGCGAGCGCGTGCTGGTGGTCGAGTTCGCCGGCGCGGCCGGCACGCTGGCATCGCTGGGCGACAAGGGTTTCGCAGTGCAGGAAGCGCTGGCCGAGGAACTGAAGCTGGGCGTGCCGGCCACCACCTGGCATGTGGCGCGCGACGGCTTCGCCGAGAGTGTGAATCTGCTGGCACTGATCACCGGCTCGCTGGGCAAGATCGCGCTGGACATCATGATCATGGCCTCGACCGAGTTCGCCGAGGTCTACGAGCCCTTCGTCAAGGGACGCGGCGCCAGCAGCACCATGCCGCAGAAGCGCAACCCGATCTCCAGCGAGCTGATGCTGGCCGCCTCAAAGGCGGTGCGCCAGCATGCCGGGCTGATGGTGGACGCGATGGTGCAGGACTTCGAACGCGCCACCGGTCCCTGGCATGCCGAATGGGTCGCGCTGCCCGAGAGCTTCATCCTGACGGCCGGGGCGCTGCACCAGGCCAAGTTCGCGCTCGGCGGCCTGATCGTCGATGCGCCGCGCATGCGCCACAACCTGGGGCTAAGCCGCGGCCTGATCGTGGCCGAGGCCGTGATGATGGGCCTGGCCCCCGCGATGGGTCGCCAGCAGGCGCATGACGTGGTCTACGACGCCTGCCGCACGGTCAACGAACGGGGCGGCACCCTGGCCGAAGCGCTGGCCGCGCTGCCGGCGGTCACAGCGCATTTCGACCGCTCCGCGATCGAGCGCCTGACCGACCCCGCCAACTACCTCGGCCTCGCGCCGCAGATGGTCGACCGAGCCATCGAGCTGTCGCGCGCCTTGCCGCGCCCCTGAGTTCCCCCACCATCCCTCACGAGGAGACAAACCGTGCATGCATTGAAGACGGCCGCGGCCGCCCTGACCCTGCTGTTGTCCGCCACCGCCGCCCAGGCCCAGGCCTGGCCCGCCCGCACCCTGACCTGGGTCGTGCCCTTCGCCGCCGGCGGGCCCACAGACGCGATGGCGCGCGACATCGCCGACAAGGTGGCCAAGCAGATCGGCCAGCAGATCATCATCGAGAACCTCGGCGGTGCCGGCGGCACCATCGGCGCGGCCAAGGCGGCCAAGAGCGCGGCCGACGGCTACACCTTCCTGGTCGGCCATCTCGGCTATATGGGCGCCGCGCCCTCGATCTACAAGAAGCTCGCCTACGACCCGGTGAAGGACTTCGAGGCGGTGTTCCGCTTCCCCGACACGCCGCTGGTGCTGCTGGTGCCCAAGTCCTCGCCGCACAAGAGCGCGGCCGATCTGATCGCCTTCGCGAGGAAGAACCCCGGCAAGCTGAACTTCGGCAATGCCGGCGCGGGCTCCACCTCGCACCTGATCGCCGCGCTGTTCGAGAGCCGTGCCGGCATCGAGGCCGAATCGGTGCCCTACAAGGGCGCCGCCCCGGCGATGAACGACCTGATCGCCGGCCAGGTGGACGCGATGTTCGACCAGACCAACACCGCCCTGCCCCAGGTGGCCGGCGGCCGCATCACCGCGCTGGCCCTGACCTCGACCACGCCGATGGCGCAGTTCCCCAATGTGCAGCCGCTGGCCGCCAAGACCATTCCCGGGTTCGAGGCCGCCACCTGGTACGGGCTCTATGCGCCCAAGGGCACGCCCAAGGAGGTGATCGCCAAGCTGCACCAGGCCTATCTGAAGGCGCTGGCCGACAAGGCCTGGACGCAGAAGATGGCCGAACTGGGCATCCAGCTGCTGCCCGAGGCGCAGTACGCGCCCGAGGCCTTCGCCAGGCACACCGCGGCCGAGGTCGAGAAGTGGCGCAAGGTCGCGGCCGACGCCAAGATCACGCTCGACTGAGCGCGCCATGGCCCGGCAGATCGCGCAGGAAGACCTGGAGGACGGCATCGCCGCGGCGCTGCAGTTCATCAGCCACCACCATCCGGCCGACTTCGTGCGCGCGCTGCGCCGCGCCCACGACGCGGAGACCCATGCGCCGGCCAAGGCGGCGATGGCGCAGATCCTGATCAACAGCCGGCTCGCGGCCGAAGGACGGCGGCCGCTGTGCCAGGACACCGGCGTCGCGCAGATCTTTCTGCGCGTCGGTGCGGGCGTGCAGTTCCTGCGCCGCGACGGCGCGCCGCCCCGCGCCTTGCAGCGCGTGGCCGATGCCGCGGTGCGGTGTGCCTACGGCGATCCGGCCAACCCGCTGCGCGCCTCGATGGTCGGCGATCCGCTGGGCCGGCGCATCAACACGCGCGACAACACGCCGGCCATCGTGCAGGCCGAGATCGTTGACGGCGATCGGGTCGAGGTGCTGGTCGTGGCCAAGGGCGGCGGCGGCGACGTCAAGGCACGCTTCGCGACGCTGAACCCGAGCGACAGCGTGGCCGACTGGGTGCTGGCCCAGCTGCCTGGCATGGGCGCCGGCTGGTGCCCGCCGGGCGTGATCGGCATCGGCATCGGTGGCAGCCCGGAGCAGGCCATGCTGCTGGCCAAGACCGCGCTGTTCGAGCCGATCGACATCGACCTGCTGCGCGCCCGAGGCCCGGCCGATGCGGCCCAGGCGCTGCGGCTGGCGCTGTTCGAGCGCGTCAACGCCCTGGGCATCGGCGCGCAAGGCCTGGGCGGGCTGGCCACGGTGCTGGACGTCAAGGTGGCGGCCGCGCCCTGCCATGCCGCCACGATTCCGGTGGCCTTGATACCCAACTGTGCGGCAGCCCGCTACACGCGCTTCACCCTGGACGGCAGCGGGCCGGCCGTGCTCGATCTGCCGACGCCGGAACCGTGGGACGGCATCCCAGATCGCTTCGAGGCGCCGGAGGCCCTCAAGGTCAACCTGGACGGACTCGGCAAGGCCCAGGTCGCGCAATGGCGCATCGGCCAGACCCTGCTGCTCTCGGGTCGCGTGCTGACCGCGCGCGACGCCGCGCACAAGCGCCTGGTCGATCTGCTCGATGCCGGCCGGCCGCTGCCGCTCGAGCTGCGGGGCCGCGTGATCTATTACGTCGGCCCGGTCGATGCCGTGGCCGGCGAGGCGGTCGGGCCGGCCGGCCCGACGACGGCCACCCGCATGGACAAGTTCTCCGAGGCCATGCTGGGCCGCGCCGGCGTGCTAGCGATGATCGGCAAGGCCGAGCGCGGACCCGCCGCCATCGCCGCGATCCGGCGCCATGGCGCACCCTATCTCGCCGCCGTGGGCGGCGCGGCCTATCTGCTGTCGAAGGCGATACGCAGCGCCAGGGTGCTGGCCTTCGAGGACCTCGGCATGGAGGCGATCCACGAGTTCGAGCTGGTCGACTTCCCGGTCACGGTGGCCGTGGATGCACGGGGCCGCAGCGTGCACCGCCTCCGGCCAGCCGCCGGCGACGCACCGCAGGATCCGTCGACCGAGCTGTCCTGAGCGGCGCCGAACCGGATCGGCCCCGGGGAGATCAGCGCCACCATCTCGCAAACAGCAACGGTGCATTGAACGCCAGCTCATTTATTGATTGACGCCGAGGTTCCACAGTAGAGCCCATGGACGCAGCACGAGGACCTCCGGTCCCGGCGCCCAGCGACTCAACCCCAAAGGAACCCATCATGAAGAAGCTGACTGTTGTTGCCCTGTCCCTGCTGGCCGCCGGCGCTGCGCTGGCCGATGGCGGGAGTTCCGCCGAGACGGGCCGCGAGGCCGTGATCGCGGCCCGCTCGGCCGTCAAGGTCGTGGTGCCGCAGACCAGCCGCGCCGCGGTGGTGGCGGAGCTGCAGCGGGCCCGCCAGGCGGGCGAGATCGACGCGCTGGACCGCGAGGTGGATCGGCCGCTGGTCGCGAGCGGGCCGAGCCGCAGTCGCGGCGAGGTGGTGGCCGAGCTGGCGCGTGCGCGCGCCGCGGGCCAGCTCGATCTCGTGAACGGCGACCGCTCGGACTATGCGCACCTGGCGCCCATCAAGCGCCAGTCGGCCTCGCTGTTCGTCGGACAGCCGGTGTCCCTGCAGTAAGGGCCGCGGGCACCCAGCCGCCACATTCCCGGGCGATGCGGTCCGCCAGCGTCTCGGCCCAGAGCGCATAGCCGGCCGGGCTGGGATGGAAACCGTCGGGCGCCATCAGGCGCCCGACCTCGCTCCCGCGATGCAGATGCGCGGGCAGCGCCTGCAGGCCGCGATCCGGCTGCTGCAGCAACGCCCGGGCCAATGCGCGGTTCAGTCGCAGGGCCTGGGCCCCCATGAGCCAGCGCAGCGGTTGCGGCAGGAGCGGGAAGCGCTGCATCGGCGGCACGGCGCTGTGCAGGGTGTAGCGTGCCCCCGCACGCTCCCGCACGAGCGCATGGATCTGGTCCAGCTGATGCAGCCAGCGCGCCGCGGAGGCCTGGGCCGTGACGTCGTTGACGCCCAGCGCCGTCACCAGCACATCGGCCGGAAAGATCTCGCTGACGCGCAGATGCTCCAGCGCATCCTGCGCGGTGTGGCCGGTGCGGGCCAGCACCTGCCAGCGCACCATGCCCGAGAGTCGCGTGGCCAGCGCGCGGCTCAGGTGACCGGCCAGCGCCTCGTCCTGGCACGCGGCGCCGACACCGACGCCCGAGGAGTCGCCAACGATCAGCAGGCGCAGCACCAGCGCGCCCTCGCCCGCCACGCCGGCACGCTGCCCCACGGGCTCCGGCAGGCGCAGCGCCTGGCGCCGCACATATGCACCCTGCCATAGCAGCAGGGGCGCGAGCAGCAGCTTGGCCGTGTCGATCAGCATGACCCGGCCAAGGCGCGCTGTCGGCGAGCTTTACATCCGGCCCCACAAGGCCCGCCCCGGCGCCGCCAATGCCTTGTTTCCATGATGAATTTCCCTCGTGGCATGCATTATGCGGTGCGCTGCGGCACCACTGTCTGGGAGGAGACTTGCATGAAACATAGGCTCTCTCGCTTACTGCTCGGCATCGGTTTGACCCTGGGCCTGCTGTCGAATTCGGCGGCCGGTCCGGTCCCCGCCGGCCTCAGCATCACGGCCTCGGTGACGCTGGACACGGCCAACTCGCTGGATCCGGTCGGCGGCGGCACCCAGTCCGGCACCTTCTTCCATGTCAACGGCAGCCCCAGCAGCAGCAGCTTCAGCAATCTGCCGGGCACGCTGTCGCCCAGCAGCCTGAGCGGCGGCCTGCTGCAGACGGGTGACAGCCTTGGCGTGTCCTTCGCGATGTCCGGCACCGCCACTGCCGCCGCCGATGCGCAGACCGACGGCCTGTTTGCCGACTATCTGCTGAACCTGGTCAACGGCTCCGCCACCGAGACCTTCACGCTGCTGTTCACGGTCGGCGCGCGCAACAGCGTGGCGGCCAGCGGCCCGGATGCGTTCGCCTATTCGGACATCAGCGTGCGCGATGCCCTGCTCAACGAGCTGTTCTTCTCGGACTATCGTGCCGACACCGTCAACCCCGGCTCGAACCTGCAGCTGCAGAGCGTCGACGACAACTTCTCCGTGGTGCTGGCTCCCGGGCAGAGCCTGATGCTGAGCGCGCTGCAACGCCAGCGCGGCGGCGCCTTCGGCATCGGCAGCAGTTACGGCGCCTCGCTGGACAGCTATATCCAGCTGGATGAGGTGCGCAGCAGCGGCGGCCCCGGCAACGGGTTGCCGCTGCCCGGCAGCCTGTCTCTCGCGGCCCTGGCCCTGCTGAGCTGGGCCTGGGCGCTGCGCCGTCCCGCCACCACCCTCCCCGGCGTCGTCAACCAAAGGTGAGCTGCCATGAACATCAAGCCCCTGACTCCCCTCTCCGCCCGCCCCCTGCAGACCCTGGCCATCGGCCTGACCCTGCTGGCCACGGCCATGCCGGCGCAGGCCTGCTCCAGCGAGCCGCTGCTGGGCTCGATCTGCATCGTGCCCTATACCTTCTGCCCGCGCGGTTTTGCCGAGGCATCCGGCCAACTGCTGCCGATCGCCCAGAACACCGCCCTGTTCTCGCTGCTGGGCACCACCTATGGCGGCAACGGTCAGACCACCTTTGCCCTGCCCGATCTGCGCGGGCGCGGGCCGGTGGGCGTGGGCAGCGGCCCGGGCCTGGGCACGATCGACATCGGCCAGGTCGGCGGGCAGGAGAACGCGCAGCTGACGATCGCCCAGATGCCCGCCCATTCCCACGGGGCCCAGCTGCGGGGCAGCAGCGCGGCCGGCAACACGGACAGCCCGGCCGCTGCGGTGTCGGCCAAGCTGGCGCGCTCCAACATCTACAGCAGCGGCGCGGCCGACACCAATATGGGCGCCAATGCCGTCGTGATCGGCAGCAGCGGCAACGGCCAGCCCTTCCCGGTGCGCAACCCCTATCTGGGCCTGCGCTACTGCATCGCGATGCAAGGCATTTACCCGTCCCGCGACTGAACGCGCCCCGCGCTCTCCCTACTCGAACTTGCTGAAGTCCGGCTGGCGCTTCTGGAAGAAGGCCTGGAAGGCCTCCGTCGCCTCCGGGCTGCGCAGGCGGGCGCCGAAGATCTCGCCCTCGGTCTTGATCGTCGCCAGCACGGTCTCGCGCTGCGGCGCGCGCATCAGGCGCTTGCTCTCGCGCACCGCGCTGGGCGCCAGCTTGTTGAAGCGCTCGGCCACGCGGCGGGCGTGGTTCACGACCTCGGCGGCCGGCAGCACCGCATTGGCGATGCCGCATTCCACCGCCTGTTCGCCGGTGAAGGGGTCGCCCAGCAGCAGCTTCTCGGCGGCGCGGCGATGGCCCATCAGCTGCGGCAGCAGCAGGCTGGACGCGAACTCGGGCACCAGGCCCAGGCCCACGAAGGGCATGGCCAGGCGGGCATCGTCGGCGACGAATACGAAATCGCAGTGCAAGAGCATCGTCGTGCCGATGCCGATCGCGGCGCCGGTGACGGCGGCGATCACCGGCTTGTCGCAGCCCAGCAGCGCGCGCATGAACTGGAACACCGGCGCGTCCTCGCCGCTGCGCGGGCGGGCCATGAAATCCTCCAGGTCGTTGCCCGAGGTAAAGATGCCGGGCTGGCCGTAGATCAGGATGGCGCGCACCTCGCCGGCAGCGGCGGCCGCGTTGATGGCGTCGGCCATCTGCTGGTACATGTCGCCGGTCAGCGCGTTCTTCTTCTCGGGGCGGGCGATTTCGATGCTGGCCACGCCGTTGACGATGGCGGTCTTGATGCTCATATCGGGGTCTCCTTGGGTATGGATGTGATGGTCGTTCGGGCCGGGCCGGTCAGGCCGTGGCGGTGAGGGCCTGCACCTGCGTCCAGTGGTTGGCCAGGTGCATCAGATGGGCGCGCTGGTATTCGCTGCGGTCCAGCGCGCCGTAGGCGAAATGGGGCTTGAACGCGCCCTGATGCGCGCCGAAGGCCTCCATCGCGTCCAGCAGGCGCTGCACCGAGGTCTTCAGGCTCCGCTGGGGATCGAGCGCCGGCGCGCCGGGGATCGGTTCGGCCAGGTTGTGGTTCATCCTGCCGCGCGCATCGAACACCGCGAACGCGGCCTTGCCCAGCGTGTGCTGGAACAGCGCGCTCCTGGGCTCGGGGTAGCCCTGGATCGAGAACTCGATGCTCTGCGCCAGATGCTGCAGCAGCTGTGGCAGGCTCCAGCTTTCGTGCGCCAGATGGTGCTGGCGGAACATCAGCTCCAGCACCGATTCGCGTGCCTGCTGCCAGCTGGCAAAGCCGGGCGACAGCGCGCCCTCGCAAGCCGTCAGCAGCAAGGGCGAAGCAAGGAGCAGATGGCGGCGCTTCATGTCACCAAGCCTCAGGCGAGCCATGCCGTGACCTGCGGCCACAGGGTCGGCTCGAAACTCTTGCGGAAGAAGCCGAAATGGCCGATGCGGCGCGCCCCCACGTCCCTGGGCGCGATGCGGCGCAGTTCGGGCCTGGCGCCGGCATAGAAGCCGTGCAGCGATTCGGTGTTGCGGCGGGACATGAACTCGTCGTCGGTGAAGGCCAGCGACAGCATCGGCGCGCGCAACTCCGCATACTGCGTGCGCAGCGTCTCGCCGCCCTCGCCCATCATGTAGCCGGGATGCAGGCACCAGCGCCGCCACTGCGCCATCACGCCCCTGGGCAGGTCGCCCACCTTGCGCAGCTTGCGGCCGGGGAAATAACCGAACAGCGGCAGGCTCAGTGGCACCAGCACATACCAGAGCCACCAGACATAGCGCCTCAGGCCGGCAGCGTTCTCGCGCCAGTAGCCGCTGCCGCAACCGACCGTGACGGCGCGGCCGACGCGCTCGCGGTTCGGCAGCAGGCCCAGGATCTGGCCGCCCAGGCTGTGGCCCAGCCAGTGGATCGGCCTTGTTTCACCGCCTTCCAAGCGTCGCGACAGCTCGTCCAGCGCCGCCGCAGCGTCGCGCTCGGCCCAGGTGCGGATGTCCGCATCCAGGCCCTTCAGCGAGCGCCGCATCGCGGCCGGGCGCGAGGCACCCATGCCACGGTAGTCGAAGCTCATGACCAGCCAGCCCCGGGCCGCCATCCACTGCGCGAAGTCGGCGTAATAGCGCTGCTCCACGCCCATGGCCGGCGCGATCAGCAGGCCGGCCTTGGCCCCGGCCGCGTCGCCGTAGAGATGGCCCTTCAGTTCGAAGCCGTCGGCCGCATGGAAGCTGATCATGGTCTGAGCCCTCCGGAAGGAAGAAGCGCGGCCGGAAGGGGCCGCGCTTGCCGTGGAACGCTTAGAGGCGTTCGATGATGCCGGCGGCACCCTGGCCGGCACCGACGCACATGGTCACCATGCCGTACTTGGCGCCGGTGCGGCGCAGGCCGTGCACCACCGAGGCCGCGCGGATCGCGCCGGTGGCGCCCAGCGGGTGACCCAGCGCGATCGCGCCGCCGTTCGGGTTCACCTTCGTGCGGTCCAGCACGATGCCCTTGCTGTCCAGGTCGTTCAGCACGGCCAGCGACTGGGCGGCGAAGGCCTCGTTCAGCTCGATCCAGCCCAAGTCCTGGGCCTTGATGCCGGCCAGCTTCAGCGCCGCGGGAATCGCCTCGATCGGGCCGATGCCCATGATCTCGGGCGGCACGCCGCGCACGGTGAAGCTGACGAAGCGGGCCAGCGGGGTCAGACCGAAGCGCTTGACCGCGGCCTCGGAGGCCACGATCAGGGCGCCTGCACCGTCCGAGGTCTGCGAGCTGTTGCCGGCAGTGACGCTGCCCTTGGCGGCGAACACCGGCTTCAGCTTGGCCAGGCCCTCAAGCGAGGTGTCCTTGCGCGGGCCTTCGTCGATGTCGACGATGCGCTTCTTCAACTGGATGGAGCCGTCGGCCAGATTGGGCGTGCGCTCGATCAGCTCGAAGGGCGTCATCTCGTCCTTGAAGTGTCCGGCCTCGATGGCGGCCAGCGCGCGGCGGTGCGACTCCAGCGAAAACGCGTCCTGGTCCTCGCGGCTGATCTTCCACTGCGCGGCCACCTTCTCGGCGGTCAGGCCCATGCCGTAGGCCAGGCCGATGTTCTCGTCGCGCTCGAAGATCGCGGGCGGCAGCGATGGCTTGTTGCCGCCCATCGGCACCATGGACATCGACTCGACGCCACCGGCGATCATCACCTCCGACTCGCCGACGCGAATGCGATCGGCCGCCATCGCCAGGGCGGTGATGCCCGAGGCGCAGTAGCGGTTGACCGTGACGCCGCCGACCGTGTTCGGCAGGCCGCTCAGCACCGCCGCCACGCGGGCGATGTTCATGCCCTGCTCGCCCTCGGGGAAGGAGCAGCCGATGATGGCGTCCTCGATTGCCTTGGGGTCAAGACCCGGCACCTGGGCCAGCGCGGCCTGGATGGCGCGGCTCAGCATCTCGTCCGGACGGGTGTTCTTGTAGTAGCCACGGCCCGACTTGCCGATCGGCAGGCGGGTGGCGGCGCAGATATAGGCTTCTTGAACTTGCTTGCTCATGATCGGTAATCCTTTGTTGCCCTGTCAGTTGCGAACGGGCTTGCCGGTCTGCAGCATCCCCATGATCCGCTCTTGGGTCTTCGGGTGCTCCAGCAGGCTGCAGAAATGCTTGCGCTCCAGCGCCATCAGGTATTCCTCGTCCACCAGCGAACCGGCTTCCACCTCGCCGCCGCACACCACATCGGCGATCAGAGCCGCCAGATGGAAGTCGTGCTGGCTGATGAAGCCGCCGTCGCGCATATTGGCCAGCTGGCCCTTGATGGTCGCGATGCCGGAGCGGCCGGCCACCGGAAACAGCGCCTTCAGCGGCGGGCGATAGCCGGAAACGGCCATGGCCTTGACCTGAGCCGAGGCGACGAACAGCAGCTCGTCCTTGTTCGGCACGACGATGTCGCTGTCCAGCAGGAAGCCGTTCTTCCTGGCCTCCAGCGCCGAGGTCGCGACCTTGGCGGTGGCTGCGGTCGTGAAGCCGTCCTTCAGGAAGGCAAAGATGTCGGCGTTGGCATTGCCCGCAGCCGCCATCTCGGCGGCGCGGCGCGCGATATAGGTCAGACCGCCGCCGCCGGGAATCAGGCCCACGCCCACTTCCACCAGGCCGACATAGCTTTCCATATGCGCGACGCGGCGCGCGCAGTGCACGGCCAACTCGGCACCGCCGCCCAGGGCCAAGCCGCGCATCGCGGCGACCACCGGGACGGCAGCGTAGCGGATGCGCAGCATCATGTCCTGCAGCTTCTTCTCCTCCGGGGCGATGCCCTTGGCGCCCTTGCTCATGAAGACCGGCATCAGCGCTTCCAGATTGGCGCCGGCCGAGAACACCTCGTCCGGGCTCCAGATCACCAGGCCCTTGTAACGGCTTTCAGCGATCTCGACGGCCTTCAAGAGGCCTTCGGTCACGGTCGGGCTGATCAGGTGCAGCTTGGCGGTGATCGAGGCGATCAGCACCTCGCCGTCCAAGGTCCAGACGCGGATCTCTTCGTTCTTGAACTCCTCGGTGCCGGCCTTCAAGGGCTCGGCCGCGCCCTCGCCCACCAGGGACTCGGGGAAGGCCTGGCGCTCATAGACCGGCAGCTTGGCGCGCGGCTTGAACTGGCCTTCCGCGGCGCTCCAGGAACCAGCGGTGCTGTGCACGCCGCCGTTCTCGGCCACCGGGCCTTCGCTCACCCAGGCGGGCAGCGGGGCGCTGCTGAGGGTCTTGCCCTCGGCGATGTCGGCGGAAATCCATTCGGCCACCTGCTTCCAGCCGGCGGCCTGCCACAGCTCGAACGGACCTTGGCTGCTGCCGAAGCCCCAGCGCATCGCGAAGTCGATCTCGCGCGCTGTGTCGGCCACGGTGTTCAGGTGCACGGCGGCATAGTGGAAGCTGTCGCGCAGGATGGCCCAGAGGAACTGGGCCTGCGGATTGCTCGACTCGCGCAGCAGCTTGATGCGGTCCGCGGCGGGCTTCTTCAGCATGCGGGCGACGATCTCATCGGCCTTCTTGCCACCGGCCACGTATTCGCCGGTCGCGAAGTCCAGGCGCTGGATGTCCTTGCCGACCTTCTTGTAGAAGCCGGCGCCGGTCTTCTGGCCGAGGGCCCCCTTTTCGATCAGCGCGGCCAAGACCTTGGGCGTGGCGTAGGTGCTGAAGAACGGATCGTCCTTCAGGTTGTCCTGCATGGTCTTGACGACATGGGCCATCGTGTCCAGGCCCACGACGTCGGCGGTGCGGAAGGTGCCGCTGGAAGCGCGGCCCAGCTTCTTGCCGGTCAGGTCGTCGACCACGTCGACCGACAGGCCGAACTTCTCGGCCTCGATCATCGTGGCCATCATGCCCGCGATGCCGACGCGATTCGCGACGAAGTTCGGCGTGTCATTGGCGCGCACCACGCCCTTGCCCACGGCGCTGGTGACGAAGCTTTCCAGCTGGTCGATGACTTCAGGCTTCGTGGTCGGCGTGTTGATCAGCTCGACCAGGTACATATAGCGCGGCGGGTTGAAGAAATGGATGCCGCAAAAGCGCGGCTTGATTTCTTCCGGCAGCACCTCGCTGAGCTTGGTGATGCTGAGGCCCGAGGTGTTGGAGGCGACGATCGCATGCGGGGCGATGAAGGGTGCGATCTTGGTGTAGAGATCGAGCTTCCAGTCCATGCGCTCGGCGATGGCCTCGATGATCAGGTCACAGTCCTTCAGCAGCTCGAGGTGTTCCTCATAGTTGGCCTGCTGGATCAGCGCGGCGTTCTCGGGCACGGCCAGCGGCGCCGGCTTGAGCTTCTTGAGCCCCTCCACGGCCTTGGTGACGACGCCGTTCTTGGCGCCTTCCTTGGCGGGAAGGTCGAACAGCACCACCGGCACCTTGACGTTGACCAGGTGCGCAGCGATCTGCGCGCCCATCACGCCAGCGCCGAGCACGGCGACTTTGCGAACTTGGAATCGACTCATGGTTACTCCAGGACTAGCTATCAATCGGAAATCAGAAAATCGCGCACCGCCGGCCAGTAGGCCTGCGGCTCGTCACGCAGGCCGTGCGTGTGATCGGCGCGATCGAGGGTGAGGCGCGCAAACCGCGCCCCGGCCGGTGCCGCCGCCGCCAGGCGGTCGCCATGGGCCACCGGCGTCCAGCGGTCGCCATGGCTGTGGATCAGCAGCAGCCGGCTCGTCGCCGGCAAGGAAGCGATGGCTTCCTCGGGCCGCAGGCGGCGCTCGATGCCCGGCGCCACATGGCGGCCCACGCTCAGCACGGCATGGGCGAAGGGATAGGCCTGCCAGAACATCGGCAGGTTCGGCGCACAGCCCTCGGCGACGATGCGCTCGAAGGGGAAGTCGGCCCGCGGCAGCGCGTTCAGCGTGTGCATCGCGCCGAAGGAGGCGGTCAGCGCATGCACCGGCAGGCCCGGGAAGCGCTGGCGCGCCCATAGGCCCGCGGCCACGCTGTCGGCCGGCCAGTCGAAGTTGGTGGACTCGCTCTCGCCGAAGCCGTTGTAGTCGAAGGCCAGCACATGGAAGCCCTCGGCCAGCAGCGCCCGAGCATGGCCGTTCTTGAGCCAGAAGCCCTTGGCAGCCAGGCCCATCGGATGGGCGCAGACCACCACGCCGCGCGGCACCGCCGCATCGCTCTCGCGCAGCAGCGCGGCCAGGCCGGCATGGCTGCCGCTGGCGATCGTCAGGCGCTGCCAGCCGGCCTCGTCCACGCCGCCGGGCCAGCGCCAGGGCTTGTCCATGAAGCGGCCGAAGAAGGGCTTCTTCAGCTGCCTGTGCCAGAACCAGCGCATGCTTTCAGGCCGCCTTGGCGCGATTACTCGACGCGCACCCAGGTCTGGGTGCGGCCCAGCATCGGCATGCCGACATAGCCGCGCACCTCCAGCTTCTTGCCGCCCTCGATCGGCTTCATCCGCACCTTGTAGACCTTGCCGTTGTTGGGATCGAGGATTTCGCCGCCGTCCCAGAGGTCCGCCTCGCCGGCATTCTTCTTGACGTTGCGCAGGATGTTCAGGCCCACGATGGGCTGGTCCTTGCGGTCGTCGCTGCACTTGTCGCACTTGGCGTCCTGCTTGGCGGGGTCGAAGATCTTCTCGATCTTGGCGCTGAAGACGCCGCCGGCCTCGCTGACGCGCACCAGCGACTTCTCGGTCTTGCTCTCGTCGTCGATGGTCTTCCACAGCCCGGCGGGCGTGGCCTGGGCCAGCGCGAGGCCGGAGCAGAGCGCGAGAGTCGTGGCGGCAATCAGCGATTTCATCGGGTGTCTCCTTGGGTCTTGTGTCGGTCTGCGGTGCGGATCGGGCTTTTGTTAGAACAGCGCTTCGTCCATCTCCATCAGCGGCGCCAGGCCGGCGCGGCAGCTGCGGATCAGGCCGGCGGTCTCGGGCAGCAGCTTCGCAAAATAGAAGCGCGCCGTCGAGAGCTTGGCGGTGTAGAAGGGGTCGCCGGAATCCTTCTTCTCCAGCGCGATCTTGGCCATGCGGGCCCAGAAGTAGGCGAAGGTCAGGTGGCCCACCACGCGCAGATAGTCCACCGCCGCGGCGCCGACCTCGTCGGGATTCTGGAAGGCCTTCATGCCGATCTCGGTGGTCAGCTTGGTGACCTTGTCGCCGATGTCGGCCAGCGGGTTGACGAACTCCTGCATCGCCTCGTTCGTGCCCTCTTCCTCAACGAAGGCGGCGATCTTCTTGCCGAACTTCTTCAGGGTGGCACCGTTGTTGGCCAGGATCTTGCGGCCCAGCAGGTCCAGCGACTGGATCGTGTTGGTGCCCTCGTAGATCATGTTGATGCGCGCGTCGCGCACATATTGCTCCATGCCCCATTCGTGGATGAAGCCATGGCCGCCGAACACCTGCATGCAGTGCGAGGTGGCGATCCAGCCGTTGTCGGTGATGAAGGCCTTGATGATCGGGGTCAGCAGCGCGACCTCGGCATCGGCTGACCGGCGCTCGTCCTCGTCGTCCGAGCTCAGCGCCTTGTCCAGGGTCATGGCCACATAGGTGGCCAGCGCGCGGCCGCCCTCGGCATAGGCGCGCGCGGTCAGCAGCATCTTGCGCACATCGGGGTGCACGATGATCGGGTCGGCCGGCTTGTCAGGGGCCTTCGGTCCCGACAACGCGCGCATCTGGATGCGGTCCTTCGCGTAGGCGACGGCGTTCTGGTAGGCCACCTCGGTCAGACCCAGCGACTGGTTGCCGACGCCCAGGCGGGCGGCATTCATCATCACGAACATCGCGGCCAGGCCCTTGTTCGGCTGGCCCACCAGGGTGCCGACGGCGCCGTCCAGCACGATCTGCGCGGTGGCGTTGCCGTGGATGCCCATCTTGTGCTCCAGGCCGCCGCAATGCAGCGGGTTGCGCGCGCCCAGCGAGCCGTCGGCATTGACCAGGAACTTGGGCACGACGAACAGCGAGATGCCCTTGGAACCCTCGGGCGCGTCCGGCAGGCGGGCCAGCACCAGGTGGATGATGTTGTCGGCCATATCGTGCTCGCCGGCCGAGATGAAGATCTTCTGGCCGGTGATCCGGTAGCTGCCGTCGGCCTGCGGTTCGGCCTTGGTGCGCAGCAGGCCCAGGTCGGTACCGCAATGCGGCTCGGTCAGGCACATGGTGCCGGTCCACTCGCCGCTGGTCAGCTTGGGCAGGTAGGTCGCCTTCTGCTCCGGCGTGCCATGGGCATGTAGGGCCTCATAGGCGCCATGGCTCAGGCCCGGATACATGGTCCAGGCCTGGTTGGCCGAGTTCAGCATCTCGAACAGGCCCTGGTTCAGCATCACCGGCAGGCCCTGGCCGCCGAAGGCCGGGTCGCAGGACAGCGCGGGCCAGCCGCCTTCCACATATTGCTGGTAGGCCGCCTTGAAGCCGGCGGGGGTCTTCACCTCATGCGTGCTCTTGTCCAAGGTGCAGCCCTCGGCGTCGCCCGACAGGTTCAGCGGCGCGAGCACTTCCGCGGCGAACTTGCCACCCTCTTCCAGCACCGCGTTGATCGTGTCCTCGTCGATGTCCGCATGCTTGGGCAACATCTTCAGCTCGTCGACCACGTTCAGCAGCTCGTGCATCACGAACTTCATGTCGCGCAGCGGCGGGTTGTACTGGGGCATGTCTTACTCCTAGGTTTGATTTCAGGGGTGGGCGCGCTTCTTTGAAGCCGAAGCGCCGCCCGCGGGTTTCTGGGTGAGCAAGGCCGCACCGGCCTGCAGGCCGGCGGGCGTGGCGTAGAAGCTCACGATGCGCTCGAAGCCGACGCCCGCGCGCGCCAGCGCCCCGGGGCGGCGCAGAAAGCGCGCGTCATGGTGCAGGGACAGGATCAGCCCATGCAGCTCGAACAGGATCTGGTCCACGTCGGCACCGGCTTGCAGGTGGCCTGCATCCTTGGCCAGCACGATCGCCTTCTCAAGCGCGGCATGCCAGGCCTTGACCATGGTCACCAGGGCATCGCGCACCGGGCCGGGCCGGTCGTCGAACTCGACCGCGCCGCTGATATAGATGCAGCCGGAGTCGATCTCGACCGAGACGCGGCGCACCCAGCGTTCGTAGAGCGCGAGCAGGCGCGGCAGGCCGCGCGGCTCGCGGATCGCGGGGAAGAAGACTTCCTCCTCGAACTTGGCGTGGTATTCCATCACCACGGCGATCTGCAACTCCTCGCGCGAGCCGAAATGGGCGAACACGCCGGATTTGCTCATCTTCGTCACGTCGGCCAGGGCGCCGATCGACAAGCCTTCCAGCCCCATGTGCGAGGCCAGGCCCAGCGCGGCCTCCAGGATCACGGCACGGGTCTGCAGGCCTTTCTGCAGGGTGCGGATGCTGCGGCGCGACTCGACAGGGGTCTTGATCGACGGATCGGGCAGGGCTGACACGATGGAACTCGGCGGACTTGGAGAAGCGAATAATAAAACGAACGGTCGTTCTATTTTGCAGACTTCCGAGAAAAGTCGTACCAAGCTACCAGGGGTTTTTCTAGGGGTGCCCGCCTAGAAATCCGGGCTCGGGCGGTCACTCTGGCCGCGGCGCATGACCGCCTGTTGACGGCGTGGCGCCGGTCGCACAGCGGGCATGAATTCTGCTAACCCGCTTGAGTCCCCACGCATTGATGCAGTACCCTGCGGGCTGGAGGTCAATGCTGTGGATGTTCTTCAACTGGATGTCTCCGGCCGGCCGCAAGCCTGGATCACGACCAAGGAAGCCGCCGTGATCTACGCCAGCGACGGCGTGGCCTGGACCTTGGGCAACCCCTGCCATGTGATGCGCGGCGGCCTGCAGCGCCGCACCGGCCTGCAGTCGCGCATCGAGGTGCACCCCATCATCGCGGTACGCGGCGCCGTGCCCAGCCGTGCCTGGCGCCTGACGCCGGCACTCTCCAATCCCAAGCTGTTCGCGCGCGACCGCCATGTCTGCGCCTACTGCGGCCACAGCTATCCGGCCGATGATCTGACCCGCGAACATATCGTGCCGACCTCGCGCGGCGGCCTGGACAGCTGGATGAACTGCATCACCGCCTGTCGCGGCTGCAACGGCCGCAAGGGCAGCCGTCTGCCCGAGGAGGCTCATATGAGCCTGCTCTACCTGCCCTATGTGCCCAGCCTGCACGAGGACATGATCCTGCGCGGTCGCCGCATCCTGGCCGACCAGATGGAATTCCTGCTGGCCTGCGTGCCGCGCTCCAGCCGCTTGCACGCCTGAGCCGGAGTGCGCCACCAAGCCCGGCTGTAAAGACTTGTTGCGCGCAAGCGGGTCGCTGTCAACGGCGTCACAATCCAATTCGTTGGGCATGCTGTACGCCCGAGGAGTGAATTGATGATGATGAAAAAGCTTTTGATTGCCGCCAGCGTGGCCGCCCTGGCCGCCTGCTCCACCACCAGCCCCGACGTGATCCAGCGCGGCGATGCGCAGCGCATGTCCCAGGTGCAGGACGCCACCGTGCTGTCGGTGCGCCCGGTGACGGTGGACGGCTCGCAGAGCGGCATCGGCGGCGTGACCGGCGGCGTGGTCGGCGCGGTCGCAGGCTCCAGCGTCGGCGGCCATCGCGAGAACCTGGTGGTCGGCGTGCTGGGCGCCGTGGCCGGCGCGGCCCTGGGCAATGCCATCGAGCGTGGCGTCACCAAGGAAGAGGCGGTCGAGATCATGGTGCAGTTGCGCAATGGCGAGCGGCGCGCCATCGTGCAGGCCAAGGGCAACGAGAATCTGGCCCCCGGCGAGGCCGTGATCCTGGTCACCACCGGCGGCAAGACCCGCGTCAGCCGTGCCCCGGCCGTCACCGGCTACAAGAACTGATCCGCCCCGTCCGGCGCTTCGATCGGACAGCGGGCTCGGCGGATGCCTGAGCGCTGCGGCGCGATGCCGTGCCTCGCATCCGTCACCGCCAAGCCTCTCTTCTTTGGGTTAGCCCGGAACCGTCTTGCCGGCCGCTGGCCTATGCTGGGCCACCTTCACTCGATCGAGGAAACGGCATGCCCGCATCGCTCACCCCCTTGTTCGGCCTGCTCGGCCGCATCCTGCTGGCCCTGATGTTCGTGCTGGCCGGTCCCGGCAAGATCACCGGTGCCGAAGGCACGGCCGCCTTCATGGCCAGCGCCGGTCTGCCGGCCAGCCCGCCGCTGGCCATGCTGGTCGGCGCCTTCGAGCTGCTGGCCGGCCTGGCGCTGATCGTGGGCTTCAAGGCGCGCTGGGCCGCGCTGGCGCTGGCGCTGTTCACGCTGGCCGCCAGCTTCCTGTTCCATGGCTACTGGGCCAAGCCGCCCGAGCAGCAGATGGTGCAGCAATTGCTGTTCATGAAGAACATCGCGGTCACCGGCGGCCTGCTGCTGCTGGCCGCCTTCGGGCCCGGTGCCTGGAGCTTCGACAAGCGATAGCTAGGCCTTGTGCTGGCGCCGCCAGGCGAAGTGCAGGGCCACGGCCAGCACGCCGGTGGCGCCCAGCCCCATCACCCAGCCGGTGCCCAGCCAACCCACCGCCTGACCGGCCAGGCCGACCCCGGCCGACTGGCCGAGAAAGAAGCAGGACGCGAAGGCCGACACCGCCGCTCCGCGCTGGGCCGGTGCCATCTGCGTCGCGTTCAGCTGCAAGGTGTTGTGCAGCATGTAGAAGCCCAGGCCTGCCAGCAGGCAGGCCGGTCCGCCCCACCACCAGACCGGGCTCAGGCCCAGGCTCAGCAGCGCCAGGAACAGCAATGCCCCGCCCCAGCGGGCCAGCCCCACCTCGCCGAGCGCCGGCACGATGCGTGCCGCGCCCATCGCGAACACGAAACCGCCCAGGCCGAACAGCATCACCAGCCCGCCCGCCAGCGACAGGCTGAGGCCGAAATGCCCGTGCAGGTGCGAGGCGATGAAGGCGAAGGGGCCGTAGAGAAACAGGCCCTCCAGGAACACCGTGGCCAGGATCAGCCGCGCCCAGGGCAGTGCCAGGATCTGGCCAAACTCGCGCAGCATGCGGCTCAGCGCCGAGCCCGCGACGACGCGGCGCAGCTTGGCCTCGGGCGGCAGGCGGCGCTCGGTGTCCAGCAGCAGCAGCGCGATCAGCGCGAACAGGCCCGTGAGGCCCCAGAACGGCGTACGCCAGCCCAGATGGTCGGCCGCGAAGCCGCCAAACCAGACGCCCACCGTCAGGCCCAGGATCTGGCCGATCAGGAAGCGCGCCAGCACCGGCTGGCGCCTGTCGTAGTCCACCACATCGCCGATCCAGGCCATCGACAGCGGGATGATGGCCGCCGCCGTGGCGCCCGCCAGCACGCGCGCCAGGCGCAGCATCTCGAAGCTGCCGGCCAGCGCGCACAGCGCCGAGCTGAGGGCGCAGGCGGCCGTGCCCCAGGCGATCACGCGGTACTTGCCCAGGCGGTCGCCCAGCGGGCCGAACAGCAGCTGGGCCAGGCCATAGGCGATCGCGAACCAGCTGATCACCTGCGCCGCCTGCCCCAGGCCGATGCCGAAGTCACCGGCCAGCCGCGGCAGCAGCGCGTCGTTGATGCGCAGGGCGATACCGCTGCCGAAGGCGGCGAAGGACAGGCAGGTGATGGCACGGCGGGGCAGCGGCAGGTTCATTCGCACGATGCTAGTGGGCCGGCGCATGCCTTGCGAATCCAGGGCCATGGGCGCAGTGCGCCCGCGCATCCCCGCATATCGTTTGCAGAATTCCTTCGAGGACAAGGCGGGAGCGGCTTCCAATAATTGGAAAACGCATAACAAACCACGTCCTTCCTCGTGAACTTCCAGCAACTGCGATCCGTCCGCGAGGCCCAGCGCCGCGGCTTCAACCTGACCGAGGTGGCGCAGGCCCTGCACACCTCCCAGCCCGGCGTGAGCCGCCAGATCCGCGAACTGGAGGACGAGCTGGGCATCGAGATCTTCAGGCGCACCGGCAAGCGCCTGACCGGCCTGACCGAGCCGGGCCACCATGTGCTGCCCATCGTCGAGCGCCTGCTGCAAGAGGCCGACAACCTGAAGCGCGCCGGCGACGACTTCGCCCGCGCCGGCAGCGGCAGCCTGCGCATCGCCGCCACGCACAGCCAGGCGCGCTACGCGCTGCCGCCGGTGGTGCGCGACTTCCGCGCCGCGCATCCCGACGTCACGCTGCACCTGCAGCAGGGCTCGCCGCAGCAGGTGGCGAAGCTGCTGCTGGACGGCGAGGCCGATGTCGGCGTGGCGACCGAGGCGCTGGCCGAGTACGAGGAGCTGGTGGCCCTGCCCTGCTACCGCTGGACCCACAGCGTCGTCGTGCCGCCCGAGCACGCGCTGGCCCGGGAAGCCGCGCAGGGCCAGGTCTTGACCCTGGAGCGCCTGGCCCGGTTCCCCATCATCACCTACGAGAGCGGCTACACCGGCCGCTCGCACATCGACGCGGCCTTCGGGCGCGCCGGGCTGGCGCTGAACGTGGTGCTGGTCGCGATGGATGCCGACGTGATCAAGACCTATGTGGACCTGGGCCTGGGTGTCGGCATCGTCGCCGCGATCGCTTACGACGAGGAGCGCGACAAGCACCTGGCCGCGATCGACGCGCGCCACCTGTTTGCCGACAACATGACACGGCTGGCGGTGCGGCGCGACGCCTATCTGCGCGACTACATCTACAGCTTCATCGAGACCTTTGCGCCGCCGCTGACGCGCGACGCGGTGCAGCAGGCCCGGCTCGCCGGCGCATCTGCGGATTTCGCATGAGCTCGCGCGAAAGCCTTCGTTTTTCGCGGCTGGCCGCCGGCCTACATTGAACTTCCCGCTGTCATCAACGAAAAAGGCAATCCATGAGCATCACCGCCATCAATGTGCGCAACCAGTTCCGCGGCACGGTCAAGGAAATCATCGAGGGGCCGGTGGTCTCCGAGGTCGACGTGATCACGCCGGCCGGCCTGATCGTCACCTCGGTCATCACCACCCGCTCAGTCAGGGAACTCGGGCTCGTTCCCGGCAAGGAAGTGATCGCCCTGGTCAAGTCGACCGAGGTCTCGATCGCCACGCTCTGAGGCAGCAGCCATGGCCTACCAGGCGCCCCGTCTGCTGATCATCCCCGGCCTGCGCGACAGCGGCGAGGCGCATTGGCAGAGCTGGCTGCAGCAGCAGTACCGCGACGCGCGACGCGTCGTGCAGCGCGACTTCGGCCGGCCCGATCTGACGCGCTGGGCCGAGCGCATCCAGACCACGCTGGATGCCGCGCCCGCCGGCCCCTGGATCGCGGTGGCGCACAGCTTCGGTTGCTTGGCGCTGGCCCGGCACCTGGCCGACCACGCCGACCATCCCGACTCGCCGATCAGGCTGGCGCTGTTCGTCGCGCCGGCCGAGCCCGACAAGTTCGGCCTGGCCGAACTGCTGCCACGCCAGCGCCTGCCGGTGCCGAGCACCTTGATCGCCAGCCAGAACGACCCCTGGATGACGGCGGCCAGCGCGCAGCGCTGGGCCCAGCGCTGGGGCGCCGGCTTCAGCAACCTGGGGCCGGTGGGCCATATCAATGCGGAATCGGGCTTCGGCCCCTTCCCGCTGGCCAAGCGCTGGGTGGAGGCCGCGCGCGCCCGCCATGCGCGCGAGCACCGCCCCACGCATGCCAGCTTCTTCGAATGGTCTTTCGCCATCTGAGCAAGGAGCGGACGACGATGCCGGGCAGACCGAGCTCGGACCCGGCCGGCACGGGATCGGGCAGCATGGGCACGGAACAGCGGGCGGCGCTACCATAGCTGCCCTGCGCGCCGCGTCGGCGCGCCACTGCCAGACCCTGCCCAGCGTGACCCTGCCCTCAGACTCCACCACCGCCGCGCCCGCTTCCGTGCAACGCGTCTCCACGGCCCGCCTGCCCACCAAGCATGGCGAGTTCATGGTTCATGTCTATCAGGCGGCCGACCATCCCGACGAGCATGTGGTGATCGTCAAGGGCGAGGTGGCGCGCCCCGAGGTGCTGTTGCGCATGCATTCGGAATGCTTCACCGGCGACATCCTCGGTTCGCTGCGCTGCGACTGCGGCGAGCAGTTGGCGCTGGCCCTGGAGCGCATCGAGGCCGAGGGTGGCATCGTGATCTATCTGCGCGGCCACGAAGGACGCGGCATCGGCCTGGGCCAGAAACTGCGTGCCTATGCGCTGCAGGACAAGGGGCTGGACACGGTCGAGGCCAATCTGGCCCTGGGCCTGCCGATCGACAGCCGGCGCTTCGACGCCGCCGCCGACATCCTGCGCGATCTGGAGGTGCGGTCGGTGCGTCTGATGAGCAACAACCCCTTCAAGGTCGCCGCGCTGCACGAGCTGGGCATTGAGGTGGTGGCCCGGGAGCGCCACGAGGTCGAGTCCAACGAGGAAAGCGGCCGCTACCTCAAGACCAAGCGCGAGAAGCTGGGCCACCAGCTGCACATGCTGCCCTGAGCGGCCCAATATGTCCCGTTTTGGGGCAATGTGTGCGAATATCGTTCCAATGGGACGCCTTATTCCATTTCAAGCCTCTTTATTGACTCTGAATTTGGAACGCTGCATTCCGAATTTCCGGGCTTATCTGGGTTAACCCTAGGCGATCTAATTTGCGCCGCGGGGGTCAGAGGACACCTGCGCGCCAAGAGCCGACCCATCGGCGGCTCGCAACAAATCGAAGGACAAGCTCATGAAGTACAAGACTTTCGCCCTCTCTGCGCTGGCTCTGGCAGCCAGTTCCGTCGCCGTCGCCCAGTCCTCGGGCACCCAGGTCACGCTGTACGGTGTCGTCGACGCCAATGTGCAGTATCTGGACGGCGCTTCCAAGCTGACCCGCGTGCAGTCGGGCGGCCTGTCGGGCTCGCGCTTCGGCATCCGTGGCAGCGAAGATCTGGGCGGCGGTTTGCGCGCCTTCTTCGTGCTGGAGTCGGGCATCAACCTCGACGACGGCACCACCGGCCAAGGCGCCTTCTGGGGCCGCCAGGCCTTCGTCGGCCTGGCCACGCCTTACGGCAAGGTCTCGCTGGGTCGCCAGTACGGCAGCGTCTACACGCTGACCAGCGACTTCAGCCAGTTCTCCAACAACAGCTTCGGCGCCAGCACGAACGTGATCGGCGGCTTCGGCGGCTATGAGCCGGTGCGCGGCAGCACCAACTCGGCCACCGGCAACGGCGGTCCGGCCCGCGTCAACAACTCGGTCAAGTTCGAATCCGAGAACTACAGCGGCTTCAGCGCCGGTGCCTTGTGGGGCATGGGCGAGGTGGCCGGCGGCACGACCGACAACCGCGTCGCCGACATCTATGGCCGCTACACCCAGGGTGGCTTCGACGCGATGCTGTCCCTGGTGGACGACAAGGCCGAGGTGATCGGCCAGGACATCCGCACGGTCTCGGCCGCGGCCGCCTACAACTGGGGCGCCTACCGCTTCAACGGCGGCGTGCTGCAGGTCAACGACCGCGGCACCGCCGACAAGGACGGCACCGGCTACTGGCTGGGCGCCAGCTACCGCCTCGGCTCGCACCTGTTCAAGACCCAGTACGTCGAAAGCAAGACCGACGGCAAGCTGGCCGATGGCAAGACCCAGGCCCTCGGCGTCGGCTACCAGTACGACCTGTCCAAGCGCACCAACCTGTACTCCTCGCTGACGCGCTTCAAGAACGAAGGCATCGGCTACAGCAACCGTGCCGCCAGCAGCCTGCCGGCCGGCCTGACCTCGGCCACCGACCGCAACCTCACCGAAGTCGTGGCCGGTATCCGCCACAGCTTCTGACGGGCCGCCAACCAGAGAGCAGTCTCCTTGGTTCGCGGTCTGAGCGGTCGCGATCCATTTCCAACCCACCCCTGACGGGGTGGGTTTTTTTCTTCCGCCCGCGGCGCGCTGTAGGTGCCGTCCTACCGGCGCATCAGCGCCGCCCGCTGGCGAAGGCGCCGCAGTTCCGGATAATGTTCGAGACGCGCGCTCCAGCGCGATGCCGAGATTGCCATGTGCGCGCTGAGATGTTTTCTGGTCGAAGACAGCCCCACGATAAGGGCCGAATTGATCGCGGCTCTGGAAGAGATGCTGCCGTTGAAGGTGCTGGCCTGGGCCGACACCGAGCAGGGCGCTCGCGACTGGCTGACCCAGCCCGACAACGACTGCGAGCTGGTCCTGATCGACCTGTTCCTGAAGAGCGGCTCCGGCATGGGCGTGCTCGCCCATGCGGCGACGCAGCAGCATGGCGCCAAGCGGGTGGTGCTGAGCAACTACGCCACACCGGACGTGCGCCGGCGCTGTCTGGCGATGGGCGCCGACCAGGTGTTCGACAAGTCCAGTGAGATCGAGGAACTGCTGGACTACTGTCGCGGCCTGTGCAGCGCCACGCAGTGAGGCTACTGGATCAGGCCGTTCTTCAGCGCGTAGTAGGTCAGGTCGCTGTTCGAACCCAGCTTCATCTTCTCCAGCACCCGGCTGCGATAGGTGCTGACGGTCTTCACGCTCAAGCACATGCTGTCGGCCATCGCGCTGACCGTCTCGCCCTTGGCCAGGCGCAGGAAGACCTGCAGCTCGCGCTCGGACAGCTGCTCGTGCGGCAGCTTGTCGGTATCGCCGCTCAGCCCCTCGGCCAGCAGCTCGGCCACCGCCGGCGTGATGTAGCGCCGCCCGCGCGCCACCGTGCGGATTGCCGTCAGGATGTCCTCGGGATCGCATTCCTTGTTCAGATAGCCCGCCGCGCCCTGGCGCAGCAGGGTCGTCGCGTAATGCGCCTCCGGAAAACCGGACAGGATCAGCACCGGCAGATCGGGCGCGCGCGCCTTGATCGCGGCCAGCGCGTCGACCCCGCCATGCTCGGGCATCGACAGATCCATCACCAGCACATCCAGATCGCCGCCGCGCAGCAGCTCCAGCGCTTCGCGCCCGTTGGACGCCTCGCCGGTGACTCGCAGATCCACCTGTTCCGCCAGATACTGGCGCAACCCGGCACGCACAATGGCGTGGTCATCAACGATGGCGACACGAATCATGGATTGGGTCACTCAGTCAGGATCGGGGAAGTTTAGGCCATGAACAGGAATGAAATCGACTGGTCCCAGCGGCTGCGACGCAGTGCCTACATCTTTCCGGCCGCCGTGCTGGCCGCAGCCGCGATGCTCAGCATCAGCGAAAGCAGCTACACGCGGGCCCGCGACACCCTCAATGACCTGACCCAGATGGGGCGCGCCCGGCTGCTGATCTTCAGCGTCAAGCAGCGCACCGTCGACGCCGAATCGGCCCAGCGCGGCTACCTGCTGACGCGCCGGCGCGAATATCTGGCGCCCTACGAAGAGGCCAACGAGGACCTGAACCGCTCGCTGCGGGCGCTGCGCCAGCATTACGAGAGCCTGCAGGATCGCCATGCCAAGGAGCTGCACCAGCAGCTGGAGCTGGCGGTCGGCACCAAGATGGGCGAGCTGGCCGAAGTGCTGAAGCGCCAGGACGCCGGCCGCGCCGACAGTGCGCTGGACCTGATCGGCTCGGGCCTGGGCCGCGACCAGATGGAGCTGATCCGTGCGGGCGCCGAACAGCTGCTGCACCTGGAGAACCAGCGCATCGTCAACGGCCTGCAGGCCGTGATCGACGCGCTGCTGCTCAGCCGCATCGGCGTCGCCACCCTGACGGCGCTGAGCCTGCTGGGCCTGACCCTCTACGTGCGCCAGGGCCGGACCCTGGACGAACAGCGCGAACAGCAGGCCCGCGCCATCGAGGCCGAGCGCGACCACCTGGAGGTCGAGGTACGGCGCCGCACCGAGGAGCTGACCCAGCTGGCCGAGCATCTGCAGAGCGCACGCGAGGACGAGCGCCAGCGCCTGGCGCGCGAGCTGCACGACGAACTGGGCGCGCTGCTGACCGCCGCCAAGCTCGACGCCGCCCGCATCAAGCCCAAGCTCGTCGGTCTGGGACCAGAGGCGCTGGAACGCCTGGCCCACCTGACCGACACGCTCAACAGCGGCATCGCGCTGAAACGCCGCATCATCGAGGACCTGCGGCCTTCCTCGCTGTCCAACCTGGGCCTGCTGCCGGCGCTGGAGATTCAGGCGCGCGAGTTCGCCGAGCGCCTGGACGTGCAGGTGCACAGCGAGCTGGAGGCCGTGCCGCTGACGCCGCGCGCCGAGCTGACGGTCTACCGATTGGTGCAGGAGGGTTTCACCAACATCGCCAAGTACGCCCAGGCCAGCGAGGTGCGGGTACTGCTGAAGGCGCAGGGCGCGCAGGCCCTGGTCGAGGTCAGCGACAACGGACGCGGCTTCGACCCCGCGCTGCAGCCCCACTCCAGTCACGGCCTGCTGGGCATGCGCTATCGCGTCGCCTCCGAGGGCGGCAGCTTCCGGGTCGAGAGCGCGCCGGGTCGAGGCACCCGCCTGATCGCCCGGCTGCCCCTGAAAACCCTGTAGGCCCGCACCTACGCGGCCAGGCGGACGCGCCTCACAGCGGCGCGCGCCGCCGGCCGGTGGACCGACCCGGGCCCGGCTCTTAGAGTGGAACCATGGTGGCGCCGCCGCCTTCAACCAAGGACTTCACCATGCTGCACTACGCCCTTGTGTTCTTCCTGATCGCCCTGGTTGCGGCCGTGTTCGGCTTCGGTGGCATCGCCGCCGGCGCCGTCGGCATCGCCAAGGTGCTGTTTTTCCTGTTCGTGCTGATGGCCTTGGTCAGCTTCATCGTCGGCCTGGTTCGCCGGGGCTGACGCCGTCCGTACAGCGAACAGTAAAGAAAGGAAAATCATGAAAACCGATGTCCATACCCAAACCGCTGTCGTCGAGAAGGTGCATGATCTGGCTCAACGCGGTCTGAACGGCATGCGCGAGCGCTCCGAAGCCTTGCTGCAGGGCGCCCAGCATGCCGGCCAGCGCGGCGTGGCCTATGTGGAGCGGGCACCCGTCAAGTCGGTATTGCTGGCCGTCGCCGCCGGGGCCGTGTTGAGTGCAGCACTGGGGCTGGTGCTGCGCTCGCGTCTGCATCACTGAGCTCGGAAGACCCACCCGGCCCCGGCCGGGCGGCAGCGCAGGACCCTTCGTGGAGCCGATCATGAAGCACCCCCATCCCCGCCTTCAGCTGGGCATCTATCCGCTGGTCTGCGCCATCAGCCTGGCCTTGCTGCCGCTGCAGCCGAGTTCCGAGCCGGTGCTGCTCAGTGGCGATCTGAGCGAACTGACCCTGGTGGCCGTGGCCGCCGAATTCTGACCCTCCCGGCCCAGGACCTTGCCATGCCAGTCATTCCGGACGATCTGCGCCAGCCGACCTGCACCGAGGCGCTGAGCCCCGCGATGCGCCACTACCTGCATGACCGCATCAGTCTGGCCACGGGCCATACCGAGGCCTGCCGCATGCGCCTGTACCAATGCGTCAGCGATGACGGCAGCGCCCGCGCGCTGGCCGAGGATTTGCTGGAGTTCGCCAGCAGCAAGCAGCCCCAGGCCTTTGCCGCGGTGTTTGAATGCCCGCCGCAAGCGAGCGAGCGCGGCTTTGTGCGCACGATCAAGCAGCATCTCGGGCTGATGAGCGAGATCGAGCCACGCATCCGCACGCTGCAGGTTGCCGCGGGCGATGCGGCGGAAGAGGACGATGAGTTCCGTCTGCGCGTGCTCGATCACGAACTGCACCTGACCGCCCTGCACCCCGACGCCGGCCGCCTGTCGCGCGTGCTGCCCTGCCCGGTGCTGCTGTTCCAGCGTCTGCACGCCTGAGCAAGCGCTGCAGGCCCGCGCCACCCCCAAGCGCCCGCGGCAGCGGGCGCTTCCAATTCTCAGAACGAGCTGTGGTAGTACAGCGCGAGACCGCCGCCACGCGGCTTGAGCATGAAGCGGCTATGGCTGTCGATCTCCAGCCGCAGCCCGCTTCGCAGCGCGCTGACCGTCGGATTGGGCGCGGGATGCAACTGCAGGCTGACCCGCAGGCCCTGCGCCTCGGCTTGGGCGGCGCCGGGCAGGGCCGCCGCCGCGACGGGCGCCGATTCCAGCGGCGTGGTCAGCTCAATGCGGGCATGCCGACTTAGGTCCATGGCCAAGCCCATATGCAGGCTGGTCGGCGGCCTGTGCCAGGGCTGAGGCGGTAGCGCACCGGGGCCGGCATCGCTCTCGGCCCGCCTCGCCTGGCCGCGCGCCTGCAGACCCAGCGACAACGCACCGCGCCGCGCCCACAAGCTCTGTTGCAGATTCACGGCCATCGGCGTCTGCGCGGCCAAGGCCGCGCTGCCTTGCAGCGTCACGGGCGGGAGCGCATCGTCGGCCGCGCCCTGTCCGAGCGCCACACCAGCGCAACCCAGCAGTCCCACAAGGCAGGATCCGACATAGCGCTTGACGGGGCGAACGTCCATGGTGGCAGTCCGGAAATCGATGCAGAAAGCTTAACGCTCGCCGTCTCGCGGTACCAGCGGCGCAGGAGGCATGACCGTGTGAAACTGGACCGACGGCATCCCATCCCCCTCAACCGCGGGGCAGCAGACGCCGGCAGGCCTGCTGCAGCTCGGTGGCGCCGCTGCCCATGTCCATCAGCGGCAGCACCGCCGCCAGCGGGCTCACCGCCGCGGCCAGCACCGCCGCGGGTAGCAGCCGACGCGCCACGCCGCCGGGCTCGAGCGCCAGACGCGGCGCGCTTAAGGGGCCGTCGACCCGGATCGGGCTGCGCAGCGACAGCGGCGAGAAGTCCTTGGGCGCCACTTGCAGGCGCAGCGCCAGTTGCTCGCTGGCCAGCGAAAGCTGCCCCTCGGCCCACAGCGTCGAGTCGGGCGTGTCCAGCACCAGCACGCGCGGCTGCACCCGGCCCTGGCTGATGCGCAGATCGGCCACCGCGCATTGCAGCGCCAGCGCGTCGTCACCGCGCAACCAGACGCCCAGGCCTTCGGCCACGTCGATGCCCGCGGCCTCGATGGCCAGGTGCGAGAGCGTGCCGCCCGGCAGATAGGCCAGCACCCGGCCCTCGGCCGACGCCAGCAGCTCCGCGGTGGAGCGGCCCTGGCCGCTGAGCCGCAGCCTGCCGTTCAGCTCGCCGGCCACATAGGGCGGCTGGTTGCGCGGACGCTGCTGGCGCAGCCAGCGCTCGAGCTGCAGCCCGCTCCAGTCGAGTTCGGTGCGCCACAGCGCGCGCCTTGCGTCGCGCCCGTCTAGCTCGATGCGCCCGCCGATGCGGCCGCGCGCGGTGCGCAGGTCGAGCTGCTCCAAGGTCAGCACCCCGTCCTCCAGGCGCAGCCGGCCGCGCGCCGGCGCCACCGTCTCGGCAAAGGCCTGGCCCAGGTCAAGGCGCTGCAATGCCAGCGCCACGTCGGCATCCATGGCGCGCAGCGCAGGCAGATCGAAGTGCCGGTCGGGCAGCAGCCTTGCACCGGGCGGCTTGGGCGGGGCCTCGGCGGGCACGCCGATGGTGGGGCCCAGATCGGCAAACCACAGCGAGGCGCCGCCCAGCCGGCCGCTCAGCCGCGGCCGCGGCCCGTCGCTGCGGTAGACGAAGCTGCCGTTGAGCCGGCTGCGGCCCAGCAGCGCCTGCACCACGTCGGTCTGCCAGCGCTCGCCATCGTGGCTCAGCAGCCCATGGGCGCGGAAGGGCGCGGTGCTCGGCAGGGTCACGCCCAGCGGATCGCCGATCGCGGCCAGCGACGGCCCGTCCAGCCGGTAGCTGCCGCTCAGCCCCTGCAGTCCCGGCAGTTCGCGCAGGCTGCCATCGAAATCGAAGGCAACCCTCTCGGTGCGCAGGCTCAGCTGCACGGGAACCGCCCCCTCGCCGCCATTCACCCAGGGCAGCTGCCGTGAGCTCGTCAGGGTCGCGGTCAGCGGCTTGTGGCGGTAGCGACCCTCGGCCCGCGCGGTCAGGCCGGCCGCCGACACGCTGAAGTCGATGCCGGCCGCCATCACCAGGGGCTTGTCGTCGATACGCACCCGGCCATGCTCCAGCGCCAGCTTTTCAAGCCGCAGCAGGGGCGGGGCTGCGCGGTCGGGCGGCCTCGCCTCACCGGGCTTTTGCAGCTCCCAGCTGGCGCGGCCATCGGGGTCGCGATAGAGATCGGCGCGCAGCTCGCGGGCACCCAGGGCGGCCACCGTCAGCGTGCCCCGTCCCTGCCAGTCCCACAGGTCGCTGTAGCGCAACTGCAGTTCCACGCCTTCGGCTTCCAGCGTCGGAGGATCCGGCCGCCAGGACGGGCCGCCGATCTGCAGCAGACCGGCACGCAAGCGCACCCCGGGCCACAGGCTCAGCCGCAGCGGCGCCGCTTCGCCCTCGGGCAGGAACCGCACCTCGCGGCCCAGACGTGTTGCCAGTTGCTCGGCCAGTGGCTGGGCCAGCCAGGGCCAGCCGCGCCATTCGCCAAAGGCCAGGCCGGCGCCCAGCAGCAGGGCCGGCAGCAGCACCAGGGTGACAAGGCGCTTCATGGCGTCGGTCGGGGCTGAGACTCATCGGCCGGCCCGCGAGCCGGCGCTCAGTCGCCGGATGCGGCGGCCCCGCCGGCCTCATCCGCGGTGGCGAGGAAGGGAAACGCCCCCTCGTAGCCCAGCGGGGGATCGGAGCTCGCCGGATCGGTCTGCAAGGACCAGGACGATGGCGGCTCGGCCAAGGGCCAGGACTGCAAGGGGTTCCAATGAGGGCCGGGTGCGTTCATGGCAACTCCTATTCAGGCAGATATTCAGCGGCGCTTCTTGCCGAGTTCGTTGCCGACGACCCCGCCCACCACCGCCCCCCCGACGGTGCCGGCCGTGCTGCCGCCGGTGGCGGCCGCGCCGACCACGCCGCCCACAGCGGTTCCGACCGCGGTGCTGACCTCGCGCTGGCTCATGCTGGCGCAGGCGCTCAGGCCCAGCGTCAGTACGGCGACGCTGCAGACGAAGGGAAGTCGAATGAGCTTGCTGTTCATGAGGGACTCCTGGTCCGATAAGGGATGACTGCAGTCTGGCCGCCGGACGGCAGGGCGGGAATCGGCCGAAGGCGCGGGGCGCTGTCGGACTGCGCCGACAGACAATCCGGGCTAACCCTCTCTCTCGCCGGGGAGAGCCGGAACAGCCCAAGGGGGCACATGACGGGACGGCCGGCCTGCCCAACAATCGGCCACATCGAATCACGCCGCGCTTTGCGGCCCGGACCTTCAATTCAAAGGAGAGCGCCATGTTCGGACTGTCCCCCCTGGGCACCCTGCACACCGCCATCAGCCTGGTCGCGGTGGCGGCGGGCCTGATTGCGCTGCTGCGCGACCGGCAGATCATTTCCGGCAACACCCTGGGCCGGATCTATGTCATCGCCACCCTGCTGACCTGCCTGACCGGCTTCGGCATCTTCAACCACGGCGGCTTCGGCAAGGCCCATGTGCTGGGCATCGTCACGCTGCTCGTGCTGGCCGCGGCCTGGAGCGCCGGCCGGCTGGGTCTGTTCGGTGCCGCCGCACCCTATGTGGAGGTGGTGGGCTACTCGGCCACCTTCTTCTTCCACATGATTCCCGGCGTCACCGAGACGACGATCCGGCTGCCGGTCGGCAAGCCGCTGTTCAGCGGCCCCGACGACCCCGGCCTGCAGCCGATCGCCGGCGGGCTGTTCCTGCTGTTCCTGGTCGGCGCCACCTTGCAGGTGCTGCGCATGAAGCGCGCGCGCCGCCAGGGCACGGCCTTCGTCTAGAACGGATCGCTGGCCGGCGGCTCGGCGCCATCGCATGTCAGGCCCCGGGCGCTCCATTCGCAAGTCCATTCGGAAGAGGCGCGCATGCGCCGCGATGCGCGCCTTCGTGCGGGTGGCGGAGGCCGGCACCTTCGTGCGCGCGGCGGAATCGCTGGACCTGCCTAAGGCCACCGTGACCCGGCCGATCCAGACCCTGGAGCAGGAGCCGGGCAGCAGGCTGCTGAACCGCAGCACCCGCAAGGTCATGGTGACCGGCGAGGGTTCGATCTACTACGAGCGCGCACGCATCCTCCGCAAGGCCACCGAGCGCTGCTTTCCGGCGAGAATCGGTCTCGGCCTGAGCCCATCAAATCCCCGGCGCGGTGATTCCGCCCACTGATGCCCGCGAGCGCGACCCGAGGCGGACCCGCATCGGTCTGCCGGGGCGGACACAAGCCGTTGAGGACAAGACACCCCGCTCCGCGCCGTCGCACCGCGGTCTCGGGGGACGAACACGATCTGCGAGACAAGGGACCGAGAAGGGACTGAGGATGGACGCGACGCCGATCCCGGAGGACCTCGAGCTGGCGCGCGACCGCGCCAACCCCCATTACCTGCAGCATATGGCGCAGACCGCCGAGCACCGCGAGGTCCAGGCGAGCGAGGACATCCTCAGCGGCAGCGGCGTCAAGCTGCTGGCCAAGGGCGCCCGCATCGGCCCGCGCATGCGCGAACAGCTGCTGCTGCACAAGCTGGCCAAGCCGCTGGAGGACTGCGTGCGCATCGTCGACGGCGTGATGCCGCAGAGCCTGGAGCCCATCGCGGCCGACCTGCTGGAGCGTCACGCGCTGCTCGCCAGCATCTGCCGGCACGAGCGCGCCGAGCCGGTCGCGGCCACCCTCGCCGGCCTGCCGCTGTCCGTGCCGGTGCAGTCGTTGCTGACCCTGTATGCCGACTTCCAGCGCGATCGTCTGCCGCACTGCGTGGGCGTGGCCATGCTCTGCCTGGCGCTGGCACGCCGCCTGATGCCCGGCGAGTTCGAGCAGCACCGGCTGCTCGCGATCGCGGGTCTGCTGCACGATGTCGGCGAGCTCTACATCGACCCGGAGCATCTGCGGGCCCAGCAGCCGATGCGCCCCGAGATCTGGCGCCACATCGCCAGCCATCCGGTCATCGGCTACCGGGTGCTGCGCGAGATGCAGGGCGCCGGCAGGGTCGTGGCGGAAGCGGTGCTGAACCACCATGAGCGACTCGACGGCTTCGGCTATCCGCGCGGCATCGCCGACGCGCAGTTCACGCTCGACGGCCAGATCCTGGCCACCTCCGAATGGCTGATGGGACTGATCGAGAGCGGTCAGGCGCCGCTGGCCCGCGCCAGCGTGGTCAGCAAGCTGATGCCCGGAGAGTTCGGCGTACCGCTGCAGACCGTGCTCGCGCAGGCCGACGTCGAGCAGTTCAGCGATCTGCCCGACACCCCGCAGGCCCTGGACGAGGCGCTCGCCGAGCTGGAGCAGGTGATGGAGACGCTGGCGCGCTTTCGCGAGCTGCGCGCCGGTGGCGCGGCCCGGCTGGAGGGCGCGAGCCCGGCGCTGCGCCGCATCTTCGAGCAGGCCGTGGCGCGCATGCAGCGCATCCAGGCCGCGTTCTCCAGCAGCGGGCTCGACTTCGCCGCCAGCCCGCGGCGCATCGTCGCCGAACTGAAGGCCCTGCGCGACCCGCAGGCGCATCTGGAGCTGCAGGTGCTGGCGCGGGAATTCGGCTGGCGCCTGCGCGAGCTGGAGCGCGAGGCGCTGCTGCGGGCCGGCCTGCTGGGCGACGCCGATCTGGCCCTGATGACCGAGGTGATGCGGTCGCTGGGCCTTGCGCCCGCGGCCGAATAGCGCCCGAGTAGCGCCCGAGTAGCGGCCGAGCGGCGGCGCCGACCGGGCTATGCTGGCGGCACCGCCACCCGCGCCCGCCCGATGCTCACGCCGCGCCTGCCCGCCCATGTCCTGAACGGCCTCACCGTCGCCCTGGGCATCGGCCTGCTGCAGCTGCTGTTCACCGGCCTGGCCGGCGCGCAGATCGCCCAACTGGCGGTCAGCGGGGCGATCTTCGCCAGCCTGGCCGATCTGCCGACCACCCTGTCGCGCAGCTGGGGCCGGGTGCTGGCCGCTGGCCTGGCCGGCACCCTGGCCGCGCTGCTGATCGCGGCGCTGCGGCCCTGGCCGGCGGCCGTGGGCCTGGCGATCGCCCTGCTGGGCTTCGTTTCGATGCTGAGCCTGGCCTGGGGACCGCGGGCCGGGCCGCTGTCCTTCGCGGCGGTGCTGTCCATCGTCTTCACGATGGCGCATCCACCGGCTTCCGATCCGCTGGCCGAGGCGCTGCGTCTGGCGCAATGGCACGCCCTGGGTGCGCTGGCCTATCTGGCCTGGTCGCAGATCGTGCTGGCGCTGCTGCAGCGCCGCTACCGCCGGCTGGCCCTGGCGGCGGCGCTGGCGGCCACGGCGCGCCTGCTGCGGGCGCGCGCCGCGCTGCTGGACCTGGCGCCCTCGCCGGCCGAGGGCCGGGAGTTGCCCACCTGGCTGCGGGAAGAAGCCCAGCTCGCCGAGCGCCTGCAGAGCGCCCGCGACCTGCTGTTCGCCGCGCCGGACACGCCGCGCGCGCGCCGCGAGAGCGCGATGCTGCTGCGCGTCATCGACCTGCGCGACATCCTGCTGGCCAGCCGGCTCGATCTGGAGCTGCTGGGCAGCGACGCGCTGGCCCGCGAGGTGCGCGCCGCCGTCGCCGCACGGCTGGCGCTGCTGGCCGAGCGGCTGGAGCGGGCGGTCATGCGGCTGCAGGGAGGCCATGCCGATCCGGCCGACACCGAGCCGGCGCCGCTGCTGGCAGCGCTGAGCATGGACGCTGCCGACCCGCGCGCGCGCCTGCTGCCGGCGCTGGCCGACCGGCTGCGCCATCTGGACGATGACCTGCGCCAGATCCACGCCCTGCTGGACGGCGCGCCGGCCAGGCTGCCGCTGTCTGACCAGGAGCTGCGCCTGTTCGTCGCGCCCGAGGGCTGGCCCCTGTCGGCCCTGCGCGATCACCTGAGCCAGGCCTCGCCGGTGCTGCGCCATGCGCTGCGCTTCGGCCTGGCGCTGGGCAGCGCCTATGCGATCGCGCTGGCCCTGCCCTGGACCTCGCATCCGCAATGGCTGGTGCTGAGCGTGGCCGTGGTGCTGCGCGGCAATCTGGAACAGACCCTGGCGCGGCGCAATGCCCGCGTCGGCGGCACGCTGCTGGGCTGCCTGCTGGTGCTGGCGCTGGCCCAGCTGCCCAGCGATGCCTGGACCAGCCTGGTGTTCCTGGCCGCGGTGGGTCTGGCGCATGGCTTCGCGCTCGAGCGCTACCTGGTCACCGCGGTGGCCGCCACCGTGATGGCCCTGCTGCAGCAGCACCTGGTGCATCCCGAGGCCGGCTTCCCCGTGGTCGAGCGCCTGGCCGACACCCTGCTGGGCGCTCTGCTGGCCTGGGCCTTCAGCTTCGTCCTGCCCTCCTGGGAGCGCCGCCTGCTGCCGCGGGTCATCGAGCGCGCGCTGGCGGCGCTGCGCGCCTACGCGCACCAGGCGCTGGCCAGCGAGGGCGCCGCCCGCCAGCGTCTGGCGCGCCGCCAGGCCTACGACGCGCTCGGTGCCCTGGGGGCGGCGCTGCAGCGCGGCGCGGCCGAACCCGAGCATGTGCGCTTGCCGCTGCGCGAGATCGCCGGCCTGCTGGACCATGGCCAGCGCCTGATGGCGCATCTGTCGATGGTGCGGCTGATGCTGGCGCGGCGCGGCGCCGAGCTGGCCGATCCGGCGGCCGCGCTGGCGCTGCGCGAGGCCGACGCCGCGCTGCAGGCGGCGTTAGCGGGCGACGCGCCGCCGGCCGCCGATGCCGCGCCGGCCGCCCCTGGCCTGGAGCTGCTGCCGCAGCGGCCGCCGGCCCAGGACCTGCTGCCTTGGCTGTTGCGCCGCCTGCAGGTCAGCGTGCACGACGGCCGCCAGGTGCGGGCGGCGGCGCACGCGGCACAGCGGGCCCTGCGCCGCGACTAGGCTGAATCGACATTCAGCCTAGCTCAGTGCAGCTCGCGCGCGCCGTGCAGCAGGCGCTCGGGCGCGCGGCCCAGCCAGTCGGCCGGGCGTTCGTCGTCCAGCCAGGGCTTGGGCTCGGCGAACCAGCTCAGGCGCGGCCAGGCACCCGGCGGCAGGGCCTGCAGCAGCGCCTCCAGCTCGGGCCGCAGCTCCATGCTCGGACGCCGGAACTGGAACATCGGCAGCCAGCGCTGCCCCTCCCATTCGAACCACAGCATGCGCGCCCAATCCGGCGCCCGGACCAGTTCGCGCTCGCGCAGCAGGCCGCCGGTCCGGCGGAACGCGCACATCAGCGCCACGAAGGCGGCGTCGCTGACCGCGCCGGCACGGCCATCGCCGCGGCGTCGACCCTCGCCCAGCGGGGCGATCGAGGGCGTCGCCAAGGGACGATGGGCCGGGGTAGGGGCTTCGGCATGCTGCATGGCAGACTCCTGACGGGGCGATGCAGCGACTATGGGCGCCGGCCGACCCGACGACGTCCGCCAAGAGACGGACAATGGCTACTCCATTGGAGGCAGATCGGAACAAGACCCCAGGGCCTGCGGGCACGGCGGTTTCTACCGACAATGCCCTCCCGCAAGAAAGATGCTCACGATGCACGCCCTCCGCAAGCCCCCCTTTTCACTGCAACAGGCCTGGCCGGCCCTGCTGCCGCCCCTGATCGCGATTCTCTCCTCGCTGCTGCTGTGGCTGACCCTGGCTCCCGCCGATGTGATGCGGGTGATGGTCGAGGGCGGCCCGGTGGAGCGTCTCAGCGAATGGGGCTATATGGCGCTGGCCGCGGCCATGTGGCTGGCAGCGCCGCCGCGCGAAGAGCGGCGCGGCTGGCTGGCCGTCACGGTGCTGCTGCTGGCCGCCGCCGCGCGCGAGATGGACTGGCACAAGCATTGGACCGGCGTCAGCATCTTCAAGGTGAGCTACTACCTGCACCCCGGTCCCTGGCTGCCCAAGCTGATCGCCCTGGCCATCCTGGCCCTGGTCGTGCTGGCCGCCTGGCACTGGCTGCGCCAGCCCTTGCAGGCCTGGCTGGGGCCGGTGGCCCAGGTCTTCTTCGCCATGCTGATCGTCTCCAAGGTCCTGGACCGCGCGATCAACCTGCTGGCCGAGGACTGGGGGGTGCATACCTCGGAGAGCATCCATGCGCTGGTCTCCGCGCTGGAGGAAACGCTGGAGATGAGCCTGCCGCTGATCGCAGCCTACGGCCTGTGGTGCTATGCGCGGCGCTGGCGCACCCGCCCGGTCGCGCTGGCCGCGGGCTAGCGCGCGAAGGCGAGCGCTTCCAAGCCGGGCCGCGGCGGGAACGGGAGCGGCGGACATGATGGTCGCCCGCGGCCCGGCCACGATGCGGACGAGCAGCGACTCACTCCTTGGGACAAGGCCCGGCCCTCCCGCGGTACCGATGGCGCGCCCGGGCGACTCGCGGCATGCTAGGGCCCTTTACTCATCCGCGAGCAAGGGGAAACAGCCATGGGCGAACGCATCACCATCACCACGCCGGCCGGCAATTTCGGCGCCTACCTGGCCCGTCCGGCCGCGGCGCGAGCGCCGGCCATCGCCGTCATGCAGGAGATCTTCGGCATCAACGCCGACATGCGCGCGACCTGCGACCGGCTCGCGGCCCAGGGCTTCCTGGCCGCCTGCCCCGACCTGTTCTGGCGCCTCGAACCCGGGGTCGAGCTGACCGACGGCAGCGAGGCCGAATGGCAGAAGGGCTTCGCGCTCTACCAGGCCTTCGACTTCGACGCCGGCGTCACCGATGCCGCCGCCACCCTGGACTTCCTGCGCACCCTGCCCGGCAGCACCGGCAAGGTCGGCATCGTCGGCTATTGCCTGGGCGGGCTGATGAGCTTCCGCACCGCGGCGCGCCACGCCCCGGACGCGGCGGTGGCCTATTACGGCGGCGGCACCGAACGCTATGTCGAGGAGGGCCGCGACATGCAGAGCCCGCTGCTGATGCACCTGGCCGGCGCGGACGAGTACATGTCCGCCGAGGCCCAGGCCCAGATCCGCGCCACGCTGGGCGGCAAGCCCAATATCGAGATCCACACCTATCCCGGCTGCCAGCATGCCTTCGCGCGCAACCAGGGCCAGCATTACGACGCCGAGGCGGCCGCGCTGGCCAATGCCCGCACGCAGAGCTTTTTCCAGCAGCACCTGCTTTGATCCGGGCAATGCCGGGCGCAGGCCGGGGAGCCTTGAAGCCCGGCGCGGCGGCCCCATGTGGAGTGACAGAGAGGTCACCGATCATGCAAGCCCAAAGCCAACTGAAACTGCCGCAGCGGCTGCACAGCCTGGCCGCGATGGCCGCGCTGCTGGAACGACTGGACCGCCAGGCCGGCAACGCCAGCGCGGCGCAGTACCGCGAGGTGGCGTTGCGCGTCGGCCAGATGCTGGAACTGGCCGAATCCGACATGCACCTGGACCGGCTGCTGGCCCTCGCGCCGGCCACCGCCGAGTTGTACGAAAACCTCAACTACGCACAAGCCGGCCTGTGCCGCTCGCCGCTGGAGGCGGCCACCGAGGCCGAGTTGCTGACCCGGCAGCTGATCGAACGCGCGCGCCGCTGAGTCGAAGCCCCGCGCCCCACTGTTGGGCGCGCGCCACCCTGTTTGCCGCAAAACAGGTGATAGGAATCATTCTCAAATAAGATCCTGCGCCGAGCCCGGACCCGCGTCCGGGCCGTGAGCCAGCTCTTCGCCAGCCAAGTCGCCATGGCACCGCAGCCCCGCGCTGCCGCGCCGTCCGCCCTGATGCCGGAGCTCCTCACGATGACGAATTACCCCCTGCCCGCGCCGCGCCCGCACGCCCGCGCCCTTGCCGCCGCCCTGCTGCTGTGCGGCACCCCGCTGACGCCCTGGGCGCAGCAAACGCCCCAGGCCCAGGACGCCATGGCCGATGCCCTGCCGGTGGTGCGCGCCAAGGCCGCCGCCGAGACCGAGAGCGCCACCGGCCCGGTGCTCGGCTATGCCGCCAAGCGCAGCGCCACCGCCACCAAGACCGACACGCCGCTCAACGAGGTGCCGCAATCCATCTCGGTGATCACGGCCGACCAGATCCGCGACCAGAACGCGCAGACCATGCAGGAGGTGCTGCGCTACAGCGCCGGCGTGCGCTCCGAGATGTATGGCCTGGACAACCGCGGCGACTGGTTCTCGCTGCGCGGCGGCAGCGAGGGCTCCACGCTACTGGACGGCCTGCGCCTGCCGCTGACCGGCTGGTACGGCGTGGTGCGCAACGAGCCCTATGCCTTCGAACGCATCGAGGTGCTGCGCGGCCCGGCCTCGGTGGTGGCCGGCCAGAACGGCCCCGGGGGCGTGGTCAATCTGGTGTCCAAGCGGCCGCAAGCGGAGAGCCTGCGCGAGCTGGGCATCCAGCTGGGCAGCGACAGCCACAAACAGATCTACACCGACCTGGGCGGCGCGCTGAACAGCGACGCCAGCCTGACCTATCGGCTGGTGGCCCTGGTGAAGGACAGCGACACCCAGGTGGAGCATGCCTTCGACAAGCGCCGCTTCCTGGCTCCCTCGCTGAGCTGGCAGCCGGCGGCCGGCAGCAAGCTGACCGTCTACGGCGAATACCAGAAGGACGAGACCGGCAATACCAATGCCTTCTTCCCGATCGAGGGCACGCTGCGCCCCGGCCCGCACGGCTATCTGTCGCCGCACACCTTCATCGGAGAGCCCGACTGGGACCGCTACGGCGGCGAGCGCAAGCGCCTGGGCTATGAATGGGAACAGCGCCTGAACGAGCAGTGGAAGCTGAGCCACCGCCTGCGCCACGACCGCATCGACGGCCGGATGCGCACCATGTATGCCGCCTGGTGGCTGGGCTACGCCGACGCCACCGGCGCGCCGGACCCGAACGGCCGCTACATGAACCGCATCTGGTACGCCACCGACGACACCGGCCGCATCACCAACACCGACCTGCTGCTGGAAGGCAAGCTGAAGTTCGGCGCCACGCAGCACAGGCTGCTGCTGGGCGTCGACGCGATGCGCTCGCGCAGCACGCAGAAGAGCTGGGAGGACGCGGCCACGCCGCTGAATGTCTACGACCCGGTGTACGGCAGCTTCGCGCTGCCGGTCCTGCCCGACGTGGAGGCCACGGTCAGCCGAGTGCGCCAATGGGGCCTGATCGCCCAGGACCAGATCAAGTTCGGCCAGCAATGGGTGCTGGTGGCCGGCCTGCGCCACGACAAGGCGCGCAGCGGCGACGCTCGGAAGGACTCGGCCAGCTCGAAGAACCTGGGCCTGGTGCACCTGATGGACGGCGGCTGGTCGCCCTATGCCAGCTACTCGGAGTCCTTCGAGCCGGTGGGCGGCACCGACGCCGCCGGCAAGGCCTTCAAACCCAAGCGCGGCAAGCAGGTGGAGGCCGGCCTGAAATGGGCCCCGGGAAATCGCAACATCACGGCCGCCGCCGCGCTCTACCAGCTGGAGGAAACGAACCGCCTCAGCACCGACCCGCTGAATGTCGGCTTCTCGGTGCAGCGCGGCAAGGTGAAGGTGAAGGGGCTGGAGCTCGAGCTGAACGCCAGCCTGCGCGCCTGGGACCTGATCGCCAGCTACAGCCATATGGACGCGCGCCAGTCCGAGGTCAGCAGCGAGGACGTCCGCTACCTGGACAAGCAGCTCAGCGGCATCCCCAGGCATTCGGCCTCGCTATGGGCCCTGCACCGGCTCGACGCCTACGGCCTGAGCGGTTTCAAGGCCGGTGCCGGCCTGCGCTATGTGGGCAAGACCAGCGACGGCGTGGACATCACGACCACGCCGTCCTACACGCTGGTGGACCTGATGGTCTCCTGGGACCGGGGCCCCTGGCATGCGGCGCTGAACATCGCCAATGTCGGCGACAAGACCTATATCGCGACCTGCCTGGAGCGCGGCGACTGCTGGTACGGCAGCCAGCGCCGGGCGGTGGCCTCGCTGGCCTATCGATGGTGAGCGTGGCGCCGGGCGGCGCGCGTCGGGCAAGTCTGACAAGCGGGCGGCGCCACGGCCGATGGCTCGGGGCTGGCCGCTGGCGGATAAAAGAGCCTCGCAGCGGGCGCGCGCCGGTGTCGTCCCGCCCGATCGTTTTGCCGCACCCAACAGGACCGCCCGCCATGCCGACCAGCCTCGCCACCCCCTCGGTTCGCTCCTTGCACGGCCCCGGCCTGGTGGCGGCGCTGCGCGGACCGCCCGTGGCCTTCTACCGCTGCGATGGCGGCGCCCGGCCGCCGAGCCACGACCAGCGCAGCAAGGCCATGGTGGCCGAATGGCTGGCCGAGTTGCTGGAGCGCGAATTCGCCGGCTCCGTCGGCCCCGGCGACCCCGCCACGCTGCAGCCTCTTTACCTGGTGCCCGACGACACGCTGTGCGACCCCGCCGAGGTGCGGCGCCTGGGTATACGCGGCATCGGCCAGCTGTTCGGCGGCGTGGCACCCTGGCCCTTCGTCGCCACCAAGGTGATCACGCATCCGCTGGTGCGCCGGTCCGCGCTGGCCCCGGTGGGCTGGGCGCCGGAGCTGGGCGCCGCGCTGCAACCCGCCACCTTGCCGGGCTTCTCGGTGTTCACGCCGGAGGATGCGCGCCTGGCCGCGCGGCGGCTGCTGCCCGCCGGGCCGCTGCGGCTGAAGAGCGCGCTGGGCGTGGGGGGCGCGGGCCAGTCCGTGGTGCGCGATCTGGACGAGTTCGAGGCCCGGCTGGCGGCCATCGATCCCGCCCTGCTGCTGCGCCATGGCTGGGTGCTGGAACGCAATCTCGAAACCGTCACGACGCTCAGCGTCGGCCGGGTGAACGTGGCGGGCCGCTGGGTCGCGTCCTATATCGGCACGCAGCGGCTGACGCGCAACCACCATGGCCACGAGGTCTACGGCGGCTCGTCGCTGGACCTGGTGCGCGGCGACTTCGACGCGCTGCTGCGCCTGCCGCTGGCCTTCGAGGTGCGGCTGGCGGTGCAGCAGGCCATCGCCTATCACAAGGCCACCCATGCCGCGTTTCCCGGCCTGTTCGCCTCGCGGGTCAATTACGACATTGCCCAGGGGCCGGACGCGTGGGGCGCCCGCCTCTCGGGCGTGCTGGAGCAGTCCTGGCGCATCGGCGGCGCCAGCGGCGCCGAGGTGGCGGCCCTGCTCGCCTTCAAGGCCAAGCCCTCGCTGCAGCGCGTGCAGGCCTCGACGCACGAGATCTACCATCGCGGCGAGCATGTGCCGCCGCCCGGCAGCCGGCTGCTGTATGACGGCAGCGACCCGCAGGCGGGCCGGCTGACCAAGTATGCGGAGGTGCTGCCCGATGTCTACGCATGAGGAAACGGTGGAGATCGGCGTCGGTACCGGACACATCGCCGGCACCTTCGTGACCCCGGGGACCCTGCTGCCGGGCGTGCTGTTCGTGCATGGCTGGGGCGGCTGCCAGCAGCAGTACCTGGCGCGCGCGCGCGCCGTCGCCGCCCTCGGTTGCATTTGCCTGACCTTCGATCTACGCGGCCATGCCCTGACCCGGCCGCAGTTCGAGACCGTGTCGCGCGAGAGCAATCTCAACGATGTGCTGGCGGCCTACGACCGCCTGGTGCAGCGCGCGCATGTCGACACCCATGCCATTGCCGTGGTCGGCAGCAGCTACGGCGCCTACCTGGCCGCGATCCTCAGCACCATGCGGCCGGTGCGCTGGCTGGCGCTGCGCGCGCCCGCGCTCTACCGCGACAGCGACTGGGAGCTGCCCAAGCTGCAGTTGAGCAAGAACCAGGACCTGCCCAATTACCGCCGCACCCTGGTGCGCGCCGCGGACAACCGCGCCCTGCAGGCCTGCCACAAGTTCGATGGCGACATGCTGCTGATCGAATCGGAGTTCGACGACATCGTGCCGGCCTCCGTGCTGGCCAGCTACCGCGAGGCCTCGACGCGCAGCCTCTCGCTGACCTACCGCTGCCTGCGCGGCGCCGATCACGGCCTGACGCAGGAAGGCAGCCAGCGCGCCTACACGACGGCCCTGCTCACCTGGCTGAAGGAAATGATCTCCGGCGCGCGCACGGGCCCGCTGCACACGCCCGACGCCGCCGCCGCATCGGCCAGCAACCGCAACCCGGCCCCCGAGTCGCCGCCCGAGCCGCCGCGGAGCGGCGTGACGAGCATGGCATGACGGGGCCGGCCCGTAGGCCTCGACCCAGCGCAGCGGGAACGAGACCCCCTGGTCGCTGCCGACGATGACGGGCGGCGTCTCGGCCCGCCGCGCCGCCTCACGCCACCATCATCTCGAAATCGCGAACAGTGCATTGAACTGCCGCTGATTTATCGATCGACGATCAGGCTCCACAGTAGAGCCCATGGACAGCGGCACAGACCGGCAAGTCCAAAACCTCTACCAAAGGAACCCATCATGAAGAAGCTGACCGTGATTGCCCTGAGCCTCCTGACCGCCGGCGCTGCGCTGGCCGACGGTGGCAGTTCCGCCGACACCGGTCGCGAGGCCACGATCGCCGCACGCCAGGCCGTGAAGATCCAGGCGCCTCAGACCAGCCGTGTCGCCGTTGTCGCCGAGTTGCAGCGCGCACGCCAAAGTGGCGAACTGGCCTGGAACGACCGGGAAGTCGATCCGGTCCGGGTCGGTGCCGGTTCGACCCGCAGCCGCGCGGAAGTCTATGCGGAACTGCAGCGTGCCCGCGCAACGGGCGAACTGGCCCTGCTGAACAGTAACCACTGAGCGGAGAAGCCGGCGGCGCCCCGCGATGCGGGCCACTGCCGGCAGTCTGATCACGGGCGCCCGGTTCGAGCCCGAGCGCTGGCCTGCTGGCCCGCCTTGGCCGACATCAAGCAGCGCAGACCCCCGTCATCGCGGCATCTCCATCGCCGAGTTGCCGATGCCGTCCTCCACGGAAGCGCCCAACCGGGGCAGCGACAACACGCCGCCACCGAACCTCCGTTTCGTGCGGCCGGACCCACTGGCCAAGCTGGCTCATGGGGCTAGACCTGCCGTGAGCCAGCCGTGAACCATGCCCTCATAGGTGCACGGGGCGACCCAGCGCCGGGTTGTTGATCGGCGTTTCCCTGGGCCTCACCATCCCTGCCGACTCCCGTTCACGCACGGGAGCCAACGCGAACTATGCTCCTTCCCGCGGGCGGACCAATGCTGCGGGTTCGACGCGGACGCCATGGCGTTCATGGACGGTCGCACGGGGCCCGATGAGCCCTTCGCCGAAGGAGAGCGACATGACGATTGAGTTCTTTGAAGAGAGCAATCCGGGCACACGAACATTGCCGCGCTCATTGGCGACCAAGGCCGGCGGTTTTGTATTTGTGGGTGGCCAGGTCGCCAGGGACGAAGACGGCAATGTCATCGCCGGGAACATTGAAGCCCACACGCGCCAGACGATGAGGAATGTCGCTCGTGCACTTGCCTTGGCCGGCTGCACGCTCGAGGACGTGGTGAAGACCATGGTCTGGCTCGACGACGCCGGTGATTTCGCTGAGTTCAATCGCGTTTACAGCGAGTTCTTCCCTGGAAACAAGCCGACGCGCTCGACAATGCAGGCGACCAACATGGCCGGGACCAAGGTCGAGATCGAGGTCATCGCCTACAAGCCATGAGACCGCCGGGGTGCGAAGACCCGTCCCGTGCAAGGGCGGGTCACGCCCCGTCACAAAGCGGCGGCACCAAACGTCTTGAGTGGGAAGCGCCGCGCGCGGCGCTCTTCTGGCAGGGACCCGGGCGGGCCCCTGCCGCGACAACCACCCGATCCCGAAAGGAACCCCGATGAGGAAGACGAATCTGCTTTGGCCCGTCGCCGCCCTGCTGTGCGGTGCATTGCTGGGCGCCGGCGCCGCCCATGCTGCCCCGCATGCCGAGGTGAAGGAACTGATGGTCAAGCCCCTGGCGGACTATCCAGGCAAGGAGGCCATGATGCTCGAGGTGTCCTACCCACCGGGCGCGCAGGACATGGTGCACAGGCATGATGCGCATGCCCTGGTGTACGTGCTTGAGGGCACGATCCAGATGCAGCTCAAGGGCGGCCCGCTGGTGACGGTGAATGCCGGCGAGACCTTCTACGAAGGCCCGAAGGACATCCACGTCGTCGGCCGCAACGCCAGCAGCAGCGCGCCGGCGCGCTTCGTCGTGGTGCTGCTCAAGCGCAAGGGGGCGCCGGTGCTGACGCCGGTGGAGGGCCACAAGTAGACGACGGGGCCACCTCTCTTCATGCCGAGCCGGCCCTGCCCTCGCAGGAGCCGGACGCCTTGTTCCAGGGACCGGACGGGTCCGCCGGTCGAGGGGGTCACGACATCGCCCTTGCCGCCGTTCCGCGCCATCGGCTACCGCATCGAGCCGGATGCCGCGGAGGCCGACCCGATGCACGAATCGCTGCCCGCCGTGGTGCCGGCACAGGCTGGCGCCGGCCAGGCCAGCGCCGGCTGGCCGAGCGCCTGGCCGCGGAACGGGCCGCGAGCCCTCGGCCGGCACGCGGCCCGAACGCGGCTCAGCGCTTCTCGAGCTTGGCCAGCACCTCGTCGGTGCTCAGCAGGCCGCTGGCGATGTAGCGGAAGTTGACCAGCGCGCTGTGGTAGCCGTCGCCGTCGGGCAGCTTGGGGCCGGCGATCGCGTCGCGCACCACCACGACCTCGAAGCCGCGCTCCAGGAACTCGCGCAGGTGCGACTCGACACACAGGTTCGAGGCCATGCCGGCCAGGATGATCTTGTCAACGCGCTGCTTGCGCAGCTGCAGCATCACGTCGTTGCTCTGCGGGCCGTAGAGCTTGTGGGGCGAGGCGATCAGCGTCTTGCCGTCCTCGATATAGGGCTTGAGCTCGGGCATATAGTCGGCGCCCGAGTCACGGAAGCCGTCCAGCGTCAGCGCACCCTTGCGGTCGAACATCCCCAGCTGGTGCTGGACGATCTCGGCCGGACCCGCATGCTTCCACTCGTGATCGTGCGGGTAGTAGTAGTGCGGCGAGATCGCGACCGTGACGCCGGCGCGCTTGGAGGCCGCCAGCAGGCGCTGCAGATTGGGCACCAGGTTCTGCTCGGCGACGCTTTCGCCGAAGATGGGCCAGCCCTTGCCCTTGGGGCTCATGAAATCCACCTGCGGATCGATCACGACCACGGCGGTCCGACTCAGATCCCATTGGAAGGTCGAGGCCGGCAGCGCCGGCTTGGCCGGGTCGGCATAGGCCTTGGGGGCCGCGCCGGCGGCGCCAGCCGCCAGCAAGGCCGCGCCCAGCAGCGTGGCGCGCAGCAGCGCGCCGGGGTTCGTTTTCGTGCTCTTCATCGCAATGCTCCGGTGTGCGAGTTGACCAAGGCCTCCACGATAGGGAGCACGCCGTCTCATTTGATTCGCACGGCGTTCTTTATTGATCTATTTATTAGTACGCTATTTTTATGGATAATAAGGAATCGCCGCAATGCAGTCGAAAGCGATGACCAACCCTTCGCCCTTGCCCTCTCTTGAAAGCATGCTGCAGCGGCTGGAAGTCGGCGCGCAGCCATTCGCAGCGCTGCACGCGCCCGCGGCCTGGACGCCACTGCCCGAGCATGGGCGCCCGCTGACGCTGCTGGTCGTCGCCGAGGGCCGCGCCGAGCTGGCCACGCAGCGGGCCGGCACCCTGCGGCTGGCGGCCGGCAGCCTGACCCTGGCGCCGGGCGCCGGCGGCCGGGTGCGCGACGCGGGCGGCGCCGACATGCCCGCGCTGCGCCTGGTGCATGCCGGTGTGCACGCCCGGTTGCGCGACGGCCGGGAGCTGTTCGCCGGCGGCGCCCCGGTGGGCGTGGACATCGGCGGCACCGAGCTGCTGCGCACCGCCGCGGGCGAGCTGCTGGCGGAGTCCGCCTCGGCCGAGGCCGGCGCGGCCTGCATCGTCGACTGCATCGCCAGGCGCCTGGTCACGGCCGTGCTGCGCCGGCATCCCTGCCCGTCGATGCGCACGCCGACCGGTCAGGGCGACCCGCGCCACGCCGAGCGCCTGGCCCGGGCGATGGAGCGCATGCTCGACGAGCCCGCCCGCGCCCACACAGTGGACAGCCTGGCCGACATCGCCGGCATGAGCCGCACGAGCTTCCACCAGTCCTTCGCGCGCGCCTACGGCAGCTCGCCGATCGCCTTCCTGAAAACGCTGCGGCTGCGCAGGGCGCAGGAGCTGCTGCGCCACACCGACCAGCCGATCAAGGCGATCAGCCTGCAGCTGGGCTATCGCAGCCGCAGCTACTTCTGGCAGGCCTTCAAGAGCGCCTACGGCGTGGATCCGTCCAGCTACCGCGTGGCCGGCGCCGCCTCCTGACACGCGAGACCGCCGCCATGGCCCGGACGACCCAGGCAACCCAGGACACGCGCCACAGCAACAAGGTGCTGCGCCGCCTGGTCTGTGCCGGCGAGGACGACCGCAGCGTCGTCGTACTGGAGTGCCGCTACTACACCTCCGTGATGACGCCCCGCGGCCGGCGCAGCTACCCTGGCGCCAAGCAGTGGCGCCTGGCCAGCGGCGAGCCGGTCGAGCTGATCGACGCCGAGCTGTTCCGCGTGCCGGGCAGCGGCGAGCTGCTGGTCAGGGCCTGGGCGGTCGGCGCCGAAGTAGAACCGAGCCACCGTGCCGATTGAATCGTGCGACAGGGGTGAAGCAGCTTGAATCCCACATCCTCGCCGCCGCTCGCAATCACATTGCGACGGTCGGGAGGTCGCTCGTCAAGGTCTTCCGGGGAAACGTCGTCAAGAGCTGGACGGGAACCGCGGAATGGCAACCAGACGGGTCGCTCTTGCTCCGCAATCCCCGCCGCGTGTTGCAAAGGGGCACGTCTTGCCTCCCCAGAACCATCACCAGCCGCCCGGCCAAGGGCCAATCAGGTGGCAGCTGCGCGCGTGGGCAGCCACTTGCTGGCAATGCCCCATGAAAACTTGGTAGGCCGTACAGGACTTGAACCTGTGACCAAAGGATTATGAGTCCTCTGCTCTAACCAACTGAGCTAACGGCCCCTGGGATGGGAACCGGCCCTGCGGCCGGCGAGCGCGGATTGTATGCGCTGGTTTCCCGGGCTCAGCGGGGGGCGCTACTTCTGCGACAGCGCGTTGCTGACCATCCGCGAGGTGATGTCCACGATCTGGATCATGCGGTCGTAGGCCATGCGCGTCGGGCCGATCACGCCCAGGGTACCGACCACCTGGCCGTCGATCTCGTAGGGGGCCGAGACGATGGACAGTTCTTCGTAGGGCACCACTTGGCTCTCGCCGCCGATGTAGATGCGCACGCCCTCGGCGCGGCTGGACATGTCCAGCAGGCGCATCAGCTGGGTCTTCTGCTCGAACAGGTCGAACAGGCGCCGCAGGCTGCCCATGTCGTGGCTGAAGTCCTGCACGGTCAGCAGATTGCGTTCGCCGGAGACGACGACGCGATCCTCCTCATGCTCCAGCGCCTCGGTGCCCACCTGCACGGCCGCACTCATCAGCTGGGCGATTTCGCCGTGCAGCGCATCCACCTCGCTCTTCAGCCGTTCGCGCACGGCCTCCAGGCTGAGCCCGGCATAGTGGGCATTGAGCCGGTTGCTGGCCTCGGCCAGTTCGGGCTGGCTCAGGTCCTGGGTGGTGAAGATCACGCGGTTCTGCACATCGCCGTCGGGCGACACCATGATCACCAGCACGCGGCGCTCGCCCAGACGCAGGAACTCGATGTGGTGGAACACGCTGGGCTTGCGCGGCGCGGTCACGACGCCGACGAAGCTGGACAGGTTGGACAGCAGTTGGGCCGCGCTGGCGATCACGCGCTGCGGCTGGTCGGGCAGCAACTGCTGGGTGTCGATCGGCCGCGAGTCCGCGCCCACGATGCTGTGCTGGGCCGTCAGCATGGTGTCGACGAAGAGCCGGTAGCCGCGCGCGGTCGGGATGCGGCCGGCGCTGGTGTGCGGGCTGGCGATCAGACCCAGCTCCTCCAGGTCGGCCATCACGTTGCGGATCGTGGCCGGGCTCAACTCCAGGCCGGAGGCCTTGGACAGCGTGCGCGAACCCACGGGCTGGCCGTCCGCGATATAGCGTTCGACCAGGATCTTCAGCAGGGATTTGGAGCGCTCGTCGAGCATTGTTTCATTGTACGGACAGGCGGCCATCGGTCAGCGGGTATTCACATCGCTGTGGTGTAATTCTGCGCATGGTCAATCCTCCTCCCAAGTCCTTTCTGCATGCGGCCATCGTGGGCAAGCACCAGGCTCGCGGCATACGCCCGGTTCTAGAGGAGATTGCCGAATTCGTGGCCGCTCAGGGATTGGATGTTTCCCTGGAACGCGACACCGCCGAGAACACCGGCATCACCGATTACCCGGCCCTCTCGAACGAGGAGATGGGCGCGCAGTGCGATCTGGCCATCGTGGTCGGCGGCGACGGCACCATGCTGGGCTTCGCCCGCGACATGGCAAGACATGGCACCCCGCTGGTGGGCATCAACCAGGGGCGGCTGGGCTTCATCACCGACATTTCCTTCGAACGCTTCCGCGAGGCACTGGCGCCGATCCTGGCCGGCGACTACGAGAAGGAACAGCGCGCGATGCTGGAAGGCGCTGTCTGGCGCGACGGCGAGGTGATCTTCGAGGGTCTGGCGCTCAACGATGTGGTGGTCAGCCGCGGCGCCACCGCCTCGATGGTGGAGCTGAAGGTGGACGTGGGCGAGGAGTTCGTCGCCAATATGCGCGCCGACGGCGTGATCGTCGCCTCCCCCACCGGCTCCACCGCCTATTCGCTGTCGTCCGGCGGGCCCATCCTGCACCCCAGCATCGCCGGCTGGATCCTGGTGCCGATCGCCTCGCATGCGCTGTCGAACCGGCCCATCGTGCTGCCGGACTCGGGCGAGGTGCGGTTGGAGATCGTCGCGGGCCGCGATGCCAGCGTCAATTTCGATATGCAGAGCCTGGCCAGCCTGCTGCACGGCGACCGCATCACGGTGCGCCGCTCGGCGCACAAGGTCTGCTTCCTGCACCCCAAGGGCTGGAGCTATTACGCGACGCTGCGCCGCAAGCTGCGCTGGTACGAGGGAGTGAGCTGATGGCCCGCCCCCCAGCGGCCTGCGGCCTGCGGCCGTGCAACTGCAACGAGCACGCCGCCTGTCGGCATGGAGAGCTGTGATGCTTAGGCGTTTGAGCCTGCGCGATTTCGTCATCGTGCCGGCCCTGGAGCTTGATTTCAATGGCGGCTTCGCCGTGCTGACCGGCGAGACCGGCGCCGGCAAGTCGATCCTGATCGACGCGCTGCAGCTCGCGCTGGGCAGCCGCGGCGACGCCGGCGTGGTGCGTGAGGGAGCCTCCCGCGCCGAGATCACGGCCGAGTTCGACAGCCCGGAGAGCCTCGCCGCCTGGCTCGAGGAGGCCGGCTTCGAGCGCGAGGCCGAGACCCTGCTGCTGCGCCGCGTGATCGACATCCAAGGCAAGAGCCGCGCCTGGATCAACGGCAGCGTGGCCACCGTGACCCAGCTGCGCGAGCTGGCCGACAGCCTGCTGGACATCCATGGCCAGCATGCCTGGCAGGGCCTGACCCGCCCGGCCTCGGTGCGCGCCCTGCTGGACGCCTTCGCCCAGCTGGACGGCGCGCCGCTGGCCCAGGCCCATGGCGCCTGGAAGCTGGCCGCCGACCGGCTGGAGGCGGCCCAGACCCGCAGCGGCGAACTGGCCCGCGAGCGCGAACGCCTGGCCTGGCAGCTCGAAGAAATCGGCCGCCTCGCGCCCGGCGTCGACGAATGGGACGAGCTGAATGCCGAGCATCAGCGCCTCTCGCATGCCGCCTCCCTGATGGAAGCGGCGCGCGCCGCCGCCGACGCCATCGGCGAAGCCGAGCAGAACGCCGAGAGCCTGACCGAGCAGGCGCTGGACAAGCTACGGGACGTGGTCGGGTACGACACCCGCCTGGCCCCGGCCATCGAGGCCCTGCAGGGGGCGCAGGCCCAGCTGCAGGACGCGGCGCACACGCTCAACAACTATCTACACGGCGCCGAAATGGAGCCGGAGCGCCTGGCCGAACTGGACGAGCGCCTGTCGGCCTGGATGGCGCTGGCGCGCCGCTACCGCCGCCCCGGCGCCGAACTGCCGGCCCTGCATCAACAATGGAAGTCCGAGCTGCAGGCGCTGGACGAGGCCGGCGACCTGGCCACGCTGGAGCGCACGCTCGCCGAGGCGCGCGCCGCCTACGAGCGCGAGGCCCAGCGCGTCGGCAAGGCGCGGGCCAAGGCCGCACCCGCGCTGGCGGCCGCCGTCACGCAGGCCATGCAGCAGCTGGGCATGGCCGGCGGCACCTTCGAGGTGGCGCTGCTGCCGCAGGCCGAGCCGCAGAGCTTCGGCCTTGAAAGCGCCGAGTTCATGGTGGCGGGGCATGCCGGCAGCACGCCGCGCCCGCTGGCCAAGGTGGCCTCCGGCGGCGAACTCTCGCGCATCGCGCTGGCGATCGCGGTGACGACCTGCCAGCTGGAGCGAGGCGAAGGCACCGGCGCGGGCACCTTGATCTTCGACGAGATCGACGCCGGCGTCGGCGGTGCGGTGGCCGAGACCGTGGGCCGGCTGATGAAGCAGCTGGGGCGCGAACGCCAGGTGCTGGCCGTCACCCACCTGCCCCAGGTGGCGGCCTGCGCCGACCATCACTTCGTCGTGGCCAAGGCGCTGCGCGACGGCGCCACGGCCAGCGACGTGCGGCCGGTGACCGGCGAGACGCGCGTGCAGGAGATCGCCCGCATGCTGGGCGGCGAACGCCTCTCCTCGGCCAGCCTGGCCCATGCGCAGGAGATGCTGGCGCTCTCGGCCACCGATGCGGCACCGCGCCCCCGGAGGGCCCGCTCGTGAGCGCGCCCACCGCCGGCAATCAACGCGAGGTGGTGCTGGTCACCGGCATGTCCGGTGGCGGCAAGTCGGTGGCCATGCATGCGCTGGAGGACGCCGGCTTCTTCTGTGTCGACAACCTGCCGCCCGAGCTGCTGCTGGAATTCCTGGCCCTGGAGCAGCAGCGCGGCGCGCGGCGCCTCGCAATCGCAATGGACGTGCGCAGCGAAGGCTCCCTGCCCCATCTGCTGCCGCTGATCAAGCGCCTGCGCAGCGAAGGGGTGCTGGTGCGCTCGATCTTCCTGGACGCCAACAACGACGCGCTGATACGCCGCTTCTCCGAGACCCGCCGCCCGCATCCGCTGCGCAGCGAGCTACATGGCGATGGCGCGGACGCGCACCGCGTGCTGCTGGACGCCATCACGCTGGAGCGCGAGCTGCTCGCCGCGCTGCGCACCGAATCCACCGTGATCGACACCAGCCTGCTGCGCGCCGCCCAGCTGCGCGCCTGGGTGCGCGACCTGGTCTCGGCCACCGGCGGCGCGCTGACCCTGGTGTTCGAATCCTTCGCCTTCAAGCATGGCGTGCCCAGCGACGCGGACTTCGTGTTCGACGTGCGCGTGCTGCCCAACCCCTATTACGACCGCGAGCTGCGGCCGCTGACCGGGCGCGACGCCCCGGTGGCCGACTATCTGGCCGAGCAGCCCGAGGTCAGGCTGATGGTGGGCCAGATCAGCGGCTTCCTGCGCCAGTGGCTGCCAAGTTTCGCGGCCGACCAGCGCAGCTACCTGACGGTGGCGATCGGCTGCACCGGCGGCCAGCACCGCTCGGTCTATCTGGTCGAGACCCTGGCCCGCCAGTTCGCCAGCCACGGCCATGTGCTGAAGCGACACCGCGAGCTGGACGCCAAATAAGGACCGCCCTCCCCGCCCCCTCAAGGGGACGCTCCCGGCGTCAGGCCGTCCGGGACTCCTCGTCGCGCGCGGACATCAGCACCAGCGCCACGATGGTGACGATGGGGAACAGCAGCACCAAGCCGACCATCCAGCCCAGCAGCGGGCGGCCGTCGCGCTTGAGGGCCAGGCCCATATAGGTCAGGTGCGCGATCAGGCTGGCCGCCAGGCCGAGGCCGAGCAGCGCCATCTTGGCGTTGTTGACCTCGTCGGCGGTGCCGGCCGAGATCAGGAACCAGAGGCAGCCGGCGGCCACCAGGAGGGCGATCAGGGCGGATTCGATGGCGCTTTTGACCAGGGGCTTCATGCTTGCAAACCAACGGCGGAACTTGGGTGGCGAAGCATACGCCTAGCCGATCAGGCGTTTCAATGGGGCCGGCAGCGCATAGTCCGCCAGTTTCTCCCGCGCCACCCAGCGCCCCTCGCCCGGCGCGGCGGCATGGGCCAGTTCGGCGCGGCGCGGATGCAGCACCCAGTCGAAATGCGTCAGCGCATGCTCGACGCGCGGCATCACCTCCAGCTCGGTGCTCAGCGCGCGGGCCTGGGCCGCCAGCGCGGCCTCATCGTCGAACAGCGGCAGGGTCCACAGCCCGGCCCAGACGCCGGTGGCGGGCCGCTGCTGCAACCAGACGCGCCCCTCATGCTCGAGCCACAGCCACCAGTTCTCGCGCCGGCCGCGCTTGAGCTTCTTGGTCTTGACCGGATAGAACGTCGGCTCGCCCTCGGCGCGGCCGCGGCACAGCTCGCTGAGCGGGCACAGCAGGCATTGCGGCGAACGCGTCGCGCACAGGCTGGCGCCCAGGTCCATCAGGCCCTGGGTGTAGGCGCTCATGTCGGGCGCGCCCGGCAGCAGGGCCTGGGCATGGATCCAGAGCTTCTTTTCCTCGGCGCTGCTGGCCAGATCGCCGTCGAAGGCCAGCACGCGCGACAGCACGCGCTTGACATTGCCGTCCAGGATCGCGACGCGCTCGTCGAAGCAGAAGGCCGCCACGGCCGCCGCGGTGGAACGGCCGATGCCCGGCAGTTCCTGCAATTCGGCGGCGCTGCGCGGGAACTCGCCACTGTGCTGCTGCGCGACCGCCTGGGCGCAGCGATGCAGATTGCGCGCCCGGCTGTAGTAGCCCAGCCCGGCCCAGAGCGCCAGCACCTCGTCCAGCGGTGCGGCCGCCAACGCGGCCACGGTCGGGAAGCGCTGCAGAAAGCGCTGGTAATAGCCCAGCACCGTCGTCACCTGGGTCTGCTGCAGCATGATCTCCGACAGCCAGACGCGGTAGGGATCGCGGGTCTGCTGCCAGGGCAGCTCGTGGCGGCCATGCTGGCGCTGCCAGGCCACCAGCAGCGCGGCAAAGTCCCGGGGCAGCGTTATTTCTTTTGGCATGAAGGGCAGAAAAATGTCGAACGCTGGCCCTGCAGGATGCGGCGGATCGGCGTGGCGCAGACTCGGCAGGGCTCGCCCTCGCGGCCATAGACCTGGGCCTGCATCTGGAAGCTGCCGGCCACGCCATGGGCGTCGCGGAAGTCGCGCAAGGTGGTGCCGCCGGCCTGCAGGGCCTGGCCCAGCACCTCGCGCACGGCGCGCGCCAGGCGCTCGCAGCGCGGGCCGCTGAGCTTGTGGGCCGGCATGCGCGGGTCGATGCCCGCGCGGAACAGCGCCTCGCAGGCGTAGATATTGCCGGCACCGACCACGATATCGCCGGCCAGCAGGGCCTGCTTGACCGCGACGCGGCGGCCGGACAGACCGGCCTTCAGATGCCTGCCGTCGAAGCGCGGATCGAAGGGCTCCAGCCCCAGCCCGGCCAGCAGCTTGGCCGCCGGCCCGCGGTCCAGGCCCTCGGACCAGACCACCGCGCCGAAGCGCCGCGGGTCGTGCAGGCGCAGCAGGCCGCGGCTGGTACGCAGGTCGAAATGGTCGTGCGGCCCCGGCGCCGAGTCGCGTGCCGTGAAGGCGAGCGAGCCCGACATGCCCAGATGCAGCAGCAAGCCGCCCTGGCCGCGCGCTTGTGCCAGCGGCAGCCACAGGTATTTGCCACGCCGCTGCGTCGGGCCGACCACGCTGCCCAGCAACTCGTCCTGGTCGACGCCCAGCGGCCAGCGCAGCGGTTTGCCCAGCCTCAGCTCCAGCACCTCGGCCCCCTCGATGGCGGAGGCAAAGCTCAGGCGGGTGACTTCGACTTCGGGCAACTCGGGCATGACCGGCATGATAAAGGCCCAGGGAATTGCCCATCGGCGTCGGGGCGGCTTCCTAGAATGGTCAACAATCCAGCAATGTGGCGTCCGCATCATGCGGCGGCCATCTCAGGAGCCCACATGCCCAAGTCCACCCTCGCCGCCCTGGCCGCCGCCGGCCTGCTGGCCCTGCTGAGCCCGGCCCAGGCGCAGGCCGCCAGCGCGGCCAGCGCCGCGACGCCCTCGAATTCCGAACTCGATGCCCCGCTGTTCTACCAGCTGCTGGTTGGCGAGATGGAGCTGCGCTCCGGTCAGCCCGGCGTGGCCTTCCAGGTGCTGCTGGATGCGGCGCGCCGCACCGGCGACAGCGAGCTCTATCGCCGCGTCGTCAATATCGCGCTGCAGGCCCGCGCCGGCGACCAGGCCCTGATCGCGGCCCGTGGCTGGCGCGAGGCCGTGCCCGAATCGATCGAGGCCAACCAGATGGTGATCCAGCTGCTGGCCGCGCTGAATCGCCCGGCCGAGGTGGCCGCGCCGCTGCGCAGCCTGCTGACCCTGACGCCGGAAGCCCAGCGCAGCGGCGTGCTGGCCTCGCTGCCGCGCCTGTTCCAGCGCACGCCCGAACCCAAGAAGGTCTACGAGGTGCTGGAGCCGGTGCTGGAGGCCGCGGCCCAACAGCCGCCGACAAGGCTGATGGCCCTGCTGGTGCAGAGCCGCATGGCGCTGAGCGCCGACGAGAACGACAAGGCCCTGGCCCTGGCGCGCACCGCGGCCAAGGAATTCCCGCAGGCCGACGAGCCGCTGCTGCTGGCGCTGGACCTGATGCCCGCCCGGGCCGAGGCCGAAAACCTGATCACCGAGCGGCTGCAGGCGCAGCCCGACCACCATGCGCTGCGCCTGGCCTATGGCCGCACCCTGGCCCGCGCCCAGCGCGCGGCCGATGCGGCGCGCGAGTTCCGCATCGTCACGCTGGCCTCGCCGGACAATGCCCAGGCCTGGTATGCGCTGGGCGCGCTGGAGCTGGACCTGCGTCACCCCGAAGCGGCCGAGAAGGCCCTGCAGAATTTCCTGAGCCGCCTGGACGGCACGAGCGCCGAGAGCGCCGAGGCGCTGAAGGATTCGCGCCAGCAGGCCTGGCTGCTGCTGGCGCAGGCGGCCGAGATGCGCGGCGACCTGAAGATGGCCGAAAGCTGGCTGGCCAAGGTCGATGCGCCGCAGCGCCAGCTGGAGGTCAGCTACCGCCGCGCCAGCCTGATGGCTCGCCAGGGCCAGGTGGCCAAGGCGCGCGCGCTGCTGCAGGCCCTGCCCGGCGAGCGCGACGAGGATCTGCGCGCCAAGCTGATGGCCGAATCGCAGCTGCTGCGCGAGGTGCGTCAGTGGGAAGCCGCCCATGCGGTGCTGGAGCGGGCCGCCACGCGCTTCCCGGGCGATGCCGACATCCTCTACGAGCAGGCCATGATGGCCGAGAAACTGGGTCGCCTGGAACCGATGGAGCAGCTGTTGCGCAAGGTCATGGAGCTCAAGCCCGAGCATTACCACGCCTACAACGCGCTGGGCTATTCGCTGGCCGAGCGCAACACGCGCCTGGACGAGGCCAAGACCCTGATCGCCAAGGCGCTGCAATACGCGCCCAGCGAGCCCTTCATCGTCGACAGCCTGGGCTGGGTCGAGTTCCGCATGGGCAACCACCAGGAGGCGCTGCGCCTGTTGCGCCAGGCCTATCGGTCGCGCCCGGACGCCGAGATCGCCGCCCATCTGGGCGAGGTGCTGTGGGTCAGCGGCCAGCAGGACGAGGCCCGCAAGGTGTGGGGCGAGGGCGCCAAGCGCGACCCGAAGAACGAGGCCCTGCGCGAGACGCGCCAGCGCCTGAAGGCGGGTCAATGAGGTCGATGCTCGCCGCCGGCCTGGCGCTGGCGGTCTTCCTGGGCGGCTGCGCCAATCTGCAGCGCGAGGCCCCGCCCGAGGCCGCCGAAGGCGATCTGCGCCTGTCGGGCCGGCTGTCGGTGCAGGTCAGCGGCGCAACCCGCACCGAGGGCGGCAACGCCGCCTTCGAGCTGCTGGGCTCGCCCGCGGCCGGCCGCCTGGAGCTCAGCACGCCGCTGGGCAGCCTGGTCGCGCGGGCGCGCTGGAGCGCCCGTGAGGTCATGCTGCAAACGCCCACCGACCAGCGCCGCTTCGAGGATCTGGATGCACTGACCCGCGAGATGCTGGGCGAGGCCGTGCCCGTGGCCGCGCTGTTCGACTGGTTGCGCGGCCGCCCCTGGCCGCAGGCCGCGAGTGCGCCGCTGAAGGCACCGGCCCAGGGCTTCGCCCAGCTGGGCTGGCAGATCGACCTCTCCCGCACCGGCGACGGCCTGATCGTCGCCACCCGCCCCACCGAACCGACCGTGACCCTGCGCGCGCGGCTCGACCCCTGATCTTTGTTCATGCAAGCGCTCTACGACGTCCCGGCTCCCGCCAAGCTCAACCTCTTTCTGCACGTGGTGGGCAAGCGACCCGACGGCTATCACCTGCTGCAATCGATCTTCGCCCTGATCGACTGGGCCGACACCCTGCATTTCGAACGCCGCACCGACGGGCTGCTGCGACGCCATGACCAGGGCGATGTCCTGCCCGAGGACGATCTGTGCCTGCGCGCCGCCAGGCTGCTGCAGGCCGAGAGCGGCATCGGCCTGGGCGCCGACATCCACATCGAAAAGCGCCTGCCGGCCGGCGCCGGCATGGGCGGCGGCTCCTCGGACGCCGCGTCCACCCTGCTGGCCTTGAACCGGCTGTGGGGGCTGAACTGGCCGCTGTCGCGCCTGCTGCCGCTGGGCCTGAGGCTGGGCGCCGACGTGCCCTTCTTCCTGGGCGGCCGCAATGCCTTCGTCGAGGGCATCGGCGAAATCCTGCACCCGGTCAAACTGCCGGACCAGCAGTACGCTGTTCTCAAACCGCCCACCGGCATCGCCACCAAGGAAATTTTTTCGAGCCCCCTCTTGGCAAGATCGGAAAGCGTGGCTATAGTAGCGGGCTTTCCTGCACACAACAGCAGCGACGCAAAAAGCGCAGCGAATGTGGCAAGTTTTCTGAATGGCTTTGGTCGGAATGACCTGCAGAAGCCGGCAGAGGCAAGCTGCAACGAAGTGCTCCAGGCGCTGAGGTTGCTGGAAGCCCAGTTCGGCAACAGCCGGATGACGGGTTCGGGCAGCGCGGTCTTCGCGAGAGTGGAGACGGCGACGGTGGGTGGGGAAGAAGGCATGTCGCACCAATCCATGGCGACGATTCTGCAAGGGCAAGCTTGCGGCTGGGTTGGGAAGATATGCCGCGGTCTGGCCGAGCATCCCCTGCGGGGCTGGGCCGAAGGCTGATAAAGTTTTGGGGTGCTGCAGCTCTGCAGTGTCCTGTGTAGGGGAGTCGCCAAGTTGGTCAAGGCATCGGATTTTGATTCCGACATGCGAGGGTTCGAGTCCTTCCTCCCCTGCCAAATGATCTGAAAGAAACCCGCCCTGCGGGTTTCTGGTTTTGAAAGACCCGGGACGCGCTGGCTGGCCACGGGTCCTTCACCAAGGATGGCCGCCGTGCTGCTCAATACCGTCCTCTTCACCGGCAACGCTAATCCGGTTCTCTCCCAGGAAATCGCCACCCATCTGGGCCTCGAGCTCGGCAAGGCCGTGGTCGGTCGCTTCTCCGACGGCGAAGTCACCGTCGAGATCCAGCAGAACGTGCGTGCTCGCGACGTGTTCGTGATCCAGCCCACCTGCGCGCCGACCAACGAGAACCTGATGGAGCTGCTGATCATGGTCGATGCGCTGAAGCGCGCCAGCGCGCGCCGCATCACCGCCGTGATCCCCTACTTCGGCTATGCCCGCCAGGACCGCCGTCCACGCAGCACCCGGGTGCCGATCTCGGCCAAGGTGGTGGCCAATCTGCTGGAGACCGTGGGCGTCGAGCGCGTGCTGACGATGGACCTGCACGCCGACCAGATCCAGGGCTTCTTCGACATCCCGGTCGACAATATCTATGCGTCACCGGTGCTGCTGTCGGACCTGAAGAGCCGCAACTATTCGAACCTGGTGGTGGTCAGCCCCGACGTCGGCGGCGTGGTGCGCGCCCGCGCGCTGGCCAAGCAGCTGGGCTGCGACCTGGCCATCATCGACAAGCGCCGTCCGGCCGCCAACGTCTCCGAAGTGATGCACGTGATCGGCGAGATCGACGGCCGCAACTGCGTGATCATGGACGACATGATTGACACCGCCGGCACCCTGGTGAAGGCGGCCGAGGTGCTGAAGGACCGCGGCGCCAAGAGCGTGTTCGCCTATTGCACCCACCCCATCCTGTCGGGCCCCGCGATCGAGCGCATTTCGGGCTCGAAGCTGGACGAGGTGGTGATCAGCAACACCATTCCGCTGTCCGACGCCGCCAAGGCCTGCGGCAAGATCCGCCAGCTGTCGGTGGCCTTCCTGTTCGCCGAGACCATCCGCCGCATCTCGGACGGCGAGTCGGTCACCTCGCTGTTCTCGGAGCAAAACAACAACTTCTGATCTGGCTCCGCGCGCTGCGCGCGACCGGAACAGAACAACAATTTCTAAGATTCAGAGGGCTCGGTCGTAAGACAGCGCCTTTTGTACGGAAGAGCCTGGTCGCGGGCCTTCCACCCCGGAGCGCCATGGTGGCGTTTCGGCATTTTTGGAGTCTGATATGAAATTCACCGCTTTTGAGCGTACGCTGCAGGGGACCGGAGCGAGCCGCCGCCTGCGCAATATGGGCAAGGTGCCCGGCATCGTCTTCGGCGCCGGCGAGCCCGCCATGATCGAGCTGGACCACAACGCGCTGTTCCATGCCCTGAAGAAGGAAGCCTTCCACAGCACCATCCTCGAGATGGAACTGGGCGGCAAGGTCGACCAGGTCCTGCTGCGCGACTACCAGCTGCACCCCTACAAGCCGCAAGTGCTGCACATCGACTTCCAGCGCGTCGATGACACCACCAAGATCACCAAGAAGATCCCGCTGCACTTCGTGGGCGAAGAGAACTCGGTGGCCGTCAAGACCGACAAGTGCACCGTCAACCACGTCATCACCGAGCTGGCGATCACCTGCCTGGCCCGTCAGCTGCCCGAGTTCATCGAGGTGGACCTGAGCGGCCTGACCCTGGGTCACTCGCTGCACATCAATGACCTGAAGCTGCCCGCCGGCGTCAAGGTCGTCGTGCACGGCAAGCCGAACCCCGCCGTCGCCACCGCCGTGGCCCCGGTAGCCGAGGAAGTCATTGTCGTCGCGGCTCCGGTGGAAGATGCCAAGGGCAAGAAGAAGGGCAAGAAGTAAGCCCTTCCGGCTGCTTCTTTCCCATAGAGAGGGCCCTTCGGGGCCCTTTTTCATGCCCGCACGACACATGCCCACGGCTCTGCTGCCATTAATTGTCAGCAGACTAAGACCTTAGGGAGTAGCCAGCCGGGCCGCGCCCCCCTAGAGTCGCTCTCGCCGGCACGCACGAGGCTCGACCGCCTTCGGTCGGGATGCGGCCGATGCATGAGGAGAGCGTTCATGAGTCCAAAGGTCCACCATGGACTGCCGCTGCCGGCAGTCCTGCTCGCCCTGGTAGCCGCCCTGCTGGTGGCAGGTTGCGGTCAGCAAGAGGCCCATTCGCAAGGTGCCGCCGGCGGTCCGCCCCCGGTGTCCGTCGTGCCCGCGGTGCAGCGCGAGGTGCAGGAGTTCGACGAGTTCACCGCGCGCCTGGAGGCGCCGGACACGGTGGAGATCCGCGCCCGGGTGGCCGGCACCCTGGATAGGGTGCATTTCAAGGAAGGCCAGCTGGTCAAGAAGGGCGAGCCGCTCTTCACCATCGATCCCCGCCCCTTTGCCGCCGAGGTGGCACGCGCCGACGCCCAGTTGCTGGCGGCCCGCACCCAGGCCGAACTGAGCGCCAGTGAGTTGGCGCGCGCGCAGAAGCTGGTGGCGATCCAGGGCGTCAGCCAACAGGAGATCGACCAGCTGACCGCGGGCTCGCGCAACGCCCAGGCCAATATCAAGGCCGCCGAGGCCGCGCTGACCCAGGCCAGGCTGAACCTGGAATTCACCCGCGTCACCGCGCCGATCTCGGGCCGCATCTCGCGCGCCAATGTCACGCCGGGCAATCTGGTGAACGTCGGCGAGCCGGTGCTGACCACCCTGGTCTCCAGCGACAAGACCTACGCCTACTTCGACGCCAGCGAGGCCACCTTCCTGAAATACGCCCGCGCGGCGCGCGCCGGCAATATGCCCTCGCACCGCAGCAACCCCAACAAGGTGCTGCTGGGCCTGGCCAACGAGGAAGGCTACCCGCACGAGGGCCAGATGGACTTCGTGGACAACCGCCTGAATCCTGCCACCGCCTCGATCCGCGGCCGCGCGGTGTTCGACAACAAGGCCGGCCTGTTCACGCCGGGCCTGTTCGCCCGCGTCAAGCTGGTGGGCAGCGGCAGCTACCGGGCCACCCTGGTGCCGGACCGCGCCATCACCACCGACCAGACCCGCAAGATCGTGCTGACCGTCGGCGCCAACAACATCGTGCAGCCGCGCGAGGTGAAACCCGGCGCGCTGATCGAGGGCATGCGGGTGATCGAGGGCATCAAGCCCGGTGAACTGGTGATCGTCGACGGTCTCTTGCGCGCCTTCCCCGGCGCGCCGGTCACCCCGCAGCAGCTGAAGGTGGACGACAAGGGCATGCCCCTGCCGCCCGCCCCCGCAGCTCCCGCCCCCAAGTCCTGAGCCGGAGCGCCGCAACATGGACATCTCCCGCTTCTTCATCGACCGGCCGCGCTTCGCGACCGTGCTGTCGATCTTCATTTTCCTGGCCGGCCTGCTGGCCATCTTCCAGCTGCCGATCTCCGAGTACCCCGAGGTCGCTCCTCCCCAGGTGGTGGTGCGCGCCCAGTTCCCCGGCGCCAACCCGCGCGTGATCTCCGAGACCGTGGCCACGCCGCTGGAGGAGCAGATCAACGGCCTGGAAGGCATGCTCTATTACGAGAGCCAGGCCACGGCCGACGGGGTCATGTCCCTGACCGTCACCTTCCAGATCGGCACCAGCCCCGAGGCCGCCGAGACCGCGGTGCAGAACCGCATCAACCGCGCGCTGCCGCGCCTGCCCGAGGTGGTGCGCCAGATCGGCGTGACGACCGAGAAGCAGTCGCCCAACCTGACCATGGTGGTGCACATGGTCAGTCCCGACAACAGCCGCGACGCGCTCTACCTGCGCAACTACGCCAATCTGCAGGTGCGCGACGACCTGCTGCGCATCAAGGGCATGGGCTCGGTGCAGCTGTTCGGCGGCGGCGACTACGCGATGCGCATCTGGGTCGACCCGCAGAAGCTGGCCGGCCGCGGCATGACGGCCAGCGACGTGGTGGCCGCGGTGCGTGAGCAGAACGCCCAGGTGGCGGCCGGCGTCGTCGGCTCCTCGCCCACCACCAAGGGCACCGAGTTCCAGCTGGCCATCAACACCCAGGGCCGGCTGCTCAACGAGGAGGAGTTCGCCAACATCATCATCCGCAGCGATCCCGCCACCGGAGCCCTGGTGCGCGTCCGCGACATCGGCCGCGTCGAGATGAGCGCCAATTCCTATGCGCTGCGCAGCCTGCTGAACAACAAGGAGGCCGCCGCGATCGGCATCTTCCAGGCACCGGGCTCCAACGCGCTGGCCATCTCCGACGCGGTGCGCGAGGTGATGGCCAAGGCCAAGACCAGCTTCCCCGAGGGCGTGGACTATGACATCGTCTACGACCCGACGCGCTTCGTGCAGACCTCGATCACCAAGGTGGTCCAGACCCTGATCGAGGCCGTGCTGCTGGTGGTGCTGGTCGTCATCATCTTCCTGCAGACCTGGCGCGCCTCCATCATCCCGCTGCTGGCCGTGCCGATCTCCATCGTCGGCACCTTCGCGGTGCTGCTGCTGCTGGGCTTCTCGATCAACACCCTGACCCTGTTCGGCCTGGTGCTGGCGATCGGTATCGTGGTCGACGACGCCATCGTGGTGGTGGAAAACGTCGAGCGCAATCTGGAGGACGGACTGACGCCGCACGAGGCCACGGTCAAGGCCATGCAGGAGGTCAGCGGCCCCATCATCGCGATCGCGCTGGTGCTGTGCGCGGTGTTCGTGCCGCTCACCTTCGTGCCGGGCCTGTCGGGCCAGTTCTACAAGCAGTTTGCCGCCACGATCGCGATCTCCACCGTGATCTCGGCCTTCAACTCGCTGACCCTGTCGCCGGCCCTTTCCGCCCTGCTGCTGCGCCCGCATGATGCGCCCAAGGACGGCGTGATGAAGGTGATGGACAAGCTGTTCGGCCGCTTCTTCCACTGGTTCAACTGCTTCTTCCAGCGCCGCAGCGAGGCCTACGGCCGCGGCGTCACCGGCATCCTGCGGCGCAAGTCGCTGGCGCTGATCGTCTATGCCCTGCTGATAGCCGCGACCATGCTGCTGTTCAGCCGCATCCCCAGCGGCTTCGTGCCGGCGCCCGACAAGCAGTATCTGATCGGCATCGCCCAGTTGCCGGCCGGCGCCACCTTGGACCGCACCGAGGCCGTGATACGCCGCATGAGCGACATCGCGCTGAAGGTGCCGGGCATCGTCGACTCGATCGCCTTCCCGGGCCTGTCGATCGCCGGCTTCTCGGCCGCGCCCAACGAGGGCATCGTGTTCTTCGGCCTGGACGCCTTCGAGAAGCGCAAGAGCCGCGATCTCTCCAAGGATGCCATCCTTGGCAAGGTCAACGGCGCGATCCAGGAGATCCAGGGCGCGCGCATGTTCGTGGTGCCGCCGCCCGCGGTGGACGGCCTCGGCAATGCCGGCGGCTTCAAGGTGCAGGTGCAGGATCGCAGCAGCCAGGGCGAGCAGGCCCTGTACGGCGCGGTCTGGGGCACGCTGGGGCCGATCTACGGCAACCCCAAGAGCAGCATCGGCACGCCCTATTCCACCTACGACATCAACGTGCCCCAGCTCTTTGCCAACGTGGACCGCACCAAGGCCAAGCAGATGGGCGTGGCCCTGGGCGACATCTACGACACCCTGCAGATCAATCTGGGCTCGCTCTATGTCAACGACTTCACCCGCTTCGGCAAGACCTACCAGGTGATCGTGCAGGCCGACGCGCCCTTCCGCGCCCAGTCCGACAACATCACCGACCTGAAGACCCGCAACGGCCGCGGCGAGATGGTGCCGCTGGGCGCGCTGATGGACGTCAATCCCACCTTCGGCCCGACGCGCGTGACGCGCTACAACGGCTTCCCCTCGGCCGACATCAATGGCGCGCCCAAGCCCGGCTTCTCCAGCGGCCAGGCCGAGGGCGAGATCGAGCAGCTGCTGAAGGGTCTGCCGCGCGGCACCAGCTACGAGTGGACCGAGCTCAGCTACCAGGACCGGCTGACGCGCGACGTCACCCTGCCGGGTCTGGGCATCAAGATTCCCACGCTGGGCGCCGTGCTGCTGCTCTCGGTGCTGCTGGTGGTGCTGGTGCTGGCCGCGCAGTACGAGAGCTGGAGCCTGCCGCTGGCCATCATCCTGATCGTGCCGATGTGCATACTCTCGGCCCTGTTCGGCGTCTGGCTCTCGCATTTCCCGCCCTTCGGGCAGACCGGCGATCTCAATATCTTCACCCAGGTGGCCCTGGTCGTGCTCGTCGGCCTGGCCTGCAAGAACGCGATCCTGATCGTCGAGTTCGCCAAGGAGCTGGAAGAGCGCGGCAAGCCGATGATCGAGGCCGTGATCGAGGCCTGCAGGCTGCGCCTGCGCCCCATTCTGATGACCTCGATCGCCTTCTGCGCCGGCGTGATCCCGCTGATCCTGGGCAGCGGCGCCGGCAGCGAGATGCGCCGTGCGATGGGCATCGCGGTGTTCTCCGGCATGGTGGGCGTCACCTCCTTCGGCATCTTCCTGACGCCGGTGTTCTATAGCCTGCTGCGCAAGAGCACCGAGAAGCAGCGCGCCCATGCGGCCGAGCTCCGGCGCGAGGTCGACGCCGCGGCCCACCCCTTCCATCCCGGCATCGACGATGCCAACCCCGCTTCCAGCAAGGAGGGCGCATGATGCGTACCGTCCTCAGTCTTCTGAGCCTGGCCGCGCTGACCGCCTGCGCGACGGCCCCCGAACCGAAGCGCTTCGAGCCCGCGCTGACGGCCGACTTTGCCAACAAGCCGGCCGAGGTTCCCCCCGGCAGCGAGCCGGTGGCCCAGTTCTGGCGCGGCTTCCAGGATGCCCAGCTGGACGCGCTGATCGAGCGCGCGCTGAAGGCCAACACCGATCTGCGCATCGCCGCGGCCAATCTGCAGGAGGCGCGCGCACTGGGCCGCTTCGCCGACGCGCAGCGACTGCCCAGCATCGACCTCTCGGCCGGCGCCGCGCGCATCCGCGCGCAGAACGACCAGGGCCGGCCGCAGACCCGCAGCGCCTACTCGGCCGGCTTCGACGTGGCCTGGGAGGCCGATCTCTTCGGCCGTCTCTCCGGCGAGCAGCGCGCGGCCGCGGCCGGCGTGCTGGCCGGCGAGGCCGGGCTGCGCGCGGCCCAGCTGAGCCTGTCGGCCGAGGTGGCGCGCAACTACTTCGAGCTGCGCGGCCTGCAGGAGCAGCTGCGCGTGGCGCGCGCCTCGCTGGAGACGCAGGAGGCCGCGCTGAAGCTGGTGCTGGGCCGCCAGGAGGCCGGCCGCGGCACCGCGTTCGACAGCGAACGCGCCCGCGCGCTGGTGCAGTCGACCGCGGCCGGCGTGCCGGCGCTGGAAGCGGCGCTGCTGCGCAGCCGCTACCGCCTGGCCGTGTTGAGCGGCGCCACACCGACCGCGCTGGACCAGGAGCTGGCGGAAGTCCGGCCGCTGCCCGGGCTGAAGTCCGTGGCGCTGGGCGGCATCGGCACGCCGCAGGATCTGCTGCGCCGCCGGCCCGACGTGCAGGCCGCCGAGGCCCAGGCCGCGGCCGCCGCCGCGCGCGCCGGCGTGGCGCGCAGCGACCTGTTCCCGCGCATCACCTTGGGCGGTACCCTGGGCCAGAACGCGTCGCGCCTGGGCAATCTGGGCGATGGCGCCTCCTATGCCTACAACCTGGGCGCCCAGCTGGTCTGGAACCTGCTGGACTTCGGCCGCATCAGGGCCCAGATCGCCGCCGCCGACGCGCGCAGCGAGGTCGCGATGCTGGGCTACGAGCGCACCGTGCTGGCCGCGCTGGAGGAAACCGAGGGCGCGCTGGCCGGCTATACGCGCAGCCAGCAGCAGGCGCAATACCTGTTCGACGCGGCGCGCTCGGCCGAGAAGGCCGCCCTGATCGCGCGCGAACGCTTCGGCGTCGGCGTCAGCGATTTCCTGGCGGTGCTGGACGCCGAGCGCGAGTTGCTGTCGGCGCGCGACCGCCTGGCGCAGTCGCAGACCGCGGCGGCCACCTCATTGGTGGGCGTCTACAAGGCGCTGGCCGGCGGCTGGGGTGGAACCTGAGCCCAGGTCCCAGAACAGCCCCGCCATGATCTTGAGCCCCTGCTCCAGCGTGTAGACCGGCAGATGCTCGTCCGGCGCATGCTGGCTGCAGGTGGGCACCGAATGGGGCACCCAGATCGTCGGCAGCTTCAGCACCTCGGCGAAGCAGTCGTTGGGCAGGGAGCCGCCCAGATTGGGCAGCAGCACCGGCGCCGCACCGGTGCTCTCGCGCAGCGAGGCCTGGGCCCAGCGCACCCAGGGGCTGTCGGGGTCAAGTCTTGTCGCCGCCATGATCTCGGCGCCGGCCTGGCGCAGCCGCACCCGCTCGAAGCCATGGGCGTCCAGATGCGCGCGCAAGCCCGGCAGAAAGCTCGCCGGGTCACGGCCGACAACAAAGCGGATCTGCATGTTTGCCACGGCCCGCGGCGGGATCGCATTGACCGGCTTGTCCGGATTGCCGCATCTGAAGGCCAGCACCTCGATGCTGTTCCAGCCGAACACGCGCTCGGCCGGCGTCAGGCCCGGTTCGCCCCAGTCGAGGTCGATCGCCGGCCCGCCCGGCTCGCCCGGCTGCACCTCCGCCAGCGCCGCGCGCACCGCCTCGGGGACGGGCGGCGGGCGCAGCGCCTCGACCCGGATCACGCCCTGCGCGTCGACGATGCTGTGGATGGCCGCGGCCAGCAGCACGCCGGGATTGGCCAGCAGCCCGCCCCAGTTGCCCGAATGGTGGGCGCCCTCGCGCAGTTCGAGCTCGAGGTCGAAATTCAGCACGCCGCGCGAACCGAGGAACAGGGTCGGCTGCTGCTGGGACAGGCGCGGCCCGTCGGAGGCGATGAAGACATCGGCCTCGAGCCGGTCCCGGCGCCGCTCGCACTGCGCCTTCAGCCCCGGCGAGCCGACCTCCTCGCCCATCTCGATGAGGAACTTGGCGTTGAATCCCAGCTTGCCATCGCGCGCCGCCAGCACCTGGGCCAGGGCCTGCAGATTGAGGCTGTGCTGGCCCTTGTTGTCGGCCACGCCGCGGCCGTACCAGCGTCCGTCCTTGGCCTCCAGCGCCCAGGGCGAGGCGGACTTCTTCCACTTGCTCTCGTCGCCCAGCACCACGTCGCCATGGCCGTAGCTGAGCATCGTGGGCAGCGCCGGGTCCTCGATGCGCTCGGCGAACAGCATCGGCGGCGCCCCGTCGACCGGGTTGTCCCAGAGCTCGCAGGCAAAGCCCATTGCCCGCAGCTCCGGGATCAGCTCCTCGTCGAGATAGCGCCGCAGCTCGGGCGCACGCTCGCGGTTCTGGCTCTCGGTGGGGATGGCCACGCGGCGCGCCAGGCTGCGCTGCAGGGCTTCGATGTCGGTGCTGGCTAGCAGTTGGTCGCGGTTCATGCCAAGCATGCTAGCGATAATCGCGCCATGATTCGACTCATTGTCGGCCTGGGAAACCCGGGCCCAGAATACGAGGACACGCGCCACAACGCCGGCTTCTGGTGGGTGCAGGCGCTGGCCCGCCGCCTGGGCGGCACGCTGCAGGTGGACCGCAACTACCACGGTCTGGTCGCGCGCATCAACGGCGCCCCCGGGGCCGCCGGTCCGATCTGGCTGCTGCAGCCGATGACCTATATGAACCTCAGCGGCAAGTCGGTCGCCGCGCTGGCGCGCTTCTTCAAGATCGCGCCCGAGGAGATCCTCGCGGTGCATGACGAGCTGGACATCGCGCCCGGCGAGATGAAGTTCAAGCAGGGCGGCGGCAACGGCGGCCACAACGGCCTGAAGGACATGCAGGCCCAGTTGGGCTCGGCCAACTTCTGGCGCCTGCGCTTGGGCATAGGCCATCCGGGGGTCAAGTCCGAGGTGGCGGCCTATGTGCTGCGCAAGCCGCCCGGCCCGGAGCGCCAGGCGGTGGAGGACTGCATCGCCAAGTCGCTGGACGCGGTCGATCTGATGTTGAAGGGCGAGATGGAGCGGGCCATGATGAAGATTCATGCCAAGCCGCCACGGCCCAAGCCTCCCAAGCCCGCGGTGAAACCTGCCGATCTGCCGGAACCACCCCAGTCATGAACCGCGCCGCGCCGCTCGCCTGCTGCCTGATGACCATCTCCCTGATGGCCGGCGGCGCGGCGGCGCAGACCGAGAGGCGCGGCACCCAGATCTGGCGATGCGGGCCTGAGGGCCGCGATCTGCGCGACGCACCCTGTCCCGGCCCTGCACAAGCCGGCAAGCTCGACTACGACGCGCCCAGCGCGGCGCAGCAGCAGGAGGCCGGCTCCATCGCCAAACGCGACGCCAGGCTCGCCCGGCAGCTGGAGCAGGAGCGCCACCGGCACGAACAGCAGCAGCAGGCCGGCGCCATCGGCATCCACGGCCGCGGCCAGCCGCCCGCCCAGGCCGCCAGCGCCCCCTCGGCCCACCAGCCGCTGACGAGCAAGAAGCCCAGGACCAAAAAGCCGAAGCCACCCAGGACCAATGTCTCGCCGGGCTCCGGCTAGAATCCGCCGCTGTTGGTGCTCGTGCAGGTTTTCCGACCTGCGCAGTTAAACGGGAATCAGAAGGGCGCGCCTCGCCGAGGCAAACCTAACCTGAGCTGTCCCCGCAACGGTAAGCGGACAAGGCTTTCTTCATCGAAGGCTTTCGGCCTCTGCATAACAGTCCACTGGTGCCCCGCGCACTGGGAAGGACGCAGCAGGCCTGCTCCGCCAGCCCGGATACCGGCCAACAGGTGATGCGCTTCGGCCTTGACGGGCTTGGCGCATCGTTTCACAGGGGCCTGCGGGGAAGCTGGCGTCCTGGTTGTCTGCTATCCGGTCCACCTTCTGATGAGCTCCTCCGTATCGCGTCGCCGCGTCCTGCTGCGCGCCTCCCCCATGGCCCTGGCGCTTGCCGCCGTCCTGCCCGCCCTGGCGGTCGAACCCGGCAAGAACAACAAGCTCGACGACGTCGTCGTCACCGCCACGCGCACGCCGATCAAGCAGGCCGATGTGCTGGCCGACATGACCGTGCTGAACCGCGAGGACATCGAGCGCCAGGCCTTCGGCTCGCTGGCCGATCTGCTGCGCCGCCAGGTGGGCTTCGAGATGATCCGCAACGGTGGCGCCGGCGCCAACACCAGCATGTTCGTGCGCGGCGCCGACACGCGCCACACGGCCGTGCTGATCGACGGCGTGCGCGTCGACTCGCAGGCCAGCAGCGGCGCCTCCTGGAACGCGATCCCGCTGGCCCAGGTCGAGCGCGTCGAGATCGTGCGCGGCCCGGCCAGCGCACTCTACGGTTCCGACGCGATCGGCGGCGTGGTGCAGATCTTCACCCGCAGGGGCGAGGGCAAGACCCTGGTCGACTTCGGCCTCGGCGGCGGCACGCGCGGCCTGGCCAAGGCCGACGCCAGCGTCAGCGGCCGCCACGGCATCGTCGACTACGCGCTCGGCGTTGCCGGCGAAAGCAGCAACGGCTTCAATGCCCGCCCGGCCAAGGCCACCGCCACCTTCACGCCCGACGACGACGGCTATGTCAGCCGCAACGCCAGCCTGCGCCTGGGCGCCCAGCTGAACCGGGAGCACCGGCTCGAGCTGAACGCGCTGAGCAGCCATGTCGACTCCGAGTACGACCCCACCCTCACCTCGAAGACCGACGACCACACGCTGTCGGACACCCGCACCGCGCGCCTGGCCTGGACCGCGCAATGGAGCCCGGCCCTGCGCAGCGAGCTGAGCGTCGGCGAGTCGATGGAGCGCTACCAGACCAGGCCCAGCCCCTACCTGACCGAGACCAAGGTGCGCAGCTACGGGCTCAACGCCGGCTGGAACCTGGGCCGGGCCGGCACCCTGCAGGGCCTGCTGGAGCGCCGCGAGGACAAGCTGGAGAACAGCGGCCTGACCGAGAGCCCCACGCCCGGCCAGGGCAAGCGCCACCAGGACGCGATCGGCGCCGGCTGGCTGTGGAGCGCCGGTGCGCTGTCGCTGCAGCTGCACGGCCGCCACGACCGCGACAGCGAGTTCGGCGGCGCCAGCACCGGCTCCCTGGCCGGCGGCTACCGGCTCGGCACGGCCTGGCGCATCCAGGCCTCGGTCGGCACCTCCTTCCGCGCGCCCTCGCTGTTCCAGCGCTTCACCGAGTACGGCAAGCAGGACCTGGACCCCGAGAAGGGCCGCAACACCGAGCTGGGCCTGCACTACGCCAGCGGCCGCAACGAGTTCGGTATCACCGCCTACCGCAATGTGGTGCGCGACCTGATCATCTTCGGTGCGCCCGGCCCCTGCGCTAGCGAGTTCGGCTGCTACGACAACGTCAGCGAGGGCCGGCTGCAGGGCCTGAGCCTGCGCGGCGCCACCGAGCTGATGACGCTGCGCCTGTCCGGTTCGCTGGACCTGCAGGCCCCGAAGGACATCGGCGAGGGCTCGGCCAACTACGGCAAGCTGCTGCCGCGCCGCGCCAGGACCCACGGCGTGCTGCGTGCCGAGACCGATGTGGGCGCCTGGACCCTGGGCGGCCAGCTGCTGGCCAGCAGCAAGCGCATCGACAACGCCAGCACCGGCTACAAGCTGGGCGGCTATGCGACGCTGGACCTCGACGCGCAGTACGCGCTGTCGCGCCAGGTCAATGTGCAGTTCAAGGTCGACAACGTCTTCGACCGCCAGTACCAGACCGCCCGCGGCTACGCGATCGCGCCGCGCCAGGTCTTCGTCGGCCTGCGCGTCACGCCGAGCCTCTGAGCCATGGCGGCCGGCCAGCACCACCTGATCGTCGGCGGCCAGCGCAGCGGCAAGTCGCGCCAGGCCGAGCGCCTGGCGCTGGCCTGGCAGCGCGCCGATCCGGCGCATGAGGTGGCGGTCGTCGCCACGGCCCTGGCCTTCGACGCGGAGATGCGCGCGCGCATCGCGCGGCATCGGGAGGATCGGCCGGCGGGCTTCGCCACCGTCGAGGCGCCGCTGGCCCTGACGGCCGCGCTGCGCGCGGCGGCCGAGCCGCGGCGCCTGCTGCTGGTGGACTGCCTGACCCTGTGGCTGACCAACTGGTTAATGCCAATGGAAGGGCCGATGGAAGGTACGCCCGACCTGGCCGGCTGGCAGGCCGAGCGCCAGGCCCTGCTGGATGCGCTGCCGGCCCTGCCCTCACCGGTCGTCTTCGTCTCCAACGAGGTCGGCTGGGGCGTCAGCCCGATGTCGCGCGAGGCGCGCTTCTATGTCGACGAGCTGGGCCGGCTGAACCAGGCCGTGGCACGGCGCTGTCAAGACCTGACCCTGATGGTGGCCGGACAGGCCTGGACCCGCGCGGTGGAGAACCGAGAAGAACCATGAACCTCATCCGAGCTCTTGCCGTGCTGGCGGGCCTGCTGGCTGCGGCCGCCCAAGCCACGCCCATTGCGCTGAAGGACGACCGCGGCGCCAGCATCACGCTGCCCGATGCACCCCGGCGCATCGTCAGCCTGCTGCCATCGCTGACCGAGACCGTCTGCGAGCTGGGCGACTGCGCCAAGCTGGTCGGCGTCGACCGCTTCTCCGACTTCCCGGCCAGCGTGCGCGCCCTGCCCAAGCTGGGCGGGCTGGACGACACCGGCATCGAGGCCCTGGTGGCGCTGAAGCCCGACGTGGTGCTGCTGGGCGTCTCGGCCCGAGTGATCGACCGGCTGGAAGCGCTGGGCATCAAGGTGGTCGCGCTGGAGCCCAGGAGCATGGCCGATGTGCAGCGCGTGCTCGGCAAGGTGGCCCAGGTGCTGGGCAGGCCCGACGACGCGCGCCGCCTCTGGAACCGCATCGACGGCGCGATTTCGCTGAGCGCCCAGCAGCTGCCGCCCGCCGCACGCGAGCTCAGCGTCTACTACGAGGTCGACGCCGCGCCCTATGCCGCCGGCCGCAGCAGCTTCATCGGCGAGATCCTGGCGCGCCTGGGCGCGAGGAACATCGTGCCGGCCGAGCTGGGCCCGTTCCCCAAGCTGAACCCCGAGTTCGTCGTGCGCGCCGATCCGCAGCTGATCATGGTGGGCCAGCGCAGCGCCCATGGCCTGCGAGAGCGCCCAGGCTGGGCCGGCATCCGCGCGGTGAAGGACAGGAAGATCTGCGTCTGGGTGCCGGGCGAATCCGACGTGCTGGTCCGTCCCGGGCCCCGGATGGCCGAGGCCGCCGCACTGATGGCGCGCTGCCTGCGCCAGGCCGCCGCCGGCCCGGTGCCCTGGCCGACCACGCCCTTCAACGCGCCCGCCGGCGGAATGCGCTGAAAAAATGATGTTGACCACCGCTACGCGCCGCGCGCGCCCCTCGAGGGGCAAGCCCCTAGGCCCGGCAAAGCCGGAGCCTAGGGCTCCGCTCGACTTGGGCTGCCACTTCTTCCATCGGTGGGCGGGCGCATGAGTTCCCGGCACAAACTCTGGCTGGTCCTGCTGCTCGCCGGCAGCGCCGCCCTGCTGGCCCTGGGCCTGGCTATCGGCAGCACCGGCTGGAGCCCCTGGCTGGGCGCGGCGAGCGACCCCGCGATGTCCATGATCCTGTGGGACATCCGCGCGCCGCGCTCGCTGGGCGCCTGGGCTGCCGGTGCGCTCCTGGCCTTGGCCGGCGCGGTGGCCCAGGGCCTGTTCCGCAACCCGCTGGCCGACCCCTATCTGCTGGGCTGCTCGGCCGGCGCCTCGCTGGGCGTGGCCGTGCTGCTCTTCATGGTGGGTTTCTCGCCGGCGGCCACCGCGCTGGCCTTGCGCGTGGGCATGACCGGCGCGGCCTTCGCCGGCGCGGTCGGCGCGGTGCTGCTGACCCTGCTGCTGGCGCGCGGCGTCGAGCAGACCCTGCGCCTGCTGCTGGCCGGCGTGGTGGTCGGCGTCGTGCTGGGCTCGGGCTCGGCCCTCTTGACCCTGATGAACCCGGACATCATGCGCGCGATGCAGGCCTTCATGCTGGGCAGCACCGGCTATGTGGGCTGGAGCGCGGTGCAGATCATGGCCGCGGCCCTCGTGCTGTGCCTGCTGGTGGCCCTGGGTTGCAGCCGCACCCTGGACGCGCTGAGCCTGGGCGAGGCCACCGCGCGCTCGCTGGGCGTGCGCCTGCCGCTGGTGCGCCTGCTCCTGATCGGCGCGCTGGCGCTCGCCACCGGCGCGGCGGTCGCCCAATGCGGGCTGGTGGCCTTCGTCGGCCTGGTGGCGCCGCATCTGGTGCGCAGCTGGGGCGCGATCACGCACCGCGGCCTGCTGCTGCTGGCGCCTCTCGCCGGCGGCATGCTGCTGCTGGCGGCCGACATCGGCGCGCGCTGGGTGATCGCGCCGCAGGAGCTGCCGGTGGGCATCATCACCGCGCTGCTGGGCGGCAGCTATCTGCTGTGGCTGATGCATCGCCGCGGCGCGCGCGGGGGCGCACGATGAGCGCAGCGCCCTTGCTGGAACTGCGCCTGAGCGGGCTGAGCCTCGGCGGCACGCCCATCCTGCATCGGCTGGAACTCGCGCCGCCGCCGCGCGCCTGGACCGCCGTGGTCGGCCCCAATGGCGCCGGCAAGTCCACGATGCTGCGCGCGCTCTCGGGCCTGCTGCCCTTCGAGGGCGAGCTGCTGCTGGACGGCCGCCCCTGGGCCCAATGGCCGGCGCGCGAGCGCGCCCGCCGGCTGGCCTGGCTGGGCCAGAACGAGGCCAGCGCCGACGAGCTGAGCGCGCTGGACGTCGTGATGCTGGGCCGGCTGCCGCACCAGGCCTGGCTGGCGCCGGCCAGCCAGGCCGACCGCGAGGCGGTGGAGCGCGCGATGCGCCAGACCCAGAGCTGGGACTGGCGCGCGCGTCCGCTGGGCCAGCTATCCGGCGGCGAGCGCCAGCGCGTGCTGCTGGCGCGCGCGTTGGCGGTGGGATCAAAGCTGCTGCTGATGGACGAGCCGCTGGCCCATCTGGACCCGCCGCACCAGAGCGACTGGGTGCGCATCGTGCGCGAACGCATCGCCGCCGAGGACGGCACGGTCATCTCGGTGCTGCACGAGCTGAACATCGCGCTGCAGGCCGATCTGCTGGTCGTGATGGACGCCGGCCGCATCGTGCACCAGGGTGCGCCGCACGAGGCCGCCACGCATGCAGCCCTGCAGCAGGTTTTCCAACACCGTTTGCTGATCACCCAGCTGAATGAGCGATGGGTCGCATTGAACGCATGAACACCACCAACTGCCCCGCCTTGATGATCAGCGCCCCGGCCTCCGGATCGGGCAAGACCAGCGTCACCGCCGCGATCGCGCGCCATGCGCGCAATGCAGGCAAGAGGGTGCGCGTCTTCAAGACCGGCCCCGACTATCTGGACCCGATGGTGCTGGAGCGCGCCAGCGGCCACCCGGTCTACCAGCTGGACCTGTTCATGGGCGGCCTCGCGCATTGCCAAAGCCTGCTGGCCGCGGCGGCCAAAGAGGCCGACCTGATCCTGGTCGAGGGTGTGATGGGCCTGTTCGACGGCAAGCCCAGCAGCGCCGATCTGGCCGCGGCCTTCGGCCTGCCGGTGCTGGCCGTGATCGACGCCGGCGGCATGGCCCAGACCTTTGCCGCCCTGGCGCTTGGGCTGCAGGCCTTCCGCCGCGACGAGGTCCGCCTGTGCGGCGTGGTGGCCAACCGCGTCGGCAGTGCCGCCCATGGCCGCATGGTGGCCGAGGGTCTGCCCGGCGATCTGCCCCTGGTCGCGGCCCTGCAGCGCCGGCAAGACCTGGCCCTGCCCGAGCGGCATCTGGGCCTGGTCCAGGCCCTAGAGTTGCCGGAGCTGGACGCTCAGCTGGACGGCTGGGCGGCGGCCTGGGGAGAAGCGTCCGCGGGCTTCGAGTTCCAGCCGGTGCGCTTCGACTTCGAGCCCGAGCCGGCCCCGCCGCCGCTGCTGCAGGGCAAACGCATCGCGGTGGCCCGGGACGCGGCGTTTTCCTTCATCTACCCCGCCAATCTGGACTGCCTGCGCGCGCTGGGCGCCGAGGTTCTGAGCTTCGCGCCGATCGAGGGTCAGGCCATGCCCGACTGCGACGCGCTGTGGCTGCCAGGCGGCTACCCGGAGCTGCATGCGCCGGCGCTGCGCGCCAATCCGCGCTTCTTCGCCGACCTGGCCGCCCATCTCGAAGCCGGCAAACCGCTGCTGGCCGAATGCGGCGGCATGCTGGCCTTGGCCGAGAGCCTGAGCGATGGCGAGGACAAGGAGCATGCGATGGCCGGCCTGTTGCCCGGGCGCGCGCGGCTGCAAAAGCGCCTGGCCGGGCTGGGCCTGCAGGCCATCGACTGGCCCGAACTTGGAGATCGGGGCAGCTTGCGCGGCCACACTTTTCACTACTCCAGCTTCGACACGCCGCTGGAACCGATCGCCCGGGCCAGCAATCCCAATGGGGGCAAGGCGGCGGAGGCGCTGTACCAGCAAGGCTCGCTGCGCGCCAGCTACCTCCACCATTACTTCCCCTCCAACCCGCAGGCCGTCGCTGCGTTCTTCCTGTCCTCCTCCACACCATGATGCTCGAACAAGGTTTTGCCCAGATCGCCCAGGCCCTGCTGTGGCCCGTGCTCGTGCTCGTGGCCTGCGGCTTCATCTACGCCCTGTGGGTGGCCGGTGCCACCTTGATGGAGGCGGCGCAGCGCTGGCGCTCGCCCGGCTACCGGGCCCTGTGGCGCCATGCCGACAAGCCGATGGAGGAAGTGGAGCTGCAGGTCGTGCGCCAGCTGGAGCCGCTGCGCCTGCTGGGCCGGGTCAGCCCGCTCCTGGGCCTGATCGCGACCATGGTGCCGCTGGGCCCGGCGCTGCAGAGCGTGGCCGCCGGCCAGGGCCAGCAGGCGCTGGCCGTGTTCAGCGGCGCCTTTGCCGGCGTGGTGCTGGCGCTGGCGGCCGCGGCCATCGGCCTGGTGGCCTATTCGGTGCGCCGCCGCTGGCTGATGGCCGAGCTGGTCGGCATCCGCGCTTCGCGGGGCCTGGCATGAAGCACCTCTCCATCCTCGGCGAAGAGGACGACGATCCGATGCTGTCGGCCGTCAACCTGGTCGACGTGTTCCTGGTGCTGGTGGTTGCGCTGCTGACCGCGGTGGCGCTGCAGCAGCAAGCGGCCGCAGATGAGAACGTCACCATCATCAGGAAGCCCGGCGAGCCGGACATGGAGATCGTCGTGCGCGAGAACGGGCGCGAGATCCGCTACAAGGGCAACGGCGGCAGCAGCGAGGGTCAGGGCGTGCGCGCCGGCGTGGCCTACAAGCTGAAGGACGGCAACATCATCTACGTGCCCGAGGGCGGCAAGCCGTGATGAGAAGCGCCTGCGTGGCCCTGCTCCTGAGCCTGCTGCTGGCTCCCGCCTGGGCCGGCCGGCTGCTGTGGATCACGCTGGACGTGACTCCCGCGGCGCGCAGCGGCCTGGTCGAGCGCGAGGCGGCGGCCGCCGGTTTCGCGTTCAAGGCCCTGGACTATCCGCTGCGCGGCACGGCGCTGGATGCCGCGCAGACGCGCGAACTGGAGCAGGCGCTGGGCCAGGCCCAGATGGTCTGGATCGACGCGCCGCACGCCAGTGTCGAAACCAAGCTGCGGGCCATGCTGCACGAGCCCTTGAAGAAGTTGCAGCCGCAGATCGGCGTGCTATGGATCACGGCCGGCGAGCCCGCGGCCGGCGACCGCTCGCTGCGCGCCTATCTGCAGGCCGGCGGCGCGGCCAACACGCGCGCGGCCTTCGCGCTGCTGCAGGCCCAGCTAGCGCAACAGCCGGCGCCCGATCTGCCGGCGCCGGTGCTGCTGCCGCAGCGCGGCCTCTATCTGCCGGGCGCGCCGGGCCTGTTCGCGAGCGCCACAGACCTGGCACGCTGGGCCGAGGCAAAAGGCGACCGGCGACCCGCCGTGGCCCTGCTGCTGCACCGCTACCACTTCGTGCAGGGCGCCACCGCCTGGATCGACGACTGGCTGCACCGTTTCGACAAGCAGGGCCTCTTGGCCTACGCGGTGTTCAGCTCGCACCTTGCCGGCGATTCGCTGGCGCCGCTGATGGAAAAAATGCCGGGCGGCAAGCTGCATGCGTCGGTGATCGTCAACCATGCGCTGCTGCCCCAGGCCGGCGGCCTGCAGCCGCTGTTCGATCGCTGGGGCGCGCCGCTGCTGCAGACCCTGCCCTATCGTGCCGGCGGCACGGCCGACTGGGAGGCCAGCGAGACCGGCCTCTTGATGAGCGACCTGCCCTTCTACTTCGCCCAGCCCGAGGGCGCCGGCGCAATCGACCCGCTGATGGTCGTGGCCCATGCGAACAAGGGAAGGGAGCCGCAGCTGATCGCCCGCCAGGCCGAGGCCGTGATCGCCAAGGCCCGGCGCCTGATCGCGCTGCAGACCAAGCCCGCCGCCGACAAGCGCCTGGTGGCCTTCGTCTACAACTACCCGCCGGGCGGCGACCATTTCGGCGCCAGCTTCCTGAACGTGCCGCGCAGCCTGGAGCGCGTCTCCAACGGCCTGCGTGAGGCCGGCTACGGCGTGCAGCCGCTGCTTGAGCCCGAGTGGATCGCGCGGCTGAAGCCGCTGATCGCCGCCTACTACCAAAAGAACGACCCCGGCGCCGATCTGCAGGCCCTGCTGGCCCGCGACCAGGCCGCCGCGCTGCCGCTGGACGATTACCAGGCCTGGTTCAGGAAAAACCTGCCGCCGGCGCTGCAGCAGCGCATCAACGCGCAATGGGGCGAGCCGGCCAACAGCCGCTATCTCGTGACTCACGAGGGCCGCCAGGTCTTCGTGATCCCGCGCCTGCAGCGCGGGGCCTTGAGCGTGCTGCCGCAGCCGCCGCGCGAGGAGACGCTGAGACGGGGCCAGGATCCCTTCATGCACAAGAGCAAGACGCCGATCTCGCACCACTATCTGGCGACCTATCTGTGGGCGCAGCGCCAGGCCGATGCGCTGATCCATTTCGGCACCCATGGCACGCAGGAGTGGGCGCCCGGCAAGCTGCGCGCGCTGGATGTCAACGACGAGGCCCTGCTGCCGCTGGGCGATGTACCGGTGATCTACCCCTATATCGTCGACAACCTCGGCGAGGGCCTGACCGCCAAGCGCCGCGGCCGCGCGCTGATGGTCAGCCACCGCACGCCCAGCTTCGCGCCGGCCGGCTTCAACGCCCGCATGGCCCATATGCACGAGCTGATGCACGAATGGGAGACGGTGGATGCCGGCCCGACCCGCCAGGCGCTGGAACGCCGGATGGTGGCGCAATTCGTCGAGCATCAGCTGCACCGCGACCTGGGCTGGACGGCCTCCGCAATAGCCGCCGATTTCAGCGGCTTTCTGGAGCTGCTGCATCCCTGGCTCGACCGGCTGGCGCAAAGCTCCCAGCCCAAGGGCCTGGCGGTATTCGGCCAGGTTCCGGACGAGAACGCCCGGCACACGACGATCCTGCAGATGCTGCGCCAGCCGCTGATCGAGGCGCTGGGCGAGGACATCGACGAGGCCTTCCTGATCAACCACGAGGGCGTCGCGAGCTCGCGGCCGGCGCGCTGGCTGAATGTCGCGCTGCAGGATGCGCAGGCCGCCAGCACCCTGGACCTGAGGCCCTCACCGTGCCCCCAGGTGACTGCTTCGCAGCCCCCGCCCCCCGAGGGGGTGCAAAAAGCTTGGGGCGGCCCTGCGCTTTCTTGCGAGCCCGAAGGCCATGTGCCGAACCGCGCCGCGCGCAAGCCGATCGACAGCGCCGCGCTGCTGCAGCTGGCCGAGCGCGCGCAGGAGCTGGAGCGGCGCCTGGCCACCGAGGGCGAGATGCCGGGCCTGCTGGCCGCGCTGCAAGGTCGATTCCTGAGCGCGGCCTATGGCGGCGACCCGCTGCGCAATCCCGACAGCCTGCCGACCGGCCGCAACCTGACCGGCCTGGACCCCAGCCGTCTGCCGACCAAGCAGGCCTACGAGGTAGCCAAGGCGCTGTTCGCGCAGTGGTACGAGGCGCAGCTCAAGGCCGGCAGGCCGCCGCAGCGTCTGGCGCTGTCGCTGTGGGCCGGCGAGACCCTGCGGCACCAGGGCCTGATGGAATCGCAGGCGCTGGCCGCTTTAGGCGTGCAACCGATCTGGGACGACAGCGGTCGGCCCACCGGCGTCAGGCTGCTGCCGCTCGCGGAGCTGAAGGGGAGACCCAGAGTCGACGTGCTGCTGAGCATCACCGGCTCCTATCGCGACCAGTTCCCGGCGCTGATGAGTCTGCTGGACCAGGCCGTCGCCGCGGCGGCCGCGGCCGAGCCCGGCAATGTGGTCGCGCGCAACACGGCCAGCGTGGCCGCCGAACTGCGCCGCCAGGGCCTGAGCAAGACCGAGGCGCAGGCCCTGGCGCAAGCGCGCGTGTTCGGCAACACCACCGGCGACTACGGCACCGGCATCTCGGAGGCCGCCCAGGACAATGGGCTGAAGGCCGACGACTCCCGGCTGGGCCAGCTGTTCCTGCAGCGCATGAGCCAGCCATTCGTCAACGGCGAGCCGCTGCGCCTGAGCCGGCCGGCCGCGCAGGCCGTGTTTGCCCAAGCCCTGGGCGCGCATCTGAAGCAGACCGACGCGGCCCTGATGTCGCGCAGCTCGCATCTGTACGCCATGCTGAGTTCGGACGACCCTTTTCAGTACCTCGGCGGCCTGTCCGCCGCGGCTAAGGCGGCCGGTCGGAAAGAGGGTTTACGCCTGCATGTCAGCCAGCTGCAGGACGCCAACGAGCTGCACACCGAGAGCGCGGCCAGCAGCCTGGCGATGGAGATGCAGTCGCGCTATCTGCACCCCGGCTGGCTGAAGGCCCAGCAGGGCGAGGGGTGGGCCGGCACCCTGCAGGTCTTGAAGGCCGTGCAATACACCTGGGGCTGGCAGGCGATCGCGCCCGACACCGTGCGGCCCGACCATTGGCAGAGCCTTTACGACACCCTGGTGCGCGACAAGCAGCGCTTAAGCCTGCCCGAGTGGCTGAAGCAGAACAAGCAGGCCTATGCGCAGGCGCTGGAGCGCATGGTCCAGGCCCAGCGCCTGGGCTACTGGAAGCCCGATGCCGCGACGCGCGAACAGCTGGCCGCCACCTACCAGGCCCTGAGCCGCGAGGCCGGGCTGCATCAGGAGCTGGCCGCGGTGCGGCAATGGGCGGCCGACCAGTTGCACCGCCCCGTCGCGCAGCCCGTCCCCCGGATCGCACCGGCCGCGGTGGCACCGGCGCCGCCCAGCCAGCACGGCCTGCTGCTCGAACAACAGCAGCAGCAAGACCCGCCCCCGCCCGAGCCCCAGCTCCAGAACCAGCTATCGCAGGCCCTGGCCTGGGTCGCGATGGCCTTGTTGATGAGCCTGGGGGCGGCCTGGCAGGCACGCCGATCGACCTCCTCCCCTCACCCAGCAGCATGAAAAAAACAGCAATCGCCCTGGCCATCCTGGCGCCAGCGGTCCATGCCCAGCAGGCCGCCCAGCAACTCGACAGCGTCCAGGTCCACGGCCGCGCCGCTTTAGGCGCCGCCGACAGCGCCTCCGAGGGCGAAATCAAGGCCGAGCGCCTGGCGCAGCGCCCGCTCTTGCGCCCGGCCGAGCTGCTGGAAGCGATGCCCGGCATGATCGTGACCCAGCACAGCGGCGACGGCAAGGCCAACCAGTACTTCCTGCGCGGCTTCAATCTGGATCACGGCAGCGACTTCGCGACCAGCGTGATGGGCATGCCGGTCAATATGGCCAGCCATGCCCATGGCCAGGGCTATATGGACCTGAACTTCCTGATCCCGGAGCTGGTGTCCAGCCTGCAGTACCGCAAGGGCAGCTACGCGGCCGAGGATGGCGACTTCGTGACCACCGGCTCGGCCCGCATCGCCTACCAGCGCCGGCTCGACGCGCCCTTCGTCGAGGCCACCATCGGCCCGGACGCCTACCGCCGCGGCCTGGCCGCCGGCAGCACGCAGCTGGGCGACAGCGGCTGGCAGCTGCTGGGCGCGCTGGAAGGCAGCCGCTACGACGGTCCCTGGGATCAGCCCGAGGGCCTGCGGCGCGGCAACGGCATCGTGCGCCTCTCGAAGGGCGATGCCGACAATGGCATCGCGATCAGCGCCCTGAGCTATAGCGCGCGCTGGCGCGCCAGCGAGCATGTGCCCGAGCGCGCCATCGAGAGCGGCGAGATCGGACGCTACGGCAGCCTGCTGAAGAACGACGGCGGCGTGACACACCGCCACAGCCTCTCGGTCGAATGGGCGCGCAGCGAGGGGCAGGATCAGGACTGGCGCGCCAGCGCCTATGTGATCGACTATGCGCTGAGCCTGTTCTCCGGCCCCTCGGGCTTCATCAGCGGGCCCGAGGGCGACCAGCATGAGCAGGCCGACCACCGCCGCATCTATGGCGGCCAGCTGCGCCACGGCTTCACCTTTCCCCTGGCCGGCACCGAGGCCAGCTGGGGCCTGCAGTGGCGGCAGGACCGGATCTCCGAGCTCGGGCTTTACGACACGGTGGAGCGCCAGCGCACCCACACCGTGCGCGCCGACAAGGTGGCGCAGAACGCCGTGGGCCTGTTCGCCGAGGCGCGCAGCCAGCTGAACTCCTGGCTGCGCGGCAGCGCCGGCCTGCGCTGGGACCGGCTTTCGACCCGCAACAGCGCCCTGGCCGGCGAATTCAATCTCGCCAACGGCGGCCGTGCCAAGCAAAACCGCTGGAGCCCGAAGCTGGGTCTGGTGGCGCGCGTGGCGGCCGACGCCGAGCTCTATGCCCAATGGGGCCGCGGCTTCCGCTCCAACGATGTGCGCGGCGCCACCAGCGCGACCAACCCGAACGACGGCAGTGCGCAGGACCTGCTGCCGCTGCTGGCCCGCACCCAGAGCCATGAGCTGGGCCTGCGCATCCGGCCCGCCAAGGGCTGGAACAGCAGCCTGGTGCTGTGGCAGGCCAGGCTCGATTCGGAGCTGGTCTTCGTCGGCGACGAGGGCGTGACCGAGGCGCGCGGCGCCTCCAGGCGTATCGGCCTGGAATGGTCGAACGACTTCGCACCGACCCACTGGCTCTTGATCGATGCCGACCTGGCCTGGTCGCGCGCGCGCTTCGTGCGTGCCGAGAATGGCGGCCGCCATGTGCCCAATGCGATCCCGCTGAACGCCTCGCTGTCGGCCTCGGTGACCCCGGCCGGCCCCTGGTTCGGCGGGCTGAAGCTGCGTTATCTGGGCTCCTACGCGCTGGAGGAAACCGGCACCGAGAAGTCGGCTACCAACTGGACAGCCAATCTGAAGCTGGGCTACCGCCTCGGCCCCAGGACGCAGCTGAGCCTCGATGTCCTGAACCTGTTCGACCGCCGCGCCAACGACATCGAATACTGGGGCGGCGCCTGCACCAGGGTCGAAGGCCCTGGCTGCGGCCCGACCGGCGAAGGTCTGGACGGCCGACTGGTGCATCCGATGGAACCGCGTACCCTGAGGGTCTCGCTGCGCAGCAGCTTCTGAGGACAGCCATGGACGCCCAGCATCGCTTCGACGACATCGAGCGCGACGCGGTCTACCGCGTGATCGCGCTGCGCCGCGACACCCGGCATTTCATGCCGGGCCAGGTCCTGCCCGAGGACCAGCTGCAGCGCCTGCTGCAGGCCATGCACCAGGCGCCCTCGGTCGGGCTGATGCAGCCCTGGCGGGTGCTGCGCATCCGCGACCTAGCGCTGCGCGCGCAGATCGTTACCGTGGTGGAGGCCGAGCGCCAGGCCACGGCCGCGGCGCTGGGCGAGCGCAGTGACGAATTCCTGCGCCTGAAGGTCGAGGGCCTGCGCGAATGCGCCGAGCTGCTGGCCGTCGTGCAGCCGCCCGACGATGGCACCCTCTTCGGCCGGCGCAGCATGCCGCGCGAGATGGCGCTGTGCTCGGTCGGCGGCGCGGTGCAGAACCTCTGGCTGGCCGCGCGCGCCGAGAACCTGGGGCTGGGCTGGGTCTCGATGTTCGAGCCGCGCCAGCTGGCCGCGCTCTTGCGCCTGCCCGAGGGCGCGCAGCCGCTGGGCCTGCTGTGCCTGGGGCCGGTCGAGCGTTTCTACGAGAGGCCGATGCTGGAGCAGGAGGGCTGGCGCTACGGCCGGCCGCTGAACGAGCTGCTGATGGAAAACTTCTGGAACGAATGATGCCCACCCCCTACGCGCTGCGCGCGCCCCCTCGAGGGGGCGATGCCGACGGACCGGCGAAGCCGGATCCGCGGCATCCGCTGGATATGCCTGGCTCAACGGCGCCCGTTAGCGCCAACAAGGAATCTGTATGGAAATCGAGAAGCCCCCGGTCGACCGCGAACGCATCATCCCGACCGCCGAACGCCGTGGCCTGGTCCTCGTGCACACCGGCAACGGCAAGGGTAAGAGCACGGCCGCCTTTGGCCTGGCGCTGCGCGCCCATGGCCGCGGCAAGACGGTCAAGATCTACCAGTTCATGAAGGTGCCCAGCGCCCGCTTCGGCGAGCACCGCGTGTTCGAGCAGCTGGGTGTTCCCATCGTTGGCCTGGGCGACGGCTTCTCGTGGAAGAGCAAGGACCTGGAGCATTCGGCCGAACTGGCCCGCCATGGCTGGGCCCAGGCCGAAGCGACGATCCGCGCCGGCGAGACCTTTCTGGTCGTGCTCGACGAGATCATGTATCCGCTGCGCTATGGCTGGGTCGCGCTGGAGCCGGTGCTGCAAGCCCTGCGCGAGCGGCCTGCGCATGTGCATGTGGTGCTGACCGGCCGCGGCGCGCCTCAGGAGCTGATCGACCTGGCCGACACCGTGACCGAGATGGCGATGGTCAAGCATCACTTCAAGGCCGGCGTGCCGGCCCAGCGAGGCATCGAAGATTGATGGCCCACCCCCTGCGCGCTGCGCGCGCCCCCTCAAGGGGGCGCGCCCGACGGACCGGTGGAGCCGGATCCGTGGGCTCCGCTTGGTCAAGACTCGTTCATCCGCGAAACACGGCCACATGATGCCCTTGCTGCTGCCCCTGGCCATGCTGGTCGCGCTCTGGGTGGACCGCCGGTTCGGCGAGCCGCCGAGCTGGGCCCATCCGGTCGTCGGCATCGGCCGCTATCTGAAAGGCTTCGGCGCCCGCCTGGCCGCGCTGGCCCCGGCTCCGGCCTTCGTCGGCGGCGCCATGGCCTGGCTGCTGGGTGCGGCGCTGATCGCGGCGCTGGCGCTGGGGTTGGAAATCGCGCTGATCCAGGGCCTGCAACCCTGGACCTCCTGGTCCGCCCTGCTGGGCTGCGCGCTGCTGCTGGGCCTGCTGCTGAAGCCGCTGCTGGCCTGGGCCATGCTGGTCGATGAGGTGCTGGCGGTGGAGCGCGCGCTCGGCGAATCGCTGGAGGCCGGGCGTGCGCAGCTGGCGCGCCTGGTCAGCCGCGACACCGGCGGCTTGGACGCGACCGCGGTGCGCGAGGCCGCGATCGAAACCCTGGCCGAGAATCTCAACGACTCGGTCGTCGCGCCGCTGTTCTGGTTCGCGATCGCCGGCCTGCCGGGCGCCGCGGTCTACCGTTTCGCCAACACCGCCGACGCGATGTGGGGCTATCGCGATCAGCGCCCGTATTCCAATGAATGGTCGGGCAAATGGGCGGCCCGGGCCGACGATGTCCTGTCCTGGATCCCGGCACGCCTCACCGCGATGGCCCTGATGGGCCTGCGCCCTGCGCTGATGCTGCGCCTGGCCACCGAGGCAGCGCGCACGCCCTCGCCCAACAGCGGCTGGCCGATGGCGGCGATGGCGCTGCGCCTGGATCTGCGCCTGGGCAAGCCGGGCGTCTACAGCCTCAACGAGGCCGGCGCCGCGCCGCAAGGCACCGATCTGCACCGGGCGGCCCGCCTGGCCCGGCGCGCGATGCTGGGATCGACCCTGCTGCTGGCCTTCATCGCGCCGAGCCTGAGACTGCCCTGATGACCGACAACATCCATGGCGGCAGCGACAGCGGCCCGGCCCCGCTGCACGATTTCTCGACCAACGCGAATCCGCTGCCGCCGCCGGCCTCGCTGACCGAGGCGCTGCGGCAGGCCGACCGGCGCCGTTATCCGGACCCGCAGTACCTGGCGCTGCGCGAGCATCTGGCCGGCGCCCATGGCGTCGCGGCCGGCCGGATCCTGCCGACCGCCGGCGGCGCCGAGGCGATCCGGCGGCTGAGCCTGGCGGCGCTGCTGCAGGGCCTGCGCGAGGTCTGGGTACCGGCGCCCGGCTTCGGCGACTATGCGGCGGCGGCCCGGGCGCTGGGGCTGTCCGTGCGCCCCTATGCGGATGCCGCCCGGCTGTTGCAAGCCGAGACCCGCGATGCGCTGGTCTGGATCTGCGAGCCCTGCAATCCGACCGGTGCCAGCCTCGCCGGCGGCGAGATCGCGGCCATCGCCGCGCGTGCCGCGCTGACCGTGCTGGACCGCGCCTACGAGCCGCTGCGCCTGGTCGGCTCGGCGCCGGACATCCCGCCGAACTGCTGGCAGCTGCATTGCCCCAACAAGGCCCTGGGCCATACCGGCGTGCGCGCGGCCTATCTGGTCGCGCCGGACGAAGACCCGCTGAACGAGCGCCTGCGGCAGCTGGCCGCCAGCTGGGTGCTGTCGGCCGAGGGCCAGGTCTTGCTGATGCAGCTGCACCGGCCCGAGATCCAGGCCTGGCTGGCGGACTCGCGCGCCCGGCTGCGGCTGTGGACCGCGCGGCAGCGCGAGATGCTGGCGACCCTGGGCTGGCAGCAGCGCGACAGCAGCACGCCGTTCTGGCTGGCGCGTCCGCCGGCGCCCCTGGCCGAGCTGCGCACCCATGGCATCAAGCTGCGCGACGCCGCCTCCTTCGGCCTGCCCGGCTGGGTGCGCATCGCCACCCTGCCGCCACAATCGCAGCTGGCATTGAAGAAGGTGATCATGCAATGACGGCCAAGGCTGTGATGGTTTTGGGCACGACCAGTGGCGCCGGCAAGAGCTGGCTGGCCACCGCGCTGTGCCGCTGGTACGCCCGCCAGGGACTCAAGGTCGCGCCCTACAAGGCGCAGAACATGAGCAATAACGCGCGCGTGGTCCCCGGCCTGGAGGGAAGGATGGGCGAGATCGGCAGCGCCCAGTATTTCCAGGCCCTGGCCGCGCGCCGCATGCCCGAGGTGCGGATGAATCCGGTGCTCCTGAAGCCCGAGGCCGATACCCGCAGCCAGGTCGTGCTGATGGGCGAGGTCAGCGCCGAGCTCGGCGCGATGCCCTGGCGCGGCCGCAGCGAGCTGATCTGGCCCACCGCACGAGCGGCCCTGCACGAGTTGCTGGCCGAGAACGATGTCGTCGTGATCGAGGGTGCCGGCTCGCCGGCCGAGATCAATCTGCATGCCAGCGACTACGTCAATATGCGCACCGCGCTGGAGGCGCGGGCCGCCTGCCTGCTGGTCACCGACATCGACCGCGGCGGCGCCTTCGCCCACCTCTACGGCACCCACCAGTTGCTGCCCGCGCATGAGCGCGCGCTGATCAAGGGCTTTGTGCTGAACCGCTTCCGCGGCGATGCCGCGCTGCTGGCGCCGGGGCCCGAGCAGTTGCAGGCGCTGACCGGCGTGCCGACCGTCGCAGTGCTGCCGATGTGGCGCGGCCATGGCCTGCCGGAGGAGGACGGCCTTTATGACGACCCCTCGCCTGCGGGTACGCAGGCGGCCCCCCGAGGGGGCCAAGCCGTTCTTGGGAGCGGCCCGGCGAACGGCTTGCGCAACGGCAGCGGGCTGAGGATCGCCGTCGTCGCCTATCCGCGCCTGTCGAATCTGGACGAGTTCCAGCCCCTGAGAAGCCTGCCCGGCGTGCGCCTCGTCTGGGCCCGCACGCCGGCCGAGCTGGACGGCGCCGACTGGATCATCCTGCCCGGCTCGAAGGCCGTGGCCGCCGATCTGGCCTGGCTGCGCGCGCAGCAGCTCGATGCGGCGGTCGCCCGCCACGCGGCGGCAGGCAAACCGGTGCTGGGCATCTGCGGCGGCCTGCAGATGCTGGGCGAGGCCCTGCTGGACCCCTATGGCCTGGACGGCAACGCGCCGGGCCTGGGCCTGCTGCCGCTGGTGACGCAGTTCGAGCGCGAGAAGCTGCTGCGCCCGGCCGAGCTGCGCTTCGAGACCGGCCTCGACGGCTGCTGGCAGGCGCTGGCCGGCGTCCAGGCCCGGGGCTACGAGATCCACCATGGCCGTACCGCCCAGCACCCGTCGCTGGCGCCGGCCCGCGTGGCCGTCCGCAGCGACACCGGCGAGGCCATCGGCTGGCAGCAGGGCTCGGTGCTGGGCTGCTATGCCCATGGCCTGTTCGAGCAGCCGGCCGTGATGCAAGCGCTGTTCGGCCTGAACCTGCCGACCCTGGACAGCGTGTTCGACGGCCTGGCCGACTACATCGACACCCATTTCCAGCCCGGCAGCCTGCCGGGCCTGATCGCCCCATGAGCCCCCAGATGCAAGCCCTTGTGCAAGAACTGATCCCCGCCATCCCCTCGCTGCAAGACCCCTTGCTGGCCCAGGCGCTGCGGCGCCGCATCGACGCCAAGACCAAGCCGCTGGGCGCCCTGGGCCGGCTGGAGGCGCTGATGCTGCGCCTCGGCCTGATCCTTGGCAGCGAGACGCCGCGGCTGCTCGAGCCGCAGCTGATGGTGTTCGCCGGCGACCATGGCCTGGCCGCGCGCGGCGTCTCGGCCTACCCGAGCGACGTGACCTGGCAGATGGTCGAGAACTTCCTGGCCGGCGGCGCGGCCGTCAGCGTGCTGGCGCGCCAGCATGGGCTGGCGCTGACCGTGGTCGACGCCGGCGTGGCGCACGAGTTCGCGCCGCGCGAGGGCCTGGTGATCGCCAAGATCGCCGCCGGCACGGCCGACGCCGGCCAGGGCCCGGCGATGCGCATGGACCAATGCGCGGCCGCCATCGCCGCCGGCAAGAACCTGCTGCAGAAGAGGCCCGGCAACGTCCTGCTGCTGGGCGAGATGGGCATAGCCAACAGCTCGGCCGCGGCCCTGCTGCTGGCGCGGCTGCAGGGCCTGCCGATCGCCGACTGCACAGGCCGGGGGACGGGTCTTGACGATACTCAGCTCGGGCGCAAGACCGAGATCCTGCGCCAGGTGCTGCGGCGCCACCCGGATGCCGCCACGCCGCTGGCCGCGCTGGCGGCCTTCGGCGGCTTCGAGATCGCGATGATGGTGGGCGCGGTGCTGCAGGCGGCGCTGGAACGACGCGTCATCGTCGTCGACGGCTTCATCTGCGGCGCGGCCGTGCTGGTGGCGGCCAGGCTGCAGCCGGCCGTGCTGGAGCGCTGCGTGTTCGCCCATGCCTCGAACGAGAGCGGGCATCGCCTGATGCTGGAAGCCTTGCAAGCGGAGCCCTTGCTGGACCTGGGCCTGCGCCTGGGCGAGGGCTCGGGCGCCGCGCTGGCCTGGCCGCTGCTGGAGTCGGCCTGCCGCATCCTGGCGGAGATGGCCAGCTTCGAGGCCGCCGGGGTCAGCCGGCAGGCTTGAGCGCCAGCATGTCGGCCAGCAGGGCCCGCAGCGCCGCAGCCTCGGCCCGGGGCGTGAACAGGGGCTCGCGCCGCGCGCATTGATCGCGCAGGCGTTGCGCCAGTTCCGGATCCTGCCCCGCAAAACGCCGCACCAGCTGCGCCAGCGCCGGCGCGTCGCCGGGCGGGAAATAGCCCTCGTAGTCCGCGCCCAGCAGGCCGCTATTGCCCTCGATGCGGCTGGCCAGCACCGGGGTGCCGGAACGCAGGGCCTCGATGACGACATTGGCCCCGCCCTCCAGCCGGCTCATGTGCACCAGGGCATGCGCCCGCGCGATCCAGCGCCGCGCCGCGGGCTGCGGCAGGCCGCCCAGCCAGCGATAGTTCGGGCAGGCCTGCATCGTGCGTTCGGCCTCGGCGCCCAGCGCGGGATCGAGCGCGGCGCCGATATGGACGATGCGCGGCCCGCCCTGATCGCCGCCCAGTAGCCCTGCCGCGCGCATCAGGGTCAGCGGGTCCTTCTCGTCGCGCAGATGGCCCACCGCCACCAGCTCGATGCCGGGCCTCGCGCGGTCGCGGTGCCGCAGGCTGGCGGCCGACTGCAGGATCACCCGGGCCTTGGCCCGCTCGGCGTCCGCCAGCCCGCCCAGGGCTTCCGGCTGCAGAACCACGATATGGCTGGCACACTTGAGCGAATGCAGCACCAGCGCATCCTCCGGCCCGGCGCCATAGATGTCCGTGCCCGTCAGCACCAGGGCCAGCGGGCGGTCGGGATGGGCCGCCCTGAAACCGGCGATGGCCGCGGCCGAGCGGCGCGCATGCAGCGCGATCAGGGCACTCGCGGCCTCGCCGCTCCAGCAGGGCCGGATCAGCACCGGCTGCCGCAGGGCCGGCCGCAGCAGTTTCTGCCAGCGCGCGGCGGTGCGCCAGTTGCCGTTATTGCTTGAGGCCAGCGCCGGCGACACGATGATGACGGGGTCCCCACTCATGCCCGATATGTTCGCATGCCCAGACAGCCGCTTCGACGCGGCCCGCCGGCTGGCCGGCACCGACCTGGCCGAGGCCTTGCGCGACAGCCGTCGCCGCAGCCTGGCCCTGGTCGCCGAGCTCGACGAGGCGCAATGGCGCGTGCCCGAGCAGCCGGGCATCAACCCGATCGCCTGGGAGCTGGCCCATCTGGCCTGGTTCGGCGAGTTCTGGATACTGCGCGGTCCGCACCGGGCCGACGCCGCCGGCCTGATCCATGCGGCCCGCCCCGCCCGTCTCGCCGGACCCGATGCGCTGTTCGACTCGGCGCGCCTGGCCCATGGCCAGCGCTGGCAGATCCCCCTGCCCGCGCGCGCCGAGCTGCTGGAGCGGCTGGAGGCGCAGCTGGACGCCTGCCTGCAGGACCTGAGCCTGCGCGCGGCCGATGACGCGGGGCTGTACTTCCATCGCCTGAGCCTGTTCCACGAGGACATGCATGGCGAGGCCCTGACATGGCTGCGCGCGGCCCTGGGCTATGCGGCGCCGGTCGGGCCGGCGCTGACGCCGCGGCCCGTCGCGACGCCGCTGCATATCGAGGGCGGCGAGGTCCGGCTCGGCCGGCCGGCCGACCGCCCGGGCTTCGCCTTCGACAACGAGCTGCCGGGCGTCCGGCAGGTGCTGCCGCCCTACGAGATCGACAGCCAGGTCGTGACGGCCGGGCAGTACCTGCGCTTCGTCGAAGCCGGCGGCTACGACCAGGCGCGCTGCTGGCCCGGCGCGGCCGGCACATGGCGCGCGGGCTGCGGGCGCGCGCAGCCGCTGCGCTGGCGCCGCGCCCCGGCCGGTGGCAGCGGCGACTGGCAGACCCGCGTCTTCGACCGCTGGCAGGCGCTGGACCCGGCCCTGCCGATGCTGCACCTGAACGCCTACGAGGCCGAGGCCTACTGCGTCTGGGCCGGGCGGCGCCTGCCGAGCGCGGCGCAATGGGAACATGCCGCCTGCAGCCGGGCCGGCAGCGCGGACTTTGGCTGGGGCCGCAGCGTCTGGGAATGGACGGCCACGGCCTTCCTGCCCTACGAGGGCTTCGTGCCCGGCCCCTACCGCGACTACTCGCAGCCCTGGTTCGGCAGCCACCGGGAGCTGCGTGGCGGCGCCTTCGTCAGCCACGAGCGGCTGCACCATCCCCGCTACCGCAACTTCTTCATGCCCCAGCGTGCCGATGTGTTTGCGGGCTTTCGCACCGTGGCGCCCTAGATTCCAGCACCCGCGCCAGGTCGGCACGGAAGCGCTGCAGCTGCAGCGGCTTGGTCCAGTACTCCTCGGCCCCGGCGGCCAGGGTCTGCGCCACCTCGTCGGGCATCGCGCTGGCCGACAGGGCCACCACCCGCAGCATCGCGCAGGCCGGGTCGGCGTGCAGCCGGCGCAGCACCTCGTTGCCGTCCATGTCGGGCAGGCGCATGTCCAGCAGGATCAGGTCGGGCCGCAGCGCGGCCGCCTGGCGCAGGCCCTCGGCCCCGTCCTCGGCCAGGTGCAGGGCGAGGCCCGCCCAGCCGGACAGCATCTCCTGCACCAGCAGCCGGTTGACCGCGTTGTCCTCCACATAGAGCAGGCATAGTCCGGCCGGCAGGACCGGTTCCGCGGCGGGCGGCGCCGTCAACGGCGGCTGCACCTGCACCCCCTCGGCCAGGGGCAGCAGCAGGGTGGCGGTCGTGCCCTCGCCGGCCCGGCTCGCCATATGCAGCTCGGCCCCCATCAGTTCCAGCAGGTAGCGGGTCAGCACCAGGCCGATGCCGGTGCCCTCGATCGCCTCGCGCTCGCGGCCCAGCCGATTGAAGGGCTCGAACAGATGGGCCAGCTGCTGCTCGCTCATGCCCAGGCCGCCGTCGCTGATCTCGAGCCGCAGCCGGCGAGCCCCGTGGCCGTCCTCCGGCCCCGCCCTGACGCTCAGCCTTCCGCCGGGGCGGTTGTACTTGATCGCATTGCTCAGCAGGTTGACCAGGGCCTGGCGCAGCCGCACCGGGTCGGCCGCCAGCAGGGGCAGATCCGCCTCCAGCCGCAGCTCGGGCACCAGCGCCATGGCCTGCAGCTGCGGGTCGAGCAGTTCCAGCGCCTCGTCCAGCAGCGGTGCCAGCGCCACCGGCTGCGATTGCAGCGGCAGCTGACCGGCCTCGATGCGCGAGATGTCCAGCACATCGTTGATCAGCTCCAGCAGATGCCAGCCGGCCTGGGCGATGGCCTCCACCTGGCCGCGCTGGCGCTCGCGCAGCACCGGTTCGGGCGCGGCCAGCAGCAGCTGGGCAAAGCCCAGCACCGCATTCAGGGGCGTGCGCAGCTCGTGGCTCATGCGCGAGAGGAATTCGGTCTTGGCCAGGCTGGCCGCCGCGGCGGCCTCGGCCTCGCCGCGCAGGCGCTGACGCTCGCTGATGTCGCGGTAGATGAAGAGCACGCAGTCCTGCCCCTGGCCCGGCAGCGGCCGCACCGACATCAGGCCGTGGAGCAGCCGGCCCTCCTTGCGCCGCACCTCCATCTCCATCGAGTCGACCCGGCCGTCGCGCCGGAAGGCCTCGACCAGCGCCCGCAGCTGCTCCGGCCGGGCCCAGATGCCCAGGTCCTTGCTGGTGCGGCCCAGCGCCTCCTCGCGCGCATAGCCGGTCAGGCGCACAAAGGCCTCGTTGACATCGAGATAGACGCCGTCGCCGAGCCGGTTGATGCCCATCGCGTCGGGCGTGGTCTGGTAGATCTGCTGGAAGCGCTCGTGCGATTCCAGCAGCGCCAGCTGCTGGCGCCGCAAGGTGTCGATGTCCAGATGGCTGCCCACCATCACCCGCGGCTCGCCGCGCGGCCCGCGCCGCACCACCCGGCCGCGCGACAACAGCCAGCGCCAATGCCCCTGAGCGTCGCGCATGCGGTATTCGTTGACATAGTTCCCGCTGGCGCTGCGCGCGGCCGCCATCGCCGCCTCGACCGCCCGCTCGGCGTCGTCCGGATGCAGCATCGAGCGCCATTGCTCGACGGTGGCCGGGAAGGCGCCCGGCGCGTAGTCCAGCTGGCGGAAGAAGCGCTCGGACAGCACCATGCGGCGCTCGCCGATCAGCCATTCCCATTGCGCCGCGCCGCTGGCCTCCAGGGCCAGCTCCAGCTGGGCCTGGCTGGCCTCGCGCTCGTGCAGCGCACGCTGCAGGGCCTCGACGTCACGGCCATGGTCGCGCACCAGGTCCAGCAGGGTTCCCAGACCCAGCGCCCCCGCGGAGAAGGCCAGGGACAGGGGCAGCGCCGTCTGCTCCACCAGGTGCGGGCCGCGATCGCCGAGCAGCAGAAGGGCCATGCCCAGCCCCATCCACGCGACCGCCAGGCCCAGGCTCGCCAGCCACAGCGGGCGCTGCCAACGGCCGCCCGACACCGGCCCCTGCGGACGCCAGCGTGCCCAGCCGCGCGCCCACAGCCAGCCCAGCAGCACGGCGCCCGCCATGCTGACCAGCCCCATGACCGCCACGACGCCGCCCGCCTGCAGCCGGTAGGCACCGGCCACCAGCAGGGCCAGCAGCGCCCCGGGCAGCGGCAGATAGGCCCCGGCCAGGCCCAGCATCACGCCGCGCGCATCGGTCCGCAGGCCGTTGTCCAGGGTGATCGGCGCCAGCTGCACCAGCAGCGCCGCCAGCCCGAAAACCAGGCCCAGCGCCGCATGGCGCCAGCCCCAGGCCCGCACCTGCGAACGCCCGGGCGCCAGCAGCGCATAGGCCAGCACCAGCAGGCTCATCAGGCCCAGATTGGTGCCCAGGTCCCTCAGCAGATCGGCGTGTTGTTGAAGTAGTGGAGTCATCGCATGTCGGCGGCGGCCCATCCTAGCCGCTGCGCCGCTCGCCACCGCTGGCGATAATCGTCCCGCCACCGACTCTTGCGAGGCCTTCATGACGGACCTGGTATTTGCCGACGAAGCTCCGGATGCCCCCGCGCCGGCCAGGCTGTTGGATCCCTGGGTGGTGATGATTGTGGACGATGATCCGGCCGTGCACGAGGTCACGCAGCTGGTGATGGCGGATTTCGAGTTCGCCGGCCGGCGCCTGCAGTTCCTCGATGCCTACAGCGGCCTGGAGGCACGCGAGCTGCTGGCCAGCCGCCAGGACATCGCGATGGTGCTGCTGGACGTGGTGATGGAGTCCGAGCATGCCGGCCTCGAGCTGGCGCGCCATATCCGCGAGGAGCTGCACAACCGCCATGTGCGCATCGTGCTGCGCACCGGCCAGCCCGGCCAGGCGCCCGAAGAGCATGTGATCAAGAGCTACGACATCAACGACTACAAGGAGAAGACCGAGCTCACCCAGCGCAAGCTGATCACGGTCTTCTACGCGGCGCTGCGCAGCTACCGCGACATCATGATCATCGAGGCCTCGCGCCAGGCGCTGCGCCGCGTCATCGATGCGATCACCAAGGTCTACGACTCGCAGAACCTGCGCCGCTTCGCCTCGGCCGTGCTGGAGCAGGTGGCGCACCTGCTGGGGCTGGAGGCGCAGGGCCTGTGCGCCACCCGGGTGGCGGCCTATGCGGCCTCGCACATGGACGGCCGACTGCGGGTGCTGGCCGCCACGGCCGAGTACTCGCGCCTGCTGGTGGACGATGAGCTGCAGACCCTGCCCACCGAGGTGCGCGAGGCGCTGGACCGCGCGCTGTCCACGCAGCAGAGCCACTTCGACGAGCGCCATTTCGTCGGCTACTACCGCAGCAGCACCGGCAACGAGAGCCTGCTCTATATGTCGTTCTGCGAACCGGTGGACGCCGCGGCGCGCGAGCTGCTGGAGATCTTCTGCGCCAATGTGGCCATCACCTACGAGAGCCTGCTGCTGCGCGAGGAGATCGAGGAGACGCAGCGCTCCACCGTCTTCATCCTCGGCGAGGCGGTCGAGAAGCGCTCGAAGGAAACCGGCGCCCATGTGCGCCGCGTCGCCGAACTGGCCGCGCTGCTGGGCGAGGCGGTCGGCATGAAGGCCTCGGACGTGGAGTTCCTGCGCCAGGCCGCGCCGCTGCACGACGTGGGCAAGATCGGCATTCCGGACCGCGTGCTGAACAAGCCCGGCAAGCTCGACGAGGAGGAATGGGGGGTGATGCAGACCCATGCCCGCATCGGCTACGAGCTGCTGAGCAAGAGCGACAAGCGCATCCTGCAGCTGGGGGCGACGATCGCGCACGAGCATCACGAGCGCTGGGACGGCCAGGGCTATCCGCGCGGCCTGGCCGCCGAGCAGATCCACATCGTCGGCCGCATCACGGCGCTGGCCGACGTGCTGGACGCCCTGGTCAGCGTGCGCTGCTACAAGCAGCGCTGGAACTTCGATGCCGCGCTGGACTTCGTCAAGACCGAGTCCGGCGGGCGTTTCGACCCGAACCTGGTACGGCTGCTGCTGGAGCGCCTGCCGGAGGTGCGCGCCATCTACGAGCGCTATCCCGATGCGTGAGATTGACCCACCCCCTACGCGCTCCGCGCGCCCCCTCGAAGGGGGCGCCGCCGGCGGACCGGCGGAGCCGGATCCGCGGCGGCCGCTCGGGAACACCACGGAGAGCCCCCGTCTGTTCGACGAGGCGGAGAGCCGGCGCCTGGCCGAGGCGGCGCTGCGCTCGATCACGCTCTCGACCTCGCGGGTGCAGGGCGAGGCCTTCTTCCGCGTGCTGGTCAAGGACCTGGCGGCCGCGCTGGACGTGGCCTATGTGATCGCCGGGCGCCTGATCGAGATGGCGGACGGCAGCGAGGGCATCCAGACCCTGGCGGTCTGGGGCGGCGCCGACTGGCTGCCGAACATCAGCTATTCGCTCAAGGGCACGCCCTGCAGCAATGTGGCCGACCAGAGCATGTGCTTCTATCCCTGCGGCGTGCAGCAGGCCTATCCGGACGACCTGCTGCTGGGCGAGATGGGCGCGCAGAGCTATGTGGGCACGCCCATGGTGGGCACCGCCGGGCAGAGCCTCGGCATCCTGGTGGCGCTGGACAAGCGCGAGATCGATGCCGACAAGCACCTGCTGGCCCTGTCCCTGCTGTCCATCTTCGCGGCGCGCGGCGCCGCCGAGCTGCAGCACCAGGACCGCGCGGCCGAGCTGGAGCGCGAGGTGCGTGCCCGCACCGAGGAGCTGCGCCTGGCCACGACGACCTTGGTTGAGCGCGAGAAGCTGGCCGCGCTGGGTGGGCTGGTGGCCAGCGTGGCGCATGAGGTCAATACACCGCTGGGCATCGCGGTGACGGCGGCCTCCGGCATGGAGGTGTTCGCGCTCGAACTGAGCCGCAAGCTGGAGGGCGACAAAGTCAGCCGCAGCGAGCTGCAGACCCTGGCGCAGCGGCTGCAGAGCGCGGCCGCCCTGGTGGGGAGCAATCTGGCGCGGGCCGCCGCCCTGGTGGGCGACTTCAAGACCCTGGCGGTGGACCAGGGCAGCGAGGCGACGCAGACACTGGACCTCGGCGACTACCTGCGCGCCATCGTCCAGTCCCACCAGCCGGTGCTCAAGAGCGCGCGGGTCGAGGTGGAACTGGTCCTGCCCGAGCGGCTGAACGCAAGGCTGGCCGGCGGGCTGCTGTCGCAGATCGTCTCCAACCTGCTGCTGAACGCGGTCAACCATGCCTTCGACGACCGGCAGGCGGAGCGCCGCATCGCGATCGAGCTGCGCGAGCTGGGCGCCGGCTTGGAACTGGTGTTGCGCGACAACGGCCGCGGCGCATCACCCGAGGTCCGGCAGCATTTGTTCGAACCCTTCTTCACCACCAAGCGCGGCGTCGGCGGCTCCGGTCTGGGCCTTCACATCGTGCAGACCCTGGCGCAGCGCCTGGGCGGCGATGTGCGACTGGACGAGCGCCCCGGACCGGGCCTCGGCTTCATAATCCGCCTGCCGCGCGAGACCCCGTTCTGAACCTCTTCCGAGCACGCGCGGGCTCCTGCGCTCGCCGCCCTCCATGCACAGCCTTCTCGTCCACGAACTCCGCCTGTTCTTCGTCGCCCTTCAGTTCTTCACCCGCGTGCCCGTGCCGCGCTGGGTGGGTTTCGAGCCGGCCTGGCTGCAGCACTCGGCCCGCCATTTCCCGCTGGTCGGGGCCCTGGTGGGCGCCTGCAGCGCGGCCGTGCTGTGGGCGGCGTTGTGGCTGTGGCCCGCGCCGGTGGCCGTGGGTCTGGCGATGGCGGCCAGCATCTGGCTGACCGGCGGCTTCCACGAGGATGGCTGGGCCGACACCTGCGACGGCCTGGGCGGTGCGGTCGGCCGCGAGAAGGCGCTGACGATCATGAAGGACTCGCGCATCGGCAGCTATGGCGCGCTAGGGCTGATCCTGATGCTGGGCCTGAAGGCCGCCGCGCTGCTGGCGCTGCTCGAACGGGACTGGTGGCTGGCGCTGGCGGCCCTGGTCTGGGCGCAATGCGCGTCGCGCGCCGCGCCGGTCTGGCTGATCCGCGCCCTGCCCTATGCCGGCGACGCCGAGCATGCCAAGGCGAAGCCGCTGGCCACCCAGGCCGGCGCTCGCACGCTGATCGCGGCGCTGGCCTGGGTGGGGCTGGCCAGCCTGGCGCTGGCCTGGGTGGATCCGGCCTGGATACCCAGCCTCGGCGTCGCGGTGGTGGGCGCGGGCGGCGCCACGCTCGCGATGCAGGCCTGGCTGGACCGGCGCCTGGGCGGCTACACCGGCGACAACCTGGGCGCGACCCAGCAGCTCGTGGAACTGGTCGCGCTGCTGGCCTTCGCCGCCAATCTGGCCGCGCATGTCTGAGCCGCCCGGGCTGTGGGCCTGGCGCCACCCGCGGCCCGAGGGCGCGGCGGGGCGCTGCATCGGCGCCGGCAGCGATCTGCCGGTGCATTGGCGCCGCGCCAAGCGCCTGGCGCGGCGTATCCAGGCCACGGCGCGCCGGCAAGGCCTGCCGCATTGCGTCCACACCTCGCCGCTGGCGCGCTGCCGCGACGTCGGGCGCTGGCTGCGGCGCTGGGGCTGGCGCCATGTGGTGGACGCCGCGCTGCTGGAGCTGGACTTCGGCGCCTGGGACGGCAAGACCTGGCCCCAGATCGGCCAGGCGGCGGTGGAGGCCTGGTGCGCCGACTTCGCCGCGTACCGGCCGGGAGGTGGTGAAAGCCTGCAGGATCTGCTGCTGCGCGTGCGCGCCTGGCGGCCCGCCACCATGCCGGCCCTGTTGGTCAGCCATGGCGGCTGGCTGCTGGCGCGCGGCTGGGCCGGCGTGGCCCCGGCCGATGCGGCCGACTGGCCCGCGGCGCCGCGCTACGGCGAGCTGCGGCGCCTGGCCTGACTCAGGCGGCCTGCGCGGTGGTCAGCCGCAGGTATTTCTGCATCAGGGTCTCGCGCGTCTCGACATGGGCCGGGTTGACCGGGATGCAGGCCACCGGGCAGAGCATCACGCATTGCGGCTCGTCATGGTGGCCGACGCATTCGGTGCATTTGTCAGGGGCGATCTGGTAGAACTCCTCGCCCATCGAGATCGCGTTGTTCGGGCACTCGGGCTCGCAGACATCGCAGTTGATGCATTCGTCCGTGATCATCAGAGCCATATTGCACCTCCGGTCTGACGGACGCATACGGCCAGCGCCTGCAGGCGCAGGCCGCGCTCGGCCGGGCAAGGCATGCCTTGCCGATTCCGGCCTTCCGTGTCGGTGATCATCAAGGCCATACCGCGCCCCTTACTCCGCTTTCTTGATGCGCTCTTCCAGCTTCGCGCGCACCAAGGGTGACACGAACTTGGAAACGTCGCCGCCCAGCGCCGAAATCTCCCGCACGAAGGTGCTGGAAATGAACTGGTACTGGTCCGAGGGCGTCAGGAACACGGTCTCGACCTCGGGCATCAGGGTGCGGTTCATGCCCGCCATCTGGAACTCGTACTCGAAGTCGCTGACCGCGCGCAGGCCGCGCACCACCACCTTGCCGCCATGCTCCAGCACGAAATCGCGCAGCAGGCCGCGAAAGGGGATGACCTCGATGTTCGGGTACTTGGACGCCAGCTGGGTGGCGATGTCCAGGCGCTCCTCGATCGTGAACATGGTGCGCTTGTGGTGGCCGGCGGCCACCGCGATGATCAGCCGTTCGAACAGCCGGCTGGCACGGCGCATCAGGTCCTCATGACCGAGGGTCATGGGATCGAAGGTTCCGGGGTAGACGGCGGTGAGGCGGGTCACGGAGGTCAAGAGCGGCACTCCTTGGCAGGCTTGTTGGGCCCCGATTATCCGCCGCGCTGCAGCAAATGGCTGTGGACGGCACCGGCGCGGGCCTGGCGCCAGGAGTTCAGGCCCAGTTCCGGCGGCGGGCTCAGGCTCTCGGGCGCTTCCAGATAGACAAAGCCGCCCGGCACGAGCAGCGGTGCCGCCGCCTTCAGCGCGGCCTCGAACAGGTTCTGCTGGAAGGGCGGGTCGAGGAAGACCAGCTCGAAGCGCGCCGGCGCGCTGCGGCCCATCCAGGCCAGCGCGTCGGTGCATTCGACCCTCAGCGTCCCCTCGGCCTTGAGCCGCGCACGGCTGGCGTTCAGGCTGCGGCACAGCGCGGCGTCGCGCTCCAGCAGCAGCACCTCGGCGGCGCCGCGCGAGGCGGCCTCGAAGCCCAGGGCGCCGCTGCCGGCGAAGGCGTCGAGCACGCGCCAGCCGGACAGGTCCTGGCCCAGCCAGTTGAACAGGGTCTCGCGCACGCGATCGGGCGTCGGGCGCAGGCCGGGTTTGTCCGCCACCGGCAACTTCGAACGTTTCCATTGCCCGCCGATGATCCTCACTTCAGCCATGGGCGCACCTTCCGCCGGCCGAGCGCCGGGCCGCCCCAAGCCGGCCGGCATCCCCTCGCGGCAAACGTACTCGTTTGACGAGGGGCCTCATGTACGGACCGGAATGCCGCGTGCCGCCATCAGCGCCTTGGCCTCGCCGACCGTGTGCTGGCCGTAGTGGAAGATGCTGGCGGCCAGCACCGCATCGGCGCCGCCCTTCTGCACGCCGTCGGCCAGGTCGTCCAGCGAGCCGACGCCGCCGGAGGCGATCACCGGCACGTTGATCGCATCGCTGACCGCGCGGGTCAGGGCCAGGTCGAAGCCGCTCTTGGTGCCGTCGCGGTCCATGCTGGTCAGCAGGATCTCGCCGGCGCCATGCTCGGCCATCCGGGTGGCCCAGGCCACCGCGTCCAGCCCGGTGTTCTTGCGGCCGCCATGGCTGTAGACGTCCCAACCCGATCCATCCGCGCGGCGCTTGGCATCGATCGCGACGACGATGCACTGGGCGCCGTACTTCTCGGAGGCGTCGCGGATGACTTGCGGATTGGCGATGGCCGCCGAGTTGAAGCTGACCTTGTCGGCCCCGGCATTCAGCAGGCGCCGCACATCGGCCACCTCGCGCACGCCGCCGCCCACGGTCAGCGGGATGAAGACCTGCGAGGCCACGGCCTCGATCATGTGCAGGATCAGGTCGCGGCCGTCGCTGGTCGCGGTGATGTCCAGGAAGGTCAGTTCGTCGGCGCCCTGCTCGTTGTAGCGGGCGGCGATCTCCACCGGATCGCCGGCGTCGCGCAGCTCCAGGAAGTTGATGCCCTTGACGACGCGACCGCCGGTCACGTCCAGGCAGGGGATGATGCGCTTGGCTAGCATCGCCCGTTCAGCCCCGGCCCAGTTCGTCGGCGCGGGCCTGCGCGGCGGCCAGGTCCAGGTCGCCGGTGTAGATCGCGCGGCCGCAGATCACGCCCTCGACGCCCTCGCTCTCGACCGCGCACAGGGCCTCGATGTCGGTCATATTGGACAGGCCGCCCGAGGCGATCACCGGGATGCTCAGCGCCCGCGCCAGCTTGACGGTGGCCTCGATATTGATGCCGGTGAGCATGCCGTCGCGGCCGATGTCGGTATAGATCACGCCCTCGATGCCGTAGTCCTCGAACTTCTTGGCCAGGTCGATCACCTCATGGCCGGTCAGCTTGCTCCAGCCATCGGTCGCGACCTTGCCGTCCTTGGCGTCCAGGCCGACGATGATGTGGCCGCCGAAGGCGGTGGCGGCATCCTGCAGAAAGCCGGGGTTCTTCACCGCCGCGGTGCCGATGATGATGTAGCTCAGGCCGTCGTCCAGATAGCGCTCGATGGTGTCGAGATCGCGGATGCCGCCGCCCAGCTGCACCGGGATCTCGCTGCCGACCTCGCGCAGGATGGCCTTGATGGCCGGCTCGTTGACCGGCTTGCCGGCGAAGGCGCCGTTCAGGTCCACCAGATGCAGGCGGCGCGCGCCGGCATCCACCCATCGTCGAGCCATCGCGGCCGGGTCGTCACCAAAGGTGGTGGAGGCATTCATATCGCCTTGTTGGAGGCGAACACATTTGCCGTCTTTCAGGTCAATGGCGGGGATCAGCAGCATGGCCGAAGTGCAGGTGGTGGTGAGAAGGAGGAAGAAAAGCGCGGGAACAGAGGACGGCGTGTTGGTCCTCAAGGCTTCCACAGCAGGAAGTTGCGATACAGGGCGAGCCCCAGCGCGGCACTTTTCTCGGGATGGAATTGGGTGGCAAAAATATTATCCCGGGCCACCGCACAGGTAAAGCGCAAGCCGTAGTCGCTCACGCCCGCGCTGTGGCGCTCATCCGACGTTGTCGCGTAAAAGCTGTGAACGAAATAGAACCAGCTTTCGTCGGGCACCTCGCCCCACACCGGGTGGGGACGCGTCTGGTGCACGCGGTTCCAGCCCATCTGCGGCACCTTGTAGCGGCTGCCGTCGGGCTGGATCCGGCCCTCCAGCCGGAAGCGCTGGACCCGGCCCGGGATCAGCGCCAGACCCGGCGTGTCCTGTTCCTCGCTATGGTCCAGCAGCATCTGCATGCCGACGCAGACGCCCAGCAGCGGCTTGTTGGCGGCCGCGTCCAGCACCGCCTCCTGCAGACCCGAGTCCTTCAGCTCGCGCATGCAGTCGCGCATCGCGCCCTGGCCCGGCAGCACGATGCGCTCGGCGGCATAGACCTCCTCGGGCCTGTTGGTGATCACCACCTCCAGACCCGAGCCCTCGGCCACATGCAGCACGGCCTGCGAGACCGAGCGCAGATTGCCCATGCCGTAGTCGACGACGGCAACAGTGCGTTTCATGTCAGCCTCCCGCCGGGCCGCCCCAAGGGAGGCTGCGCCCCCGCGGGGGGCGGCGAACGAAGCGAGCGTGGGGGCATCATGATCAGAGCGAACCCTTGGTGGACGGAATCACGCCGGCGCTGCGCGGGTCCAGCGTCATCGCCATGCGCAGGGCGCGGCCGAAGGCCTTGAACATGGTCTCGGCCTGGTGGTGGGCGTTGTGGCCCTTCAGATTGTCGATGTGCAGCGTGACCAGCGCGTGGTTGACGAAGCCCTGGAAGAACTCGTAGGTCAGCTGGGTGTCGAAGGCGCCGACCGCGCCGGCGGTGAACTTGACGTCCATCTCCAGGCCCGGACGGCCCGAGAAGTCGATCACCACTCTGGACAACGCCTCGTCCAGCGGCACATAGCTGTGGCCGTAGCGGGTGATGCCCCTCTTGTCGCCGATGGCCTGGGCCACGGCCAGCCCCAGGGTGATGCCCACGTCCTCCACCGTGTGGTGGCCATCGATGTGCAGGTCTCCCTTGGCTTCGATGTCCAGGTCGATCAGGCCGTGGCGCGCGATCTGGTCCAGCATATGGTCGAAGAAGCCGATGCCGGTATTCAGCCGGGCCTCGCCGGTGCCGTCCAGATTGACGCGCACGGTGATCTGGGTTTCCTTGGTGTTGCGGCTGACTTCCGCGATGCGAGGGGTACTCATTGCAGGCTTTCCTTGAGCGCGGCCAGCATGGCCACATTTTCGTCCGGCGTGCCTATCGTGAGGCGCAGGCAGTTGGCCAGCAGCGGATGCATGGCCGAGACGTTCTTGATCAGCACGCCGCGGGACTTCATCGCCGCGAAGACCTGGGCCGCATCGGCCACCCGCGCCAGGATCATATTGCCCTGGCTGGGGAAAGGCGCAATCCCGGGCATGGCCCGCAGCGCGTCCAGCAGTTGCTCGCGCTCGGCGCGCAGCACGCGCGCCTGCTCGGCATAGACCTCGGCATGCTCCAGCGCGAACAGGCCCGCCTCGGCGTTCAGCACGCCCACATTGAAGGGCGGACGGATCTTGTCGATCTCGGCGATCAGGCTCTGCTCGCCGATCAGGTAGCCGATGCGCACGCCGGCCAGGCCGAACTTGCTCATCGTGCGCATCACCAGCACATGGGCGTATCGGCTCAGCAGGCCCATGGCATCGCGTGCGGCAAAGGGCTGGTAGGCCTCGTCCATCACCACCAGGCCACCGACCTCGGCCATGGCCTGGACGATGCGCTCGATCACCGCCGCATCCCAGAGATTGCCGGTGGGGTTGTTCGGATAGGCCAGGTAGACCAGGGCCGGCCGGTGCTGCTCGATCGCCGCCAGCATCGCCGCCTCGTCGAGCTCGAAGTCCGGCGTCAGCGGCACGCCGACGAAGTCCAGGCCCTGGTAGCGCGCCGAGATGCCGTACATCACGAAGCTGGGCAGGGGCGAGAGGATCTTGGCGCCGGGACGGCTGACCGCCATGGTCAGCATCGTGATGATCTCGTCCGAGCCATTGCCCAAGGTGATGCCGCAGCCCGCGGGCATGCCGGCATGGTCGGCCAGCGCCTGCGCCAGCACCTGGGTACGCTCGGCCGGATAGCGGTTGATCGCCACCTGGCCCAGGCGCTCGCCCAGCCGGCGCCGCAGCTCGTCCGGCAGCCGGAACGGGTTCTCCATCGTGTCCAGCTTGATCAGGCCGACGGCGCTCTGCACCGGATAGGCCTGGGTGGCGCGCACATCCTCGCGGATACGGTTCAAGGCTGGGTTCGGGCGGTCCTTCAGGCGGTCCATAGCTCGGGTCCGGTCGACAAGGGGTTGAGGATCTGCACGCTGTCGACCTGCTGCTGATGCGGCAGTTCCAGGCTCAGCAGCAGTTCGCAGCCCTGGGCCTTGGCGGCGGCGACGATCAGTGCGTCGGCATAGCTCAGGCCGAAGCGGCTCTCGATCGACCAGGCGCTCTCCACCGTCGCATGATCGATGGCCCAGGGGTTCCAGCGCTGGTAGCGCCGCACCTCGGCGCGCGCATCGCCGTTGGGCATCGGCGGCCGGATGCGGGTCGTGACCAGGCGGTAGAAATCGTTCAGCACCTGGGTCGAGACCCGGCCGGCGCGCTGCTGCCACAGCAGTTTCAGCCAGGCCAGCGCCCGCTCGCGCTCCGCGGGCCGGGCGCCGTCCTCGCTGAGGATCAGCACCGAGGTATCGACAAAGATAGGGCTCATGCCTCGTCGCCCCGGGTCGGGTAAGCCTGCCCTTCAGAGGCCCAGGAACGCTCGCGGTGCAGCCAATCCTGCAGCGCCCGCTCGTAGGCATCGTCGTGCCGCATCTTCTCGGCCAGCATCTCGCCGACCAGGCGGGACACGCTGGTATTGCGCCGCGCGGCTTCCAGCCGGGCCCATTCGGCCACGCTGTCTTCCATGCTGACGGTCACGTTCTTCATGGGTTGGAATTTAACACGAAGTTCGTGATTCACGAAGTTCGTGTTATTTTTTCAGACGCATTTCGGCCGCCTGCGCATGGCCTTGCAGGCCCTCGCCATAGGCCAGCTCCGCCGCGATCGGGCCCAGCTTTTGCGCGCCGGCCTCGCTGACCTCGATCAGGCTGGAACGCTTCTGGAAGTCGTAGACGCCCAGCGGCGAGGAGAAGCGTGCGGTGCCCGAGGTGGGCAGCACATGATTGGGCCCGGCGCAGTAGTCGCCCAGCGACTCGCTGGTGTAGGCGCCCAGGAAGATCGCGCCGGCATGGCGCAGCAGCGGCTCCCAGCGCCGCGGGTCGGCGCTGGAGACCTCCAGGTGCTCGGGGGCGATGCGATTGGAGATCTCGCAGGCCTCCTCCATCGAGCGGGTCTGGATCAGCGCGCCGCGGCCTTCCAGCGAGGCGCGGATCACTTTCTCACGCGGCATGCTCGGCAGCAAGCGCTCGATCGCCTCGCGCACCTGCTCGATATAGCCGGCATCCGGGCAGAGCAGGATGCTCTGCGCCAGCTCGTCATGCTCGGCCTGGCTGAACAGGTCCATCGCCACCCAGTCCGGCGGCGTCGTGCCGTCGGCCAGCACCAGGATCTCGCTGGGGCCGGCGATCATGTCGATGCCCACCTGGCCGAACACATGCTTCTTGGCGCTGGCCACATAGGCGTTGCCGGGGCCGGTGATCTTGTCGACTCTCGGCACGGTGGCCGTGCCATAGGCCAGGGCCGCGACGGCCTGGGCGCCACCGATCGTGAAGGCACGGTGCACGCCGGCGACAAACGCGGCGGCCAGCACCAGGGCGTTCTTCTCGCCCTTGGGTGTCGGGACGACCATGATGATCTCGGGCACGCCGGCCACCTGGGCCGGAATCGCATTCATCAAGACGCTGCTCGGGTAGGCCGCCTTGCCGCCGGGCACATAGATGCCCACGCGGTCCAGCGGGGTCACCTTTTGCCCCAGCAGGGTGCCGTCCTCGTCGCGGTAGCTCCAGCTCAGGCCGCAGGCCTCCTTCTGGCGCTCGTGATAGCTGCGCACGCGGGCCGCCGCGGCCTGCAGCGCGTCGCGCTGGGCCGGGGTGATCGCATCGAAGGCGGCCTGCAGCTCCTCGCGCGTCAGCTCCAGCGCGGCCAGGCCCTCGGCCTGCACATGATCGAAGCGGGCCGTGTAGTCCAGCACCGCGGCGTCGCCGCGGGCGCGCACATCGGCCAGGATCTCGGCCACGCGGGCCTCGATGGCGCTGTCGGTTTCGGCCGACCAGTGCAGCACGCGCTGGAACTCGGCTTCGAAATCGGCGGCGGCGGTGTTCAGTTGGCGCAGCTTGAGGGGGGTCATGGCAGCACTCATGCGGGAATGGCGGAGGCAAAGGCGTCGATCAGCGCGCGCAGCGGCGCGCGCTTGAGCTTCAGCGCGGCCTGGTTGACCACCAGGCGCGAGGAGATGTCCATGATGCGCTCCACCTCCACGAGCTTGTTGGCGCGCAAGGTGCTGCCGGTCGAGACCAGGTCGACGATGGCGTCGGCCAGGCCGGTCAGCGGCGCCAGCTCCATCGAACCGTAGAGCTTGATCAGGTCCACATGCACGCCCTTGTCGGCGAAATGCTGGCGCGCGATCTGGGTGTACTTGGTGGCCACGCGCAGGCGCGAGCCCTGCTTGACGGCGCTCTCGTAGTCGAAGTCGGCGCGCACCGCGACGCTCATGCGGCACTTGGCGATGTTCAGGTCCAGCGGCTGGTACATGCCGTCCACGCCATGCTCGATCAGCACGTCGCGGCCGGCCACGCCCAGGTCCGCGCCGCCGTACTGCACATAGGTGGGCACGTCGCTGGCGCGCACCAGCACCACGCGCACATCCTCGCGGTTGGTCGGCAGGATCAGCTTGCGCGAGGTTTCGGGATCCTCGAGCACCTCGATGCCGGCGGCCTTCAGCAGCGGCAGGGTCTCTTCGAAGATGCGGCCTTTGGACAGAGCCAGGGTGATCATTGCGTTGTCGTCCTTCTACTCGGAGGAGGAGGACGGCAGCTCAGTCACCAGCAGGCGCGGCGCTTCACCGCCATCCGCCCATACGGATGGCGTTCAGGGATGGTGATGGGCCTCGGCCGGCACGGCGGCGGCCTCGGTGGGGGTCAGGGTCTTCATCGACAGCGCGTGGATCTGCTCGCGCATGCGGTCGCCCAGGGCCTGGTAGACCCGCTGGTGACGACGCACCCGGGTCAGCCCCTCGAACTCGGTGGAGACGATGGTGGCGAAGAAATGCCGGCCGTCGCCCTCGACCTGCAGGTCCTGGCAGGGCAAGCCGGCGGCGATGAATTGCTGGACTTCGGCGGGGGTGGGGTCGGCCATGATGGGTCGGATTCTACCGGGCAGTGTTTACCCGCGGATCTTGTAGCCCCTTCGCAGCAGTTCCAGCGCGATGCCGGACACCACGACGAAGGCCGTGCCGACGATGGCCAGGCTCAGCCAGGGCGACACGTCGCTGACGCCGAAGAAGCCGCGCCTGAAGCCGTCGATCATGTAGAAGAAGGGGTTCAGATGGCTGATCCCCTGCCAGAAGGGCGGCAGCGACTGGATCGAATAGAACACGCCCGACAGAAAGGTCATCGGCATGATGATGAAGTTCTGGAAGGCCGCCATCTGGTCGAACTTCTCGGCCCACAGACCGGCAATCAGGCCCAGGGCGCCCAGCATGCCCGCGCCCAGCGCCGCGAACACCAGGATCCACCAGGGCTCGGCGAACGAGGGCGGCGCGAACCACACGGTGACGATGAACACCCCCGTCCCGACCGCCAGCCCGCGCACGATGGACGCGCCGACATAGGCGGCGAACCAGGCCCAATGCGACAGCGGCGTGACCAAGAGGAACACCAGGTTGCCGGTGATCTTGCTCTGGATCAGGCTGGATGATGAATTGGCAAAAGCGTTCTGCAGCACGCTCATCATCACCAGGCCCGGGATCAGGAAGCTGGTGTAGCCCACCGCGTCGTAGACCTTCACATGGTTCTCCAGCACATGGCCGAAGATCAGCAGGTAGAGCACGGCCGTCAACACCGGCGCCGCCACGGTCTGGAAGCTGACCTTCCAGAAGCGCAGCACCTCCTTGTAGAACAGGGTGCGGGCGCCCTGAAATGGAGCCCCTCGCCCGGCGGGTACGCCCGGCGATCCCCCGAGGGGATGCGGGCCGGCTTGGGAGCGGCCCGGCGCTCGGCCCGCGGCTTCGGCCTTCGAGATCGGGTTCATGCCGAGGCTCCTTGCATGATTTCCAAGAACACGTCCTCCAGGTCGGCGCGGCCGATCTCCAGGTCCTCCACCGGCACCCGCGCGGCGCGCAAGGTGGCCAGGATCGTCTCCACCTCGGCCGCGTCATGCGCCTTGATCTGCACGATGCGGCCGGTGATGCGCGACTGCTCCAGCAGGGCCGGCGGCAGCGCCGCGTCGGTCTTGAAGCGCAGCATCGTCGAGGCACGGCCGGACAGCAGGTCCGAAGTGCGATCCAGCGCGACGATCCGGCCCAGCTTCAGCATCGCGATGCGGTGGCACAGGGCCTCGGCCTCCTCCAGGTAATGCGTCGTCAGCAGCACCGTGTGACCCTCGCGGTTCAGGCGCGCGATGAAGGCCCACAGGGTCTGGCGCAGCTCCACGTCGACGCCCGCGGTCGGCTCGTCCAAGACGATCACCGGCGGCCGATGCACCAGGGCCTGGGCCACCAGCACGCGGCGCTTCATGCCGCCCGAGAGCTGGCGCATGTTCGCGCGGGCCTTGTCGGCCAGGCCCAGGTTCTCCAGCAGTTCGTCGATCCAGGCCTCGTTGTCGTGCACGCCGAAATAGCCGCTCTGGATCTTCAGCGCCTCGCGCACGCTGAAGAAGGGATCGAACACCAGCTCCTGCGGCACGATGCCCAGGGCCCGACGCGCGGCCGCGTAGTCGCTCACCACGTCGTGGCCATGCACCTTGACGGTGCCGCCGCTGGCCTGCGACAGCCCGGCCAGGATGCTGATCAGGCTGGTCTTGCCCGCGCCGTTGGGCCCCAGCAGGCCGAAGAATTCGCCGGGCTGGATGTCGAAGGAAACGCCGTCCAGCGCGCGCACCGAACCGCCGCGGTAGGTCTTGCTGACGTTCTGGAAGGTGATGGCCGGCAGACCGGGCCGCGTGGAAGGCATGAGCATGATGGCGGCGGATTGTAGGGAGACGCCACCAATCCCGCTGGGCAAAGGGTTTGCCCGGACCCGCGCCGCCGCGGCCGCCCGGGGCTTGATGCCAGAATCCACGCCCATGGTCGCCAAGAAACCGCGCCGCACCGCGGAACGCATCCTCGAAGTCACGCTGGACTTGTTCAATCGCTTCGGCGAGCCCAATGTCTCGACCACCCTGATCTCGGCCGAGCTGAACATCAGCCCCGGCAACCTCTACTACCACTACCCGGCCAAGGACGAGCTGATCAACGCCCTGTTCGGCGCCTACGAGCGCGAGCTCTCGGGCCTGCTGGGCGCGGCCGACAACATCCGCCATGTGGAGGACGCCTGGCTGTTCTTCCACATGCTGTTCGAGCTGATCTGGAAGCACCGCTTTCTCTACCGCGACCTGAACGATCTGCTCAGCAAGAACCGCAGGCTGGAGACCCATTTCCAGGACGTGCTGGCGCGCAAGGGTCAGGCCATGCGCGCCGTGCTGAGCGGCCTGCAGCTGGGCGGCGCGCTCAAGCTCGATCCGCGCGAGGCACCCGCGGCGGCGGAGGCGATGGTGGTGCTGCTCAGCTACTGGCTCAGCTATGAATATGTGCGCGACCCGCGCAATGCGCTCGAGCCCCAGCAGGCCGGCGCCGCGCTGATGCGCGGCGCCTTCCATTGCCTGAGCCTGCTGCTACCCTATCTGGAGCCGGCGTCGCGCGAGCACCTGTTCGCGCTGGCGGAGAAGTACCGGCAACTGGATCGTCGTCAATAAATCAACAGTCAGGCTGGAGACAAGCATGGCCAAGTGGACCGCCTTTCCCTATGACAACGCCGCCTTCCGTTACGACGCCGCGGCGCTGAAGAAACTCTGGGCGCGCCTGCATGCCGGCGACGCCGAGCCCTGGCCCAAGGACCCGGCCGTGGTCGAGGCCTGGGCCCTCTTCCACGCCGGCGAATTCCAGCAGGCCCATGACGCGGGCCTGGCCGCCCATGACGCCGGATTCAGCGCCGGCATCACCGTGGCCAACAAGGCCCAGGCCATCTACGCCAACTACCTGGAAAAGAAGGAAAAGGTGAAGCTCGAGATGTTCCTCGAGGTGGCCGAGCGCGCGCAAGCCCAGCAGGCCGCCGAGCCGAAGAACCCGAACGCCTGGTACTGGCAGGCCTATGCGATCGGCCGCTACGGCCAGGGCATCAGCGTCGCCAAGGCCCTGGCCCAGGGCCTTGGCGGCAAGGTCAAGAACGCGCTGGAAACCACCATCAAGCTGGCGCCCAAGCATGCCGACGCCCATATCGCGCTGGGGGCCTTCCATGCCGAGGTGATCGACAAGGTCGGCAAGCTGCTGGGCAAGACCCAGGGAGCCGATGCGGCCACCGGCCTGAAGATGTTCGAGCAGGCCCTGAAGCTCAATCCGACGAGCGCGATCGCGATGATCGAGCGCGCCAACGGCCTGGTGATGCTGGAAGGCGACAAGCGCATGCAGGAAGCGGAAGGCCTGTACGCCAAGGCCGCCGCCGGCGATCCGCTGGATGCAATGGAATGCCTGGACGTCGAACTCGCCCGCGAAGAGCTGGAGGACTGAGGGCCGCGGGCGCCGTCCGGCGACGCACGCCGGCCCCGCCCTACCTCATGCCCAGCTCATACAGCGCCCCGTCCATCTCCCCGGCCGCGCGGGCGCGCTGCAGCTCCCTGATGACCATCTCGCGCGTCACCGGCCGCGGGCCGGCCGCCGTCGGCGCCTCGGCCAGCATCTTCTCGGGCCCGCCCGACCTGGCGGCCATCTGCTGGCAGGCCATGGACTGCTCCTTGCTCATCATCTTGTCGGCGCAGTCCTGCTGCGCCGACATGGCCGGGCTGCCGCCCTGCGCCTGCACCGTGAACGTGGTCGCCAGGAGAAGAAGGGGCAAGATCGAGGTCTTCATGATGCGTCCTTTACTGCTTGGGACGGTCACGCACATGCCGCGGCCGGCGCTTGGCCGCGGCCGCGGCATGCCGCCGGACCGAGCCTCAGCAAGCTTAGGCCTGCCTTTCCGGCCGCGCCATCCTGCGAATGACGTGGTTTTCAGGCCTCGTCGCCCCAGGGCAGCATCAGCGCCAGCAGCAGCAGCTTGTTGAACTCCGGCGCAAAGCGCTCGACGATGGCCTGCGGATCGGGGCACAGGGTGCTGTCGGTGATCAGGCCGAACTGCACCTGGCCCGCGTAGGTCAGGATGCTGACGCCCATGCCGATATCGCCCGACTGCGGCACCCAGAACATCACCCGCTCCACGGTCGAGCCGCAGAATTTCAAGGCCTGGGCCGGCCCCGGCACATTGGTCATCACCGCGGTGGCCTTCCTGGCGAAGATGTTCAGCATCGCGTGCTGCACCGGTTTGATCAGGAGCCCCGCCACCGACAGCAGGCCGAAGGCCAGCACCGGCTGGAAGCTGCCCTTGAGCTCCTGCATGCGCGCGCGCACCGCGTAGAGCCGCTCCACCGGGTTCGTGATGCCGATCGGCAGCACCAGCGGCACCAGGCCGAAGCGATTGCCCAGCTGGTAGGCCTTCTCCAGCGGTCGCAGATTCACCGGCACCATGGCGCGGATCTCCTTGCCCGCCGGGTCTTCGCCCTTGGCGGCCAGGTAGCCGCCGATCGCGCCGGCCACGCAGGACAGCAGCACATCGTTGACCGAGGCATTGAGCCCCTTGCACACCGCCTTCACCGCATCCAGCGGCAGGCCGTCGGCCCAGGCCACGCGCTTGGCAGCGCCGGGCTTGCCCTTCAGCCGGGTCGGCGAGTCGTCGGGCATCAGCGCGAAGGACGCGATGTCGCTGACCGCCTGGTAGCCCAGGCGCGCCATCTCCATCGAGCCGTCGACCGGATGCGGAGGGTTGATCCAGGCCTCGACGCCCTTGGCCGCGCCGGCCCCGGCCAGGCGTATCGCCTTGACGCTGAGGTCGCCGAGCGGGCGCAGCAGCGCGTCGCTCAGCCAGTCCTGGTCGTCGCGCGGCTGCTGTTGGCGTCTGGGCGGCGCCTTGCCGCCGTCGGTGATCGACAGCATCACCGAGATCAGCGCGATGCCGTCGGCGATGCAGTGGTGGATGCGCGCGATCAGCACGCTCTGGCCATGCTCGAAATCCTCGATCAGCTGGAACTGCCACAGCGGCCGCGCCGGGTCCAGCGCGGCCGCGGCCAGCTCGCCCACGCGCGCCTGCAGTGCCGCCTCGCGACCCTGGCCGCGCAGCGGCAGCAGGATCTCGGCCTGCACATGGTGGGCGATGTCGAACTCCTCGTCCTCCACCCATTGCGCGCCCAGCGCGTCTTCCACCACCTTCTGTCTGAAGCGCGTGTACTGCAGCAGCCGCGCCTCGACGCGCTCGCGCAGCGCCGCCAGCGCGATGCCGGGCCGGATGTACCAGACCCCGACGATCATCATCAGATTGGCCTCGGTGTCCATCCGCAGCCAGGCGGTATCCACCCGCGACATGCGCTCCGCTTCGCCTGCCATCAACGCCGCCTCCTTAGTGTTCTAGGCCCACACAATGCTGGTTAACATCGTGGCCGTCCATAGCGATCAATACCAAGCCCCATTCCCCCATTTCCATCTCTCCGGGAGACAAATCGATGAGCCTGAAAGACCAGTTCGAAGCCGCCATGGCCGCGTCCAAGAACCTGCCCGAGCGCCCCGACAACATGACCCTGCTGAAGATCTATGCCCTCTACAAGCAGGGCAGCAGCGGTGACGTCGAGGGCTCGCGCCCCGGTTTCACCGACATGGTGGGCCGCGCCAAGTACGACGCCTGGGCGGCCCTGAAGGGCACGTCCGGCGACGAGGCGATGCAGCAGTACATCGACCTGATCGAGTCGCTGAAGTAAGACAAGCTCCCCCGGGGGCGAGTCCGGCCGCCCGGCAAAGCCGGATCGGCAGACTCCTTCCGGGGAAGACCCGGGCGGGCGCTCAGCCCGCCTTTTTCTTTTTGGCCGCCGGCTTCTTGGCCGGCTCGCCGGCCAGCAGGCCGTCCAGCGCCTTCTCGATCTCGCTCTCGATGCTGCCCTTGAAAGCGCCCAGCAGCAGGCCCAGCTTGGCATGCAGATCGAAGTGATCGGGCGCCACGATCAGCTCGCCCTTGACGCCCGCGCGCGTGAACTCCACGGTGTCGCTGGTCTTGCCCTCCAGCACCGTGCATTCCATCTCGAACTTCTGCTCCACCTGCTCGGCCCAGGCCCAGGCAATCTCGCGGGCGCGCTTGAGCCCGAGCGCATGCTCGCGGTGGATCCGGATGTCGGCCATCGTCTTGCTCCTCTTGTGATGGCGGCAAGTCTAGGGCCTGCCGCCCTGCCCCGTTCAGGGGTGTCGCGACGCGCTGCAGCGGCGTACCCTGGAACGCCGGGAGGGGCCGTGTATGCGCATCCACCTTGTTGCGATCCTGCTGGCGCTCGCCGCGCCTTCGGCCCCGGCCGAGGATGACCCGCTGAGCTACGAGCCGCATGGCCTGGCCTGGTCCGCCGAGGAGATGGCCGGCGCCACCGCGGCCCCGGCCGGCCTGCTGCTGGCACGCGCCGATACGCTGGGCCTGCGCGGCTGCAGCCGGCATTGCGAGCGCCTGCAGCGCCTGTTCGCGCGCCTGCTGCCGCTGGCCCGCCAGCAGAACCCGCAGGCGCGCTCGGCCGACTGGCGGCTCGAGGTGCTGCGCCTGCCCGAGCTGGAGGCCCAGGCCCAGCCGGACGGGCTGCTACTGGTGTCGGAGGTCTTTGTCGAGCAGCGCGCGCCGAGCGACGCCGAGCTGGCCTTCGTGCTGGCCCATGAGATGGCCCATGTGATCCTGGAACATGAGCGCCAGGCCCTGAGCTTCGCGCGCCAGCTGCTGCCGCGCCAGGTGGCACGCAGCGTGCGCGACATGTATGTGGAGATCGACCACAATTTCGCCCTGCTCAAGGCCATGGAGCCGGTGCTGCAGCAGGGCGAGCTGGAGGCCGACGAGCTGGGCCTGCTGCTGGCCGCCGCGGCCGGTTTCGCACCGGCGGCGCAGTTGCGGTTCCTCGAGGACGAGGCCCGGCTGCCGCAGCGCCGGGGCCTGCTCGACACCCACCCGAGCGTGGCAGCCCGGCTGGCCGCCCTGCGCCAGCGCCTGCCGCTGGCCCTGCGGCTCTACGAGCAGTCGACGCCGCACTGAACCCCGAGCTGGCGGCGCCGCTCCGGCTTGGGCAGCGCCGCCAGGCGCCGCACCTCGGCATAGAAGGCCGCCCAGTCGCGCCCCCGCCGTTCGAACAGGGCCTCGAAGTCCGGCGTCAGGCCGTTGTAGGCCGCCTGGATCGCCAGGCTGGCGTTGTTGGCGCTGGCGAGCCAGCCCTCGTAGCCCGCCAGGCCCGGCTCGGCGCGCAGCTGCGCGAACAGGGCCGCCTTGGCGGCCCGCTTGGCGGTATCGTCCTGCGGGCCGTCGTAGAGCGCCTTCAGCCGCGCTCGGTAGGCCTGGGCCAGCACGCGGAAACGCTCGCGGCGCTCGTTGCCCTGGCGATACTGCTCGCGCGCCGCGTCGTCGGCATGCGTCGTCAGCCAGGCCTCGACGCCCAGCCGCTCCACCGCGGTGGCGAAGGACTCGTTGAACTCGGTGTCGTCCGCGGCATAGGCCACCTGGTGCGCCAGCTCGTGGAAGATCAGGCGCGCCAGCTCGCCCTCGGGGTAGCGGATGAAGGTGTTCAGCAGCGGGTCGCCGCCGAACAGCCAGCTCCAGCCCAGGGTCGAATAGGCCGGCACGCCGTAGACCAGCGCCTCCAGCCCTTGCTCGCGCAGACCGGCCGCGTAGGCCTCGGCCTCGGCCCGGTCGAAGAAGCCGCGATAGCCGGCGCAGCCCATGATGGGATAGCACCAGGTCCTGAGCGTCAGGCTCAGCTCGGGTGTCGCCACCACATTCCAGACCGCCGCCGGGCGCTGCAGATCGGCATAGCGTCGGTAGCTGCCGTTGGCCGGCAGGCCCAGCCGCGCCGACGCGAAGTCGCGCAGGCGCTGGCTGAGCAGCAGGCGTTCGCGCAGCTTCGCGTCCAGCGCCGGATCGCTCACCAGCTCCGGCACCGGCTTGGCGGCCGCCACCAGGCGCAGATGGCCAGAGGCCGCCTGGCCGAGATAGCCGACCTGGGCACAGCCCGACAGCAGCAGCGCAGCGACCGGAAGTAGCCGCGCCCAGCGACGCCCGAGGATCCGGCTGCGCCGGGCCTCCGGGCGTGCCCCCTCGAGGGGGCGGCCGCAGGCCGTAGGGGGTGCTCCCATTTATGCGGATTCGACCTCGACCAGGCAGTCGTAGAAGCTCGGCGCCCGGCCCAGGTCGGTCAGGCGCTGGTGCGTGACCTCGTTGACATTGCTGCCGCGCAGGCCGAGCTTGCGCCACCAGATCCCCAGGCCGTTGACCACGCCGGGGCGGGCGCGCTCGCTGATGCGGGCGGTGCAGTGGTAGCTGCCGCGCTCGTTGAAGACGCGCACCTCGGCACCGTCACGCAGGCCGCGCGCGGCGGCATCGGCGGCATGGATCTCCAGCACCGGCTCGGACTCGATGTCGCGCAGACTCTTGACGTTGACGAAGCTGCTGTTGAGGAAGTTGCGCGCCGGCGGCGAGATCATCGCCAGCGGGAAGCGCCGCGCCAGCTCGGGCGAGGACTGCACGCTTTCATAGTTCGGCACGAAGTCGGCACCGGCCGCCTGGGCACGGCCGCTGGCGGTCGGGAAGCCGCCCTGGGCGAAGGGCGCCTCGGCCAGCGGCAGGCTCTGCCAGCCCTGCTCGGCCAGGCGCTCGAAGTCGATCTCGGCCGTGAAGGCCTGGCGCGCCAGCTGCTCGTCGCTCTCCGCGAAGCAGGGTTCGGTGAAGCCCATCGCGGTGGCCAGCTCGCGGAAGATCTGCGTGTTGGGCTTGGCCTCGCCCAGCGGCCGAATGGCCGCGTGGTTGATCAGCACATCGGTATGACCGTAGCTGGTGTGCACATCCAGATGCTCCAGCTGGGTGGTGGCCGGCAGCACATAGTCCGCCAGATCGGCGGTGTCGGTCATGAAATGCTCCAGCACCACGGTGAACAGGTCGGCGCGCTGGAAGCCCCTGAGCACCTTGGGTGACTCGGGCGCCACCGCCACCGGGTTGCTGTTGTAGACGATCAGGGCCTCGATCCTGGGCCCGAAGTCGCGCGCGGCCTCGCGCAGCAAGTCGTCGCCGATCGTGCTCATATTGATGGTGCGCGGCAGGCGCCCGGCCAGCAGCTCGGGACGCTCCAGCGCCGCGGTGTTCTTGAAGGGTGCGAACCAGCCGGAGCTGGACAGCAGCAGGCCGCCGGCGCGATGCCGCCAGGCCCCGGTCAGGCAGGGCAGCAGCGCGATCAGGCGCACCGCATTGCCGCCGCCGCGCACGCGCTGCATGCCGTAGTTCAGGCGGATCGCGGCCGGCGCCGTCGTCCCGTAGTCGCGCGCCAGGCCGCGCACCTCGTCGGCCGAGATGCCGCAGACCTCGGCCACGCGCTCGGGCGGCCAGTCCAGCGCCTTGCCCTTGAGTTCCTCCCAGCCGTCCACATGGGCGGCCAGGTAGTCGTGGTCCAGCCAGTCGTTGCGGATCAGCTCGTGCATCAGGCCCAGCGCCAGGGCGCCGTCGCTGCCGGGCAGCAGGGCGATGTGCTGGTGGCATTTGTCGGCCGTCTCGGTCTTGCGCGGGTCGATGCAGATGAGTTTGGCCCCCGCGCGCTTGGCCTTGTTGGCATAGGTCCAGAAATGCAGATTGGACGCGATCGAGTTGCTGCCCCAGATCAGGATCAGCCGGCTCTCGGCAAAGTAGGGCAGGTGCATGCCGACCCGGTTGCCGTAGGTGGCGGTCAGCGCCGCGGCGCCGGCCGAGGCGCAGATCGTGCGGTCCAGGCAGGAGGCGCCCAGCCTGTTGAAGAAGCGCGCCGCCATGCTCTCGCCCTGCAAGAGGCCCATGGTGCCGGCATAGCTGTAGGGCAGGATGGCCTCGGGGTCGCGCGCCGCGATCGCCTGCAGGCGGGCCGCGATATCGGCCAGCGCCTCGCCCCAGCTCACCGGCTCGAAGCGCGGCGCCTCGGTCTTGGCGCTGACGCGCTTGAGCGGACGCAGCAGGCGCTCCGGGTGGTAGCTGCGTTCGGGGTAGCGCGACACCTTGGTGCACAGCGCGCCATGGGTGCTGGGATGGTCCGGCTGGCCCTGCACCTTGATGACCCGGTCGCCCTCGACCGTGATGCGCAGCGCGCAGGTGTCGGGACAGTCGTGCGGGCAGGCGCCCTTGACGATGCGTTGTTGTTGCGGCGGCTCGGCGGTGGTAACGGCGGAATTCATGCCTGAACTATTGCATAGGGTGAGCGGCGGCGCGCGCGCATGGGCTTGGGCGGCGCCGGTGGCGCGCGGTCGCCGCCCTGGGCCTGACGCCCGCCTGGGCCCGGTCGCAGGAGCGCCGCCGCATCGTACCGGGTCAGTCCTGCCCGCTGAGCGGCCCGGCCGCGCGGCTGGGCCTTCGGATGCAGGCCGGCGCTCGGCTGTATGTTGACGCCATCAACGCGGCCGGAGGCATCAATGGCCTGCCCGTCGAGCCGAAGACCCTGGATGACGGCTACGCGCCGGAGCGCTGCCAGCGCCGATACCGAGCGCGCTGTTCGGCCATGTCGGCACGCCCACCGCGCTGGCCGCCCTGCCCCTGGGCGTGGTGGCCGAATACCAGGCCGCGGTGCAGCGCGCCGGCGGCGAGCTGCGGCCCAACTACACCGGGTTCGCGCCGGGCCACCACGAGGCCTCCGGCTTCGTCGAGCTTTCGATGCTGACCGGGGACGGCAAGGTCCGTCGCCGAGCCCGGCCGCGGCCTGCAGGCGGCAGGGCCCACGGGTAAACTCGAACGACAGCGGCCCGCGCCCCACGCCGGGTCCCCAGTCATTACGGAGTGCCGCCATGAAGTTGATCGACTCTATCCTGGCCGATGCGCAAAGCATCGCCACCCTGCGACGAGACATTCACGCCCACCCGGAGCTGTGTTTCGAGGAAGAACGCACCTCGGACCTGATCGCCCGTGCGCTCACCGAATGGGGTATTCCCGTGCATCGCGGCCTGGGCAAGACCGGCGTGGTGGGCATCGTCAAGAACGGCACGTCCGAGCGCGCCGTGGGCCTGCGCGCCGACATCGACGCGCTGCCGATGACCGAGCACAACCACTTCGCTCACGCCAGCAAGCACCCCGGCAAAATGCACGCCTGCGGCCATGACGGCCACACCGCGATGCTGCTGGCCGCGGCCAAGCATCTGTCCAAGCACCGCAATTTCGACGGCACGGTCTACCTGGTGTTCCAGCCCGCCGAGGAAGGCGGCGGCGGCGCGCGCGAGATGATCAAGGACGGCCTGTTCGAGAAGTTCCCGATGGAGGCCATGTTCGGCGCGCACAACTGGCCCGGCATGGCGGCCGGCCAGTTCGCGGTCAGGAGCGGCCCGGTGTTCGCCTCCAGCAACGAGTTCAAGATCACGATCCGCGGCAAGGGCGCGCATGCGGCGCTGCCGCACAACGGCGTGGACCCGGTGCCGGTGGCCTGCCAGATGGTGCAGGCCTTCCAGACGATCATCACCCGCAACAAGCGCCCGATCGATGCCGGCGTGATCTCGGTGACGATGATCCACACCGGCGAGGCCACCAATGTGGTGCCGGACAGCTGCGAGATCCAGGGCACGGTGCGCACCTTCACGATCGAGGTGCTGGACCTGATCGAGCGCCGCATGAGGCAAATAGCCGAGGCCACCGCCCAGGCCTTCGAGGCCACGGTCGAGTTCGAGTTCCATCGCAACTATCCGCCGACCATCAACCACCCGAAGGAGACCGAGTTCGTGCGCTCACTGCTGGGCGAGGTGGTGGGCCCGCAGAACGTGCAGGAGTTCGAGCCGACGATGGGCGCCGAGGACTTCAGCTTCTTTCTGCTGGAAAAGCCCGGCTGCTATTTCCTGATCGGCAACGGCGACGGCGCCCACCGCGAGGGCGGCCATGGCATGGGACCCTGCATGCTGCACAACCCCAGCTACGACTTCAACGACGAGCTGATCCCGCTGGGCGGCTCGATGTGGGTGCGCATGGCCGAGGCCTGGCTCAATTCGCCCAAGCCCTGAAGAAGCGATGAGCGCGTCGACGCATTTCGCCCAGAGCTACGCCGAGGCGCGGCAGAAGTTCCTGGCCGCCGCCGAGGCCGCCGGTCTGGATGCCGAGCCGCATTGGCACCCGCTGCTGGGCCGCGACGGCGAGCGCCTGGCGATGGATGTCGTGCTCGAAGGCGAGCCGAAGTCCGACCGGCTGCTGATCATCAGCAGCGCCTGTCACGGCGTCGAGGGCTTCTGCGGCTCGGGCGTGCAGACCGCGCTGCTGAGCGACCCGAGCTGGCATGCCGCCGTCGAGACCAGCGGCGTGGCCGTGCTCTATATCCATGCGCTGAACCCGTATGGCTTTTCCTGGTGGCGCCGGGTCACCCAGGAGGGCGTGGACCTGAACCGCAACTTTCTGGACTTCCAGCACCACCAGGCCCTGCCCGACAACCCGGGCTATGACGAGATCGCCGGCGCCCTGGTGCCACAAACCTGGCCGCCCAGCGCCGCGGACGAGGCCGCGCTGGCCGCCTATGCGGCCCGGCATGGCGAGCGCGCGCTGCAGACCGCCATCACCGGCGGTCAGTACGCCCATGAGCTGGGCCTGTTCTATGGCGGCCACGCGCCGACCTGGAGCAACCAGACCCTGCGCCATGTGCTGGAGGAGCAGGGCCGGCACGCGAAATCCATCGCCTGGATCGATCTGCACACCGGCCTGGGGCCCCTGGGCCACGGCGAGCGCATCTTCGCCTGCCGCGACGACGCGCGGGCCTTGGCTCGCGCCCGCGCCTGGTGGGGCGAGGCGGTCACCTCGATCTACGACGGCAGTTCCAGCTCGGCGCTGCTGCAGGGCCTGATGTGGAGCGCCATCTTCGACGCCTGCCCGCAGGCCGACTACACCGGCATCGCGCTGGAATACGGCACCCTGGCGCTGGACCGGATGCTCGAGGCCCTGCGCGCCGATCACTGGCTGGAGGCCCACCCCGAGGCACCGGCCGAGCAGGCCACCCAGATCAAGCGCCAGATCCGCGATGCCTTCTATGTCGACACCGACGACTGGAAACGCCAGATCGTCGATCAGGCCCAGCAAGCGGCCCGCCAGGCGGTGGCGGGCCTGAGCCAGCAACCATGACCGAAACCCTAGACAAGACCCAAATCCAGGCGGATACCCAGGCCTGGCTGGAGAAGGCCGTGATCGGCCTGAACCTCTGCCCCTTCGCCAAGAGCGTGCATGTCAACCGGCGCCTGCGCTTTTGTGTAAGCGAGGCCGCAACGCCCGAGGCACTGCTGCAGGAACTGGCCAGGGAGCTGCTGCTGCTGCGCCGCAGCGACCCGGACGAGATCGAAACCACGCTGGTGATCCACCCGAACGTGCTGCAGGATTTTCTGGACTTCAACGACTTCCTCGGGGCCGCGGACGCCCTGGTCGAGGATCTGGAGCTGGACGGCGAGCTGCAGATCGCCAGTTTCCACCCCGATTACCAGTTCGAGGGCACGGACCCGGCCGACATCAGCAACTACACCAACCGCTCGCCCCATCCCACGCTGCACATCCTGCGCGAGACCAGCATCGAGCGCGCCGTGGACAGCATGCCCGACACCGACGCCATCTACGAAGCCAATATGGCGACGCTGGAGAAGCTGGGCCTGGCGGGCTGGCGGGCGCTCGGGCTGAAGACGCGCGGCTGAGCGCTGCGCCCCGAACGCCGGCGCGGTATCGATTCAACTCGGCTCAACATCGGTTCAACGCCGGCCGCGCTGCAACAGCGCGCGGCGCCGTTCGGCATCGAGCCCGGGCGTCGCCCGCAAATCGGTGTCCACCTGCCCGGCCGCCAAGTCGCGGCGAGCCTGCTCCATCAGGCGGCGCTGCGCCTCACCGGCAGCGCCGCTGCCGAGCCCGCCCGTCGCCTGCTCTCCTCCCGCCACGCTGACCGATTCGTCGCGCTCGTGCGGCAGCGGCAGCTTGGCAAGACCCGCGGGCCGACCGGATGCCGCCGAGTCCTTGGCGGCAGCCCGGCCCGCAGGCTTATTAGGGCGAGACTCGGAACGCATGGCAAGCACCTCGCAGCGTCGGCCCCGCGAATGGCGTCGGCATATAGGGCGGTTCGTGCACCGGCACCGGGCTTTTCGGCGCCGGGGGATCCTCGATCTCGGGCGGGCCGGGTTCCGGCGGATCGGGGGGCTTGGGCATCGGCGGCACCTCCTGCGGCGCATGCAGGCCCAATTCCGCCGGAACGGCCGCCCGGCCGATCTCGGGATGGTCATAAGGGTTCATGAAGATTCCCGCACCTGGGAAGTACATGCCTTGATCCTAGGATCGCCCCCGCGGCGCTCCAGCAGGACGGCACGCATTTTCTTGTCGGTGCCGGACTACAGCCCAGCTGCCCCGGCGAGCCGCCTCAAAGCGGCTTCAAGGCGAACTCAAGACAATCTCAAGGCAAGCCTTGTTCCTAGGGATTCATGGCCGGTGGCCAACAACAGGCTCTTGAAACCGTCATCCCCGCCCCTATAATCTTCGCTGCTAGCACTCACCTCAAGAGAGTGCTAACGATCCGGCAGGGGCCTCCCCGCCGGACTGAACACAATCAATCTGGGTCTGTGCCGCGCCTGCGCGGTGCACCCTGTTGTTCTGGCACCCGGAAATCTCAAGGAGATGGAATGAAACTGCGTCCTCTGCACGATCGCGTGATCGTCAAGCGTCTGGAACAAGAAACCAAGACCGCCTCTGGCATCGTCATCCCCGACAACGCCGCCGAGAAGCCCGACCAGGGCGAAGTGCTGGCCGTCGGCCCTGGCAAGCGCAATGACAAGGGCGAGTTCGTGGCCCTGAACGTGGCCGTGGGCGACCGCGTGCTGTTCGGCAAGTACAGCGGCCAGACCGTCAAGGTCGATGGCGACGAGCTGCTGGTGATGCGCGAGGAAGACCTCTTCGCCGTGGTGCAGAAGTAATTTCTGCCCGCCTGCTGAACAAACCTTTTTAAAGATTTCGGAGAAATAGACATGGCAGCAAAAGACGTAGTCTTCGGCGGCGAAGCCCGTGCCCGCATGGTCGAAGGCGTGAACATCCTGGCCAACGCGGTCAAGGTCACGCTGGGCCCCAAGGGCCGCAACGTGGTGCTCGAGCGCAGCTTCGGCGCCCCCACCGTGACCAAGGACGGTGTGTCCGTGGCCAAGGAAATCGAGCTGAAGGACAAGCTGCAGAACATGGGCGCCCAGATGGTCAAGGAAGTCGCTTCCAAGACCTCGGACAACGCCGGCGACGGCACCACCACCGCCACCGTGCTGGCCCAGGCCATCGTGCGCGAAGGCATGAAGTACGTGGCCGCCGGCATGAACCCGATGGACCTGAAGCGCGGTATCGACAAGGCCGTGACGGCCCTGGTCGCCCAGCTGAAGGCCGCCTCGAAGGCCACCACCACCTCCAAGGAAATCGCTCAAGTCGGCACGATCTCGGCCAACAGCGACGTGGAAGTGGGCCGCATCATCGCCGAAGCGATGGACAAGGTCGGCAAGGAAGGCGTCATCACCGTCGAAGACGGCAAGAGCCTGGACAGCGAGCTGGACGTCGTCGAAGGCATGCAGTTCGACCGCGGCTACCTGTCGCCCTACTTCATCAACAACCCCGAGAAGCAAGCGGCGTTGCTGGACAACCCCTTCGTGCTGCTGTTCGACAAGAAGATCAGCAACATCCGCGACCTGCTGCCGACGCTGGAGCAGGTGGCCAAGGCCGGCCGTCCGCTGCTGATCATCGCCGAGGAAGTTGAAGGCGAAGCGCTGGCGACCCTGGTGGTCAACACCATCCGCGGCATCCTGAAGGTCGTGGCCGTCAAGGCTCCGGGCTTCGGCGACCGTCGCAAGGCCATGCTGGAAGACATCGCCATCCTGACCGGCGGCAAGGTCATCGCCGAAGAAGTCGGCCTGACGCTGGAGAAGGTCACCTTGGCCGATCTGGGCCAGGCCAAGCGCGTCGAAGTGGGCAAGGAAAACACCACCATCATCGACGGCTCGGGCGCCGCTGCCGACATCGAAGCCCGCGTCAAGCAGGTGCGCATCCAGATCGAGGAAGCCACCAGCGACTACGACCGCGAGAAGCTGCAAGAGCGCGTGGCCAAGCTGGCCGGCGGTGTTGCCGTGATCAAGGTTGGCGCCGCCACCGAAGTCGAAATGAAGGAAAAGAAGGCCCGTGTCGAAGACGCGCTGCACGCGACCCGTGCCGCCGTTGAAGAAGGCATCGTGGCAGGTGGCGGCGTGGCCCTGCTGCGCGCCAAGCAAGCTGCCGGCGAGATCAAGGGCGACAACGCCGACCAGGACGCCGGCATCAAGCTGGTGCTGAAGGCCATCGAAGCCCCGCTGCGCGAGATCGTCTACAACGCCGGCGGCGAAGCCTCCGTCGTCGTCAACGCCGTGCTGGCCGGCAAGGGCAACTACGGCTTCAACGCCGCCAACGACACCTATGGCGACATGATCGAAATGGGCATCCTGGATCCCACCAAGGTGACGCGCACCGCGCTGCAGAACGCTGCATCGGTCGCTTCGCTGATGCTGACCACCGAAGCCATGGTCGCCGAGTCCCCGAAGGACGACGCACCGGCCGGCGGCATGCCCGGCGGCATGGGTGGCATGGGTGGCATGGGCATGGACATGTAATGTCCGCCTGAGCTTCCTACGCTCAAGCAAGGGCCGCAGCGATGCGGCCCTTTTTTTATGCCGACGCGGCTCATAATTCGCCCATCACACGGTCGTCCGCGTTCATGTCCGCTCCCCTCTCGCAGCAGTCCCTCGTCGATGACACCCTGGCTCATCTGCCCATGCTGGCGCGCCAGATCCAGGACGCGATCCACGACAGCCTCGGCGACGGCGCCCAGCACCGCAGCCTGCTGGAGCCCTGGCAGCGCCAGCGCCTGCATTTCGACTCGCGCTTTCAGCAAGCCCTGACCCCCTTGCTGCAGGCCGGCGCCCGCGGCGAGGACCCGCTGCGCCGCCGCCCGCCGCGCGGCCTGAACGAGCTGAGCCTGGTGGACGAGCGGCAGGCGCTGCAGGACGTGGCCCTGGCCCACGTGATCCAGGCGGTCGAGGACCAAGGCCGCACCGAGCTGCACCAGCTCGCCAACTTCTTCGCCGCGCTGCGCGGCACCGCGCGCGCGCGCAAAGACGACAACCCGCTGCGCCCCGCCGTCTTCGCCCAGGCCCTGCAACAGACCCTGCAATGGGTCACGGTGGACGGCGAGGGCCAGTACGCACTGATGCGCGTCGCCGCCCAGCCGCTGGCGCGGGCGCTGGGCCGGCATTACGCCGAGCTGTGCGGCCGGCTGCGCGACGCGGAGCTGACGCCGCTGATCGGCGCCAACCGCGGCCAGCCGCAGCAAAGCGATCAGCAGCGCCTGCGCCGCGCCACCAGCGCCTACCAGGAACCGACGGCGCCGGCCGTCACCGAGCCCGCCACGCTGGACGGCCTGGCGCGCTGGTTCGACGCGCACCAGGCGCAGCCGCGCCCGCCGGGTGCGTCGCGCGGCGAGGATGGCCGCGACCTGCTGTCGCGCCTGTACGACCATATCCTGGCCGACCCCGGCCTGCCCCCCCCGGTCGGGGCCCGGCTCGCGCGGCTCCGGGTGGCGGTGGTGCGTCTGGCCGCCACCGACCTGAGCCTGCTGCGCGACCCCGAGCATCCGGCCTGGCGGCTGCTGAATCGCATCAGCACCCAAGGCGCCGCGTTCGAGCCGGCCGCCGAAGCCCGGCTGCAGGAATTCCTGGGCTTTCTGGACGAGCGCAGCGAGGGCCTGATCCTTCACCCCGCCCCCACGGCCGGGCTGTTCCAGCTGCTGCTGGGCGAGATCGAGGCCTTCATCGGCAACCAGGCCCGCCAGGGCAGCGAACCCAGCTCCGCGGCGCTGGCCAGCCTGGAGCGCGAGCAGCAGCGCGGCGTCTGGCTGCGCATGGTGCGCGAGCAGATCCAGGCCCAGCTCGACGAGGCGCCCGAGGCCCTCACCAGCATGCCGCTGCGCGAGTTCCTGCGCCAGGACTGGGCCGGCGTGATCGTCACGGCCATGGTCAGGGAGGGGCAGGACGCGCCGCAGGCGCTGGCCCAGATCGCCCTGGTGGACGATCTGCTGAACAGCCTGCTGCCGCCGCCCGATGCGGCCGCGCGGCGCGCGCTGCAGGCACGCCTGCCCGAGCTGGTGCGGCGCCTGGAGGCGGGCTGCGACAGCGTGCGCCTCGAGTCCGAACGGCGCCGCGGCGTGATGGACGAACTGATGCGCCTGCACGCCCGGCTGCTGCTGGGCCCCGCGCTGCCCCCGGCCACGCCGGCCGCCGGCATGGCGCCGGCGCCGGACCGCGAGGCGCATCTGTCGCAGCTGCTCAGCGAACGCGACTCCTTGCTGCCGGCCTCGCGCTGGGCCTACGAGGATGTGGACCGCAGCCGCCTGCCCACCGTGCCGGTGGCGCTCTACGACCCGGCCGTGGGCCGCGATGCACGGCAGGCGCTGCACGACTGGGTGGAGCGCCTGGCCATCGGCAACTGGTACCACCTGTTCGTGCAAGGCGGCTGGCTGACCGCCCAGCTGGCCTGGATCAGCGAGGGCCGCCAGTTCTTCCTGCTGATTGGCCAGGACGCCGACGAGCGGCATTCGCTGACCCGCGGCGCACTGGAATACCTGCTGCGTCACGGCCTGATCACCAATCTGGACGACGATGGCGTGGTGCAGCGAGCCATCGCCACGCTGATGCAGGACCTGAACGACACGCATTGATGACGCGCCCCCTCACCCTTGCCCTGTTCTGCTGGGCCCTGCTGCCCCACGCCTTCGCACAAACCACCCCGACCCAAGGCCCGCCACCATCCGACGAGCGCCCCAAGCTGGGCCTGGTGCTGTCGGGCGGCGGCGCCCGCGGCATCGCCCATGTGGGCGTGCTCAAGGTGCTTGAGCGCGAGCGCATCCCGGTCGACATGATCGCCGGCACCTCGATGGGCGCCATCATCGGCGGCCTGTACGCCAGCGGCATGAGTGCGGCCGAGCTGGAACGCGAGCTGCTGCCGCTGGCCTGGGACCGCGTGTTCGCCAGCCGGGTCGAGCGCCAGCAGTTGTCGCAGCGCCGCAAGGAGGAGGACTTCGAGTTCTCCGCCGCGATGGAGCTGGGCATGCGCGATGGCGAGTTCCGCGCGCCGCAGAGCACGCTCTCCAGCCGCGGCCTGGAGATCCTGCTGCGCCGCTTCACCCAGCCGGTGCGTCAGGTACAGGACTTCGACAAGCTGCCAACGCCCTTCCGCGCCGTGGCCACCGACATGGAATCGGGCCAGCAGATCGTGCTGGCCAACGGCGATCTGGCGCTGGCGATGCGCTCCAGCATGAGCGTGCCGGGCCTGTTCTCGCCGGTCGAGTGGCAGGGGCGCATCCTCGGCGATGGCGGCCTGGTCAACAACCTGCCGGTCGACGTAGCGCGCTCGCTGGGCGCGCAGCGCCTGATCGCCGTCAATGTGGGCACGCCGCTGGCCGGACGCGAGACCCTGTCCTCGCTGGTGGGCGTCACCGCGCAGATGATCAACATCCTCACCGAGCAGAACGTGCAGCGCAGCATCGCCAGCCTATGGGAGGACGATCTGCTGATCACGCCCGAGCTGGGCACGCTCAGCTCGGGCGACTTCAACCGCAGCAGGGAGCTGATCGCCCAGGGCGAGCGCATCGCCGAGACCATGGTCGCGCAGCTGCGCCCGCTGGCGCTGGCACCCGAGGCCTACGCCGCCTGGCAGCTGGCGCGCACGCCGCTCAACCATCAGCAGGGTGGCCGGCTGGCCGGCGTCGACTTCGAGGGCAGCGAGCTGACCCAGCCGCAACGCATGGCCGGCCAGCTCGAGAGCCAGCCCGGCCAGGTCTTCGATGCCGCGCGCGCCGAGCGCGATGCGCGCCTGCTGGCCTCCTCGGGCGACTACGAGCGGGTGGACTACCACGTCGAGGCGCGCGAGCAGGGCAACACCCTGGTGTTCGCGATGGAAGACAAGCCCTGGGGGCCCAACTACTTCCGCGTCGGCCTGGACCTGAGCACCGATTTCTCCGGCGAGAGCGCCTTCAATCTGCGCATCAGCCACAACCGCCACTGGCTCACCACCAGCGGCACCGAATGGCGCAACCAGCTCAGCCTGGGGCAGACACCGCGCCTGTACAGCGAGATCTACCAGCCGCTGAGCTGGCGTCTGGGCCGCTCGGACGACTGGTTCGTCTCCGGCTGGGGCGAGCTGGAGCGCCGCAGCATCAAGCTCTACGACCCCGACAGCGGGCGCGGCCTGGCCAGCATCGGGCGCACCGGCGCCACCATCGGCGCCGACCTGGGCCAGCCCTGGGGCCAATGGGGCGAGGTGCGGCTGGGCGTCTTCACCCAGGCCTGGCGCATCAGCCCCGAACTGCTGACCGTGGAGGTGCCGGCGGGCATCCTGCACGAGACCTGGCGCGAGCGCGGCGTGCGGCTCAAGGCCGTGGTCGATCAGCTGGACTTCGCCAACTTCCCGCAGCGCGGCTACCGCCTGGTGGCCGAGACGGTGTTCGGCCGCCAGAGCGGGCCCGGCGAGAAGAGCGCCCGTTCGCGCCGCGTCGAGCTGCAGGCCACCGGGGTGCGCAGCTGGGGCACGCACACGCTGAACGCCCATCTGCGCCTGTTCGACGCACGCCAGCCCGAGGATTCGGCCCAGGGCCCTTATGCGCTGGGCGGCTTCCAGCAGCTCTCGGGCTACCAGCCGGGCCAGCTTTCGGGCAACACGCTGGTGCTCGGCCGTGCCACCTATTACAAGCGCCTCAACGAGACCCCGCTGCTGACGCGCGGCCTGTTCATCGGCGGCTCGCTGGAGGTGGGCAATGCCTGGGACGACCGGCGTGCCGCCTCGTCCAGCGACATGCGCTACGCGATGAGCATGTTCGTCGGCGCCGACACCGGACTCGGCCCGCTCTACCTGGCGCTGGGCCATGCGCCGCGCGGCGGCACCGCCGTCTACCTGTTCATCGGCCGACCTTAGGCCCACCCCCTACGCGCTGCGCGCGCCCCCTCGAGGGGGCGACATCGGCCGCCCGGCAAAGCCGGATCGGCGATGTCAGCCCGATCAGGCCACAAATTGCTGGATGAGGCCGGCCAGCTCGGCCGGGCGCTCGTGCACGATCCAGTGGCCGGCGCCCTCGATCTTGTGCAGCGCCAACCGCGGCACGAAGCGCTCCAGCCCGTCCAGCATGCCGGGCGGCAGCGCCCGGTCGGCCATGCCCCAGATCACCTGGGTGGGCAGCCGCACCGTGACGAATTCGGGCGCGAAGCTCAGCGCCATCGCACCGGGATCGTCGGGCGTGGGCGGCCGCATCGGCGAGGCACGGTAGTAGTTCAGCGGGCCGGTCAGGCCGCGGTCCCAGACCTCGCGGTAGCGCGCCCTCAGTGGCTCGGTGAGCCAGGCCCCGCCGCCGCCCTGCTCGGCCAGGAAGGGCCACAGGCGCGCATAGTCGTTCTCCGCCAGCAGCGCTTCAGCGTCCGGCCGGCACAGGAAATTCATATAGGCGCTGGCCTCGCGCTGCGCCGGGTTGAGCTGCAGCTCGCGCAGGAAGGTGCCGGGATGTGGCGAGTTGATGATGACCAGGCGCTGCATCAGCTCGGGCGCCTGCACCGCCAGGTTCCAGGCCACGGCGCCGCCCCAGTCGTGGGCCACCAGCGCGGCCAGCGGTCCGCCGCCGATGGTGGCGATCAGCGCCTTGATGTCGCCCATCAGGTGCTTGGCGCGGTAGGCCTCGACCTCGGCCGGCGCGCTGCTGCGCTCGTAGCCGCGCAGATTGGGCGCGATGCAGCGGTACTGCGGCGCCAGCAGCAGCATCAGCTCGTCCCAGACGAAGGCGGCCTCGGGAAAGCCGTGCAGCAGGATCAGCCGCGGCGCATCGGTCGGGCCGCAGGCGCGGCAGGACAGGGTGATGCCCCGCCCATCAAGGCCGGGCAGTGCGATGTCGAAGGTCTCGATCATCGGCCCAGTATGGGCCGCCCGGCCGCGGCCCCCCTGTCAAGCCGGCGACACCTCGCCCTCGGGGTTTTCTCCGGTCGCCGGTGCCGCCCGATGCACCCACTCGTGCAGGATCTGGGCGACATCGCCGACGCCCTGCTTCTTCAGGGCGGAGAACAGGGTCACGGCCACGTCGGATTCGTCGGTGGCCAGCTCGCCCAGGAAGGCCTGGCATTCGGCCAGCGCGGCATTCGCCTCCTTGCGGTTGAGCTTGTCGGACTTGGTCAGCAGCACCAGCAGCCTGACCTCGCCGCTGCCGACGCGCGGCGCGACGAATTCCAGCAGCTGCTTGTCCAGATCGGTCAGCCCGAGGCGCGAATCGACCATCAGCACCACGCCCGACAGGCTGCGTCGCACCTCCAGGTAGTCGGCCATCACCTTCTGCCAGCGCAGCTTGGCCGAGCGCGCCACCGCCGCGTAGCCATAGCCCGGCAGATCGGCGAACAGGGCGTCCGGCGCGTCCTTGGGGCCTAGTTCGAAGAGATTGATGTGCTGTGTTCGCCCAGGCGTCTTGGAGGCGAAGGCCAGGCGCTTTTGCTGGGCCAGCGTATTGATCGCCGTCGACTTGCCGGCATTCGAGCGGCCGACGAAGGCGATCTCGGGCAGCTCGGTGGGCGGTAGGTGGATCAGCTGGCTGGCCGTGGTCAGAAAACGGGCGGTGTGGGTCCATGCCAACACCGTCTTTTCATCGGGCGCAGCGGGACCAGCGGGGGCGCTGGAGGGCGCGGGAGCGGTGTCGGGGTTCATCATGTGGAGGGCTTGTTGCATCCGCATTGTAAAATCCCCGGGTTGCGCTCACCCAAACCCAAGAACTCATGAAGACTGCCGCTATCTTGTTGTCTGGCTTCACCTTTGCCGCCGCAGCCCTGGCGAGCGACGCGCCCGCCGCCGCCAAGCCCGATCTGGCCAAGGGTCAGGCGACCGCCACCCAGGTGTGTGCCGCCTGCCACACCGCGGACGGTTCGCGCGGCAGCCCGGCCAATCCCATCCTGCAGGGCCAGCATGCCGACTACCTGGCCAAGCAGCTGCACGAGTTCAAGGATGGCAAGCGCAAGAACGCCATCATGCAGGGCATGGCCGCGCCCCTGAGCGACGCCGACATCAAGAACGTCGCCGCCTTCTATGCGTCGAAGACCGCCAAGCCGGGCTTTGCCAAGAACAAGGACCTGGTGCAGCTGGGCGAGAAGATCTACCGCGGCGGCATCGCCGACCGCCAGATCCCGGCCTGCGCCGGCTGTCACAGCCCCAGCGGCGCCGGCCTGCCGGCCCAGTACCCGCGCATCGGCGGCCAGCACAGCGACTACACCGAGGCGCAGCTGAACGCCTTCCGCGCCAGCGGCCGCGGCAACAGCGCGCAGATGGTGGCGATCGCCGCCAAGATGAACGACCGCGAGATCAAGGCCGTGGCCGACTACATCGCCGGCCTGCGCTGACAGCGGCGCCGCGCAAGTTTCATCTCTCTGCTGTACAAAGGTCGGCGCCCCGCTCCGGCCTTTTTTCACTTTCCAACGCACGCCGTGTCCGAAACCGCCACCACCGTCACCCCGCGTTCCCGCCGGGGCCGCGATCTCTACGAGCTGCTGTCGTCGATGCGCTTCGCGATCGCGCTGCTGACGGTGATCTGCATCGCCTCGGTGATCGGCACGGTGGTCAAGCAGCGCGAGCCGCTGAACAACTATGTCAACCAGTTCGGCCCCTTCTGGGCCGAGGTGTTCGGCAAGCTCGACCTCTACCAGGTCTACGGCGCCTGGTGGTTCCTGCTGATCCTGGCGTTTCTGGTGACCTCCACCAGCCTGTGCATTGCGCGCAACACGCCCAAGATCATCGCGGACCTGAAGAGCTACAAGGAAAACATCCGCGAGAAGTCGCTGCAGGCCTTCCACCACAAGGCCATCGGCCACCTGCCGATGCCCGCCGAGCAGGCCCTGGCCCAGGTCTCGGCCCTGCTGGATGCCGAGGGCTGGAAGGCCCGCGCCCAGATCCGCGACAAGGGCACGATGGTGGCGGCGCGCAAGGGCGCGGCCAACAAGATCGGCTATCTGGCCGCGCATGGCGCGATCGTGCTGATCTGCCTGGGCGGCCTGTTCGACGGCGACCTGGTGGTGCGCGCGCTGATGTGGGCCCAGGGCAAGACCATCTACCAGGGCGGCGGCCTGGTCAGCGAGGTCAGGCCGGAGCACCGCCTGAGCGCCACCAACCCGAGCTTCCGCGGCAACCTGATGGTGCCCGAGGGCGGCCGCGCGGCCACCGCCATCCTCTCGATGCCCGACGGCGTGGTGCTGCAGGACCTGCCCTTCGACGTGGAGCTGAAGAAGTTCATCGTCGAGTACTACTCGACCGGCATGCCCAAGCTGTTCGCCAGCGAGGTGGCGATCCGCGACCACGCGACCGGCCAGACCAGCCAGGCCACGATCAAGGTCAACGAGCCGCTGATCCATCACGGCGTGGCGATCTACCAGAGCAGCTTCGACGATGGCGGCTCGCGGCTCAAGCTGCGTGCCGTGCCGCTGTCCACCGCGGCACCCGCCTTCGAGATCGAGGGCGTGGTGGGCGGCGCCACCTCGCTGTCCAACGGCGACGAGAAGCTCGCGCTGGAGTTCAGCGGCCTGCGCGTGATCAATGTCGAGAACATGGGCGGCGTGGGCCCCGCCGGCGGCACCGACGTGCGCAAGGTCGATCTGGTCGATTCGGTCCAGGCCCATCTGGGCAGCGGTGCCAAGACCAAGACCGAGAAGGCGCTGCAGAACGTCGGGCCCTCCTTCAGCTACAAGCTGCGCGACGCCGCCGGCCAGGCGCGCGAGTACAACAACTACATGCTGCCGGTGGACCTGGACGGCCAGAAGGTCTTCCTGGCCGGCGTGCGCGACACGCCGGCGGAGGCCTTCCGCTATCTGCGCATCCCGGTCGACGAGAAGGGCGAGATGGACGGCTGGCTGCAGCTGCGCCAGGCCCTGGCCGACCCGGCCCTGCGCGAACGCGCCGCGCGCCGCTACGCCGAGGCCGCCACGCCCGGCGACAAGCCGCAGATGACGCCGCAGTTGCAGGCCACCGCGCAGCGCGCGCTGGGCCTGTTCGCCGGCGCGGAGGGCGTCAAGCCCGGCGCCTCTTCCAATGAAAGGGCCGTCGGCGGTCTGCCGGCGCTGTCGGACTTCATCGAGCGCGAGGTGCCCGAGGCCGAGCGCGGCCGGGTCTCCGAGGTGCTGCTGCGCATCCTCAACGGCAGCCTGTTCGAGCTCTACAAGATCGGCCGCGCCCAGGCCGGCCAGCCCGTGCCGGAGGCCGGCACCGGCACCCAGGCCTTCATGACCCAGGCGGTGCTGGCCCTGTCGGACAGCATGTTCTACCCCGCGCCGGTGCTGCTGCAGCTGGCCGACTTCAAGCAGGTGCAGGCCAGCGTGTTCCAGGTCGCGCGTGCCCCCGGCCAGAAGCTGGTGTACCTGGGCGCGGTGCTGCTGATCATCGGCGTGTTCGCGATGCTCTACATCAAGGAACGCCGGCTTTGGATCTGGCTGGAACCGGTCCAGAATGAAGGCACGCGGGTGCGCATGGCCCTGTCCTGCACGCGCGCCTCGCCCGACACCGATACCGAATTTGAGCGCCTGTCCAAGGCCGTACTGAAGGACCAGACATGAACACCGCCACCGCTAGCATCACCCTGGGCCGGCGCGGCTACTTCGCGCAGCGCGACTGGCAGGACTGGGCCTTCGCCCTGCTGGTGCTCGTCGGCGGCGGCTTCGCCTTCAGCCGCTACGGCGCCTCGATGGACGGCTACGAAAAGGGCATCCTGGCCTGCGCGATGCCGGCGCTCGTCGCGCTGGGCTGGTTCTGGAAGCCGCTGCGCATCCTGGCCGTGCTGGTCGGCGGCGCCAGCCTGCTGGCGATCGGCCTCTACACCCAGAACACCGACGGCTTCGGCGCCGATCTGGCCGCCGCCGACCGGGTGTTCCTGCTCAAGTACATGCTGTCCAGCCAGAGCGCCATCCTGTGGATGAGCCTGCTGTTCTTCATGAGCACCTTGTTCTACTGGGGCGGCTTCTTCAAGAAGAACGGCGAGAACAGCGCGGCCGAGGCGATCGGTTCGCGCCTGGCCTGGGGCGCCGTGTTCATGGCCCTGGTGGGCACGATGGTGCGCTGGTTCGAGAGCCACCAGATCGCGCCGGACATCGGCCATATCCCGGTCAGCAACCTCTACGAGGTGTTCGTGCTGTTCGCCTGGCTGACGGCGCTGATGTACCTCTATTACGAGGCGCGCTTCAAGACCCGCGCTTTAGGCGCCTATGTGCTGCTGGTGATCAGTGCGGCGGTCAGCTTCCTGCTCTGGTACACGGTGGCGCGCGAGGCGCATGAGATCCAGCCCCTGGTGCCGGCGCTGCAGAGCTGGTGGATGAAGATCCATGTGCCGGCCAACTTCGTCGGCTATGGCACCTTCGCGATGGCCGCCATGGTGGCCCTGGCCTATCTGCTGAAGACCGCCACGCAGCGCGCGCTGCTGGTCGGCCTGATCGGCGTGCCCGCGTTCCTGATCGCGATGATCCTGGCCGTGCGCTTCGGCGCCGCCGGCCTGAATGCCGAAACCCTGGCCGGCCTGGACGGCTGGGCCCGCAAGATGGGCGGCGTGCTGGCCTTCTTTGCGCTGTGCGTGGCCCTGCGCGGCCGGCTGACGGCCCGCCTGCCGGCCCTGCCGCTGCTGGACGACCTGATGTACAAGGCCATCGCGCTGGGCTTCGCCTTCTTCACGATCGCCACCATCCTGGGCGCCTTCTGGGCCGCCGAGGCCTGGGGCGGTTACTGGAGCTGGGACCCCAAGGAAACCTGGGCCCTGATCGTCTGGCTCAACTACGCGGCCTGGCTGCACATGCGGCTGATGAAGGGTCTGCGCGGCCAGGTGGCCTCCTGGTGGGCCCTGGTGGGCCTGGTCGTGACCACCTTCGCCTTCCTGGGCGTCAATATGTTCCTGTCGGGCCTGCATTCCTACGGCACTTTGTGAAGCCCTCGTAAAGATCCCGAGCGGCAGCAGAGAAACGGCGCAGGGCGTAAGCTTTGCGCCGTTTCCACGACTAGTGGGTATTCCCACTTCGCCAGCCCGCCGCCATGCATTACCACCGCGACCCTTACGGACGCATCGCGTCCACCGAGATCACCCCGCAGGCCTTCTACGAGAGCCGGCGCGACTGGCTGAAGCTGATGGCCGGCGGCGCCTTGGCCGCCACCTGGGCCGGCCGCGAGGCGCATGCCGCCCTGCCCGCCGTCAAGAGCGCGGTGCCGGGCGCGTTGACGATGGAAAAGCCCACCGCGCGCCAGGACGCCACCAGTTACAACAATTTCTACGAGTTCGGCACCGACAAGTCCGACCCGGCCCAGCGCGCCCACACGCTAAAGACCCGGCCCTGGAGCGTGGCCATCGAGGGCGAGGTGGCCAAACCCGGCGTCTACGACCTCGATGCGCTGCTCAAGCTCGGCCCGATGGAGGACCGCATCTACCGCCTGCGCTGCGTCGAGGGCTGGTCGATGGTGATCCCCTGGGTCGGCTATTCGCTGGCCGACTTGATCAGGAAGGTGGAACCCACCGGCAAGGCCAAGTTCGTCGAGTTCGTCACGCTGGCCGACAAGGCCCAGATGCCGGGCCTGCGCTCCAGCGTGCTGAACTGGCCCTATGTCGAGGGCCTGCGCATCGACGAGGCCATGCACCCGCTGACCCTGCTCACCTTCGGCATGTACGGTGACGTGCTGCCCAATCAGAACGGCGCGCCGGTGCGCCTGGTCGTGCCCTGGAAATACGGCTTCAAGTCGGCCAAGTCCATCGTCAAGATCCGTTTCGTCGAGAAGCAGCCGGTCTCCAGCTGGACCAAGGCGGCGCAGCAGGAATACGGTTTCTATTCCAACGTGAACCCCAAGGTGGACCACCCGCGCTGGAGCCAGGCCACCGAGCGCCGCATCGGCGAGGACGGGCTGTTCGCCAAGAAGCGCCCCACCCTGATGTTCAACGGCTACGAGGCCCAGGTCGGGCAGCTGTATGCCGGCATGGACCTGAAGGCGAATTACTGACCCACCCCCTACGCGCTTCGCGTGCCCCGGGGCGGCTTCGGCAGCCCGGCAAAGCCGGATCTGCGAAGCCCGCTCGATCATCCATGCCCGCATGAAGACCGTCTCATCACCCTGGCTTCATCCCTTGGCGAAGCCCTTGCTGTTCCTCTTGTGCCTGCTGCCCTTCGCGCAGTTGCTGTGGGGCGCGTTCGCCAACACGCTGGGCGCCAACCCGGCCGAGGCCCTGATCCGCGGCCTGGGCGACTGGGCGCTGCGTTTCCTGTGCCTCACGCTGGCGGTGACGCCGCTGCGGGTGACGCTGAAGCTGCCGGCACTGGCGCGTTTCCGCCGCATGCTGGGTCTGTTCGCCTTCTTCTACGCCAGCCTGCACCTGCTGGCCTATGGCTGGCTGGACCAGGGACTGGACCTGGCCGAGATCGCGAAGGACATCGCCAAGCGGCCCTTCATCCTGATGGGCTTCACGGCCTGGCTGCTGCTGCTGCCGCTGGCCGCCACCAGCTTCAACCGCGCGATCAAGGCCCTCGGCGCGAAGCGCTGGCAGGCCCTGCACAAGCTGGTCTACGGCCTGGTGCTGATCGCGCTGGCCCATTTCATCTGGATGCGCGCCGGCAAGAACAATTTCGCCGAGCCGGCGCTCTATGGCGCCATCCTGACCCTGCTGCTGGGCTGGCGGGTCTGGCAGGCGCTGGCCAAACGCCGCGTCCAATCCCGAGCGCCGAGACCGGGCACCGCGGGCCTGGGATAATCGCGGGTTCGTCCCCCGATTTCATCCCGAGCCCCCATGCCCGACCGCCCCCCACTGCCCGACCGCGTCGACGTCGCCATTCTTGGCGGCGGCCCGGCCGGCTGCAGCGCCGCCTCCTGGCTGGCGCAGCTGGGCCTGTCGGTCGCCCTGATCGAGCGGGCGCCCCAGCTGTGCGCAGCTTTGCAGGGACTCACGTTCCGGCAGGACTGGGTGCTGGGCGCGCCGGGCCAGAGCCTGGCCGAACTGGGCGCGCGCTACGCGGCCCAGACCGAGGCGCTGGCCGGCCTGCAGTTGCTGAAGGGCCGCAGCGCCGCCCATCTGGACTGGGCGGCCGGCGAAGGCTGGCGGCTGCGCCTGGACGACGGCCGCGACCTGGCCGCCCGCGCCCTGCTGCTGGCCACCGGCCTGCGCCCGCTGCGGCCCACGCCCTTCTTCCCGAATGAGGCCGGGCATGAACGCGTGCTCGACGCCTTGGGCCTGACGGCGCGCCGCGAGCGGTTGCCGCCGGACCAGCGCATCCTGCTGCTGGGCGGCGGCGACAACGCGGCGGAGAACGCCCTGTTCCTGCAGGCGCGCGGCCATCGCGTCACCCTGTGGTCGCGCAGCGACTGGCGTGCCCAGCAGGGCCTGGTGGAACGCCTCGAGGCGCTCGGCGACGCCATCGAGCAGCGCCCGCGCGACCCGCTGCCGACGGCGCTGCAAGCCGATGCCGACGGCGTCACGGTGCAATCCAGAACCCATGGCGAGGAGCGTTTCGACCGCGTGGCCGTGCTGCTGGGCTACGAGGCCGAGCCCTCGGCCTGGCTGCTGGTGGCCGACGCGCTGCAGCGCACCGGCATCACCGCGCCCGGCCACCCCTTCCGCGACGAGCCGCGCTTCGCGCCGCTGGGCCTGTTCGTCGCCGGCGATGCCGGCGGCCGCCAGCATCCCAGCGTGCAGACCGCGCTGGGCGACGGCGTCGCGGCGGCCAAGCAGATCGAATCCTTCCTGCGCCCGCTGCGCGAGGGCCAGCCGCCGCCGGCGCTGCGCCGCAACAAGCGCCAGATCATCCATATCACGGGCCTGCGCTTCGGCGCCAACCTGGGCGTGCTGGACTTCGAGCGCGAGGGCCCGCAGCCGATCCAGGTGGACGCCGAGGTCAACCTGGGCGCGCAGACCATCGTCGCGCGCGACGCCGACATCGGCCATGTGCTGGACTACCGCAGGGTGCGCAGCATCATCATCGACGAATGCACCGCCGAGCACACCGACCTGCTGGAGGCCCTGCTGGGCAAGCTCTGCACCCGGCTGATGAAGCTGCACGGCGTGGTGGGCGTGCGCATCAAGGTGACCAAGCTGGAAATCTTCCCCGACTGCCAAGTCGCCATCTCCGCCGAATGCGGGCAGTGGTAGCGACCACGCGCTAACGCGCGCCCCCTCAAGGGGGCGAGTCCGGCGGCCCGGCAAAGCCGGATCCGCGGACTCCGCTCAACAAGGAACCGACCATCATGATTGAAACGACCATCGACGAAGCCAAGACCGCCGAGAAGAAGCACGCGCACGAGATGAACAAGCTCAGCAAGCGCCTGCACCGCCTGGTGGGCCAGGCGGTCACCGACTTCAACATGATCGAGGACGGCGACAAGGTGATGGTCTGCGTCTCCGGCGGCAAGGACAGCTACTCGCTGCTGGACATCCTGATCAATCTGCGCGAGCGCGCGCCGATCAGGTTCGACATCGTCGCGGTCAACCTCGACCAGAAGCAGCCCGGCTTCCCCGAGGACGTGCTGCCCGCCTACCTGAAGTCGCGCGGCGTCGACTATCACATCGAGGAGCAGGACACCTACTCGATCGTCAAGCGCCTGGTGCCCGAGGGCAAGACCACCTGCAGCCTGTGCTCGCGCCTGCGCCGCGGCATTCTCTACCGCGTGGCCGGCGAATTGGGCGCCACCAAGATCGCGCTGGGCCACCACCGCGACGACATCGTCACGACGCTGATGCTGAACATGTTCTTCGGCAGCCGCATGAAGGGCATGCCGCCCAAGCTGGTCAGCGATGACGGCAAGAACGTCGTGATCCGCCCGCTGGCCTATGTGCGCGAATCCGATCTGGAGCGCTGGGCCGAGCATCGCGAGTTCCCGATCATTCCCTGCAACCTCTGCGGCAGCCAGCCCAACCTGCAGCGCGCCACCGTCAAGGCCATGCTGCAGGACTGGGACAAAAAGTTCCCGGGCCGGGTCGACAATATGTTCACAGCGATGGGCAATATCGTCACCTCGCACATGCTGGACCGCCAGCTCTACCCCTTCCAGAGCATCCGGGCCACCGGTCAGCCCACACCGGACGGCGACATCGCCTTCGACGAGGCCGAGGACTGCGGCAGCACCCCGGCACCCTCGGTGATCAAACTTCACAGAGACGAAGAGTGAGCTTTACAAAGGGCTAACAACGCGGGTTCACAATAAGATCTGCCAAGGAGGCAGACATCATGATGAACCGACGCCATCTCGTTCTGAGCGCGGTCGCCCTGGCAGCCCTGAGCGCCTGCAGCGGCCCCTACACCATCCGTTCGGAGGTCAGCACCTTCGGCAAATGGCCCGCCGGTCGCCAACCCGGCAGCTATGCCTTCGAGCGCCTGCCCTCGCAGCAGCAGGAAAACTCGCGCCATACCGAACTGGAAGATGCCGCCCGCGAGGCGCTGGAGAAGGCCGGTTTCAAGCCCGCGGCGGACGCCAAGAGCGCCGATGTGCTGGTCTCGCTGGGCCTGCGCGTCAGCGCGCAGGATCGCGCGCCCTGGGACGACCCGCTGTGGTGGCGCTGGCACGGCAATATCAACTACTGGCGCTACGGCCCCTACTGGCGTCCCCTGCCCGGCTATGGCTACGGCTATGGCCTGGACCGCCGCTATGACCGCGACGTGGCCCTGCTGCTGCGCGACCGCGGCAGCAGCGAACCGCTCTACGAAGCGCGCGCCAGCAACGACGGCCTGACCCAGGGCGACCCGCAGATCATCAGCGCCATGTTCGAAGCGGCGCTGAGCGACTTTCCGAAGAGCCGCTCGGAGCCCCATTCGGTGGCGGTGCAGCGGGTGCGCTGAGGGCCCATCGGGGACGCGTCCCCGGACGCACCGATAATCGCGGCTTCGCTATCACGAAGTCACGATTCTCTATGGCGCTGAACATCGTCATCATGGCCGCGGGCAAGGGCACGCGCATGAAGTCCGCCCTGCCCAAGGTGCTGCACAAGCTGGCCGGCCGCTCGCTGCTGCGGCATGTGCTGGACACCACGGCCGCCCTGGGTGCGCAGCAGCGCCTGGTGATCACCGGCCATGGCGCCGAGCAGGTGGAGGCCGCGGTGGCCGGCCCCGCCGGATCCGGTATCGCCTTCGTGCGCCAGATGCCGCAGCTGGGCACGGGCCACGCCATCCAGCAGGTCGTGCCGCATCTGCCCGACAGCGGCAGCACCCTGATCCTCAGCGGCGACACGCCACTGATCAGCAGCGCCACCACCCGTCAGCTGGTCGAGGCCTGCGGCGGCCAGGATGGCCAGGAACGACTGGTGCTGCTGACCATCGAGTACAGCGACCCGAGCGGCTATGGCCGCATCGTCCGCGATGGCGAGGCCGTCCAGGCCATCGTCGAGCACAAGGACGCCAGCCCCGAGCAGCGCCGGATCCGCGAGTGCTACACCGGCATCATGGCCGCGCCGACCGCGGCGCTGAAGCGCTGGGTCGGCCGGCTCTCCAACGACAACGCCCAGGGCGAGTACTACCTGACCGACATCGTCGCTTTTGCCCTGGCCGAGGGTATGCCGATCGTCGCGGTGAAGACCGACCAGGAAACCGAGGTGCTGGGCGTCAACAGCCCGCTGCAGCTGGCCGATCTGGAGCGCCGCTTCCAGCGCCGCCAGGCGGAAGTCCTGATGGAGGCCGGCGTGCGCCTGGCCGACCCGGCGCGCTTCGACCTGCGCGGCGAGCTGGTCTGCGGCCAGGACGTCGAGATCGACGTCGGCTGCGTCTTCGAGGGCAAGGTCGAGCTGGGCGACGGCGTGAAGATCGGTGCCTACAGCGTGATACGCAATGCCCGCGTCCTGGCCGGCGCGCGCATCCACGAGTTCACCCATATCGACGGCGAGGCGCTGGGCGCCACGGTCGGCGAGGGTGCGCTGATCGGCCCCTTCGCGCGGCTGCGCCCCGGCGCCGAGCTGGGCGCCGAGGTCCACATCGGCAACTTCGTCGAGGTCAAGAACTCCACGCTGGCCAAGGGCGCCAAGGCCAACCATCTGGCCTATCTGGGCGATGCCACGGTGGGCGAGCGCGTCAACTACGGCGCCGGCTCCATCACCGCCAACTACGACGGCGCCAACAAGCACCGCACCGTGATCGGCGCCGACGTGCATGTGGGCTCCAACTGCGTGCTGGTGGCCCCGGTCGAGATCGGCGCCGGCGCCACGGTCGGCGGCGGCTCCACCATCACCAAGGCGGTGGCGCCCGGCGAACTGGCGGTGGCGCGCGGCAAGCAGGTGGCGGTCAAGGGTTGGGTGCGCCCCACGAAGAAGCGCTGAGGCGCCTCACGCTTCGTGACAAAGCGCACACAAACAGGCCGGGCGCATCGACAATAGCCCTAAATGTCCCCGAACAGGGGACATGCTCGGCGCATCACCCTGCCTAGCATGGCGCTAAGCAAGCTCCGCAGCCGCCTTCCATGTCGATCAAAGCCTTGATGAAATCCGAGTCGCCGATGAGCGAGACCGATACCGCCTGGCAAGCCCTGGCCCAGATCGGCGACGACAGCGCCGAGGCCGATGAGCGAGCCGCCCGCAGCGCCGCGCTGGAACAGCTGGCGCTGGAGCATGCACGCTGCGACGACGCCGCCAGCGCCTGCTACTACCTGTGCCGCAGCCTGGGCGCGGCGCGCCAGCTGGAGGCCGGCGAGCCGGGTCTGGAACTGCTGTTCGAACTGCTGGGCGCGCTGGCCGATCTGCCGCTGCCGGCCAGCGAGCCGCCGCCCGAAGCGGTGGGCGAGGCCGACGGCCTGGGCGTGTTCGAGCTGTGCCAGCAATTGCGGGCCGCGCGCGCGCAGAGCCAGCAGGCCTGGCGCGAGCTGAGCGAAGCCGAGCAGGACGGGCAGCAACTCGGCGGCCGCACGGCGGACGCCCCACCGCTGATCCACTGAGCCCCCGGGCTTGCCCGCTGGTCGAGGTCCGGGCGGCGCCCCTATCATGCGGCCGGCCCGCGCGGGCCGGGTGGGCTAGGCGCAGGGTATCGAACGCTCGGGGAGGACGCATGGGCTTGGCGGAGATCGCGGCGCAGGGCGGCACCGCGCTGCAGGGCTGGGTCCACATGGTGCAGAGTTCGCCGACCCAGATGCTCGCCCATCTGGCCGCGGCGCTGGCCCTGCTCCTGATGATGTCCGGCGCCCTGATGCGCACCATGCTGCCGCTGCGCTGGCTCGCGGTGGGCGGCAATCTGGGCCTGGCCCTCTACGGCGCCCTGCACCCCGCCCCGATGACCCTCGCAATCGCACTGGCGCTGCTGCCGGTCAATCTCTACCGCGCGGTGGAGGTGACGCGGCTCACGCGGCGCGTCGGCCGGGCCGCCGCCCAGGCCGATCTGGCCGGGCTGTGGCTGCGCCCCCATATGAAGGCGCGGCGCCTGAAGACCGGCCAGACCCTGTTCCGCAAGGGCGACCGCGCCGACTGGCTCTATCTGCTGCTGGACGGGCGCATGGAGCTGGTCGACATCGGCCAGCCGCTGGAGCACGGCCGCATCTTCGGCGAGATCGCGCTGTTCTCGCCGGACCATACGCGCACCCATACGGCACGCTGCCTCAGCGCCTGCACGGTGCTGCAAATCCATGCCAGCACCGTCAAGCAGCTGTACTACCAGCACCCCGCCTTCGGCATGCACCTGATCGAGCTGCTGGCCGAGCGGCTGGGCAGCGATGTGGCGCGCGCCGAGGGGCGCCGGGCCGAGGCCTAGGACTTCAGCAGCGCGCTCTCCATCGCGTCCACGGCCTCGTTCAGCTTGGTCTTGGCCAGCCCCCTGCACTGCTGGGCCGTCGCATCCGGCAGGGAGGCAAAGGCCGTCGCGGTCTTGGCCGGACGAAACACCAGGTTCTTGCCGCTGCGCGGCAGCATCATCGCGCGCGCCGTCACCACGCAGACCTTGCCGTCGGTGAAGCCGCCCTCGACCTGGCTGGCGAAACCCCATTTCTTGGCCGGGTACAGGCGCGCCAGCTTGACCGACTTGTGGGCCTTCCACATCGCGTTGGCCGTGCCCGCGTCCATCAGCGTCTCGGTCGAATGGTCGATGGTGATGTAGGGCGCGGGTGCGGCCTGGGCCAATGGGGCGACTATCAGCAACAGCATGGCCGCGACCGTGGTTGTCAGCTTCATGGTGATCCTTGATGGTGGGTGAGCGAAAGGCCCCGGGTCTCGCGGCGGCAGCGGGTCATCCCCGGACAGCCCTGCGCAATGGCCCACGGCATGGTGCCAGAGCGGGCCCGCGGCGCGGCTAGGGCTTCCCTCTAGCCGCGGCCGGCGCCGTCAAAAGCCGCGCACCGGCAGGCCGGCGTCGCGCTGCAGCCAGTTGCGTGGCGAATAGCGGCTGGCCGCGTCGGTCACATGCAGGGTGTAGGCATGGCGGGAGCGCGGCGAACGGTTGGCCGCGCTGTAATGCGGCAGCAGGCCATGGAACAGCACCAGGGCCCCGGCCTCCACCTCCAGCGGCAGCGCCCGTCCGGTCGTGCCGGGCCAGGGCGTCGCGTCCAGGGTCTCCATCCAGGCCCGGCGGCCCTCGCGCACAAAGCGCTCCCGCAGCACGCCGCGCGCACCGCGGTGTCCGCCCGGCTCGGTCCAGAGGCAGCCGTTGTCGCGCGTCGCATCCTCCAGCGCGAACCAGAAGGTGGTCACGGTGATGGGCTCGCTCTCGAAGAAGCTGGCATCCTGGTGCCAGCGCACCTCGCCGCCGATGCCCGGCTGCTTGAAGATGTACATGGACTGCCAGACCTGCGGCCGCGTCAGGCCGACGTCGCGCGCCACCGCGGCCAGTTCGGGCCCGGTGGAGAAGCCGCGGAACGCCGGGTCCAGCTCGTGCATCGCATGGCCGATCTTGTTGATCGACAGGGCCTTGGCCTGGCGCAGCGCGCCGTGTTCGTCAAAGGCCTCCTCCTCGAAGAAGCAGCGCACCTGGTCGCCGGAGTCGAGGAAGTAGTCATCGACCAGGCGGTCCTGCTCCTGGGTGGAGAAGATCGCGCGCTGCGCGCCGGGGTCGAAGGCCTCGACGATGGCCTCGGCGCGCGCGCGCAGCGCGGCGATCTGCTCGGCGTTCTTGAACTTCGGCAGGATCAGGAAGCCCTGCTCGGCGAACTGGTTCTTCTGGGCGTCGGTCAGCATGGTGCGACGAGTCTAGGGCATGTGCGCATTGCCGGCCCGGGCGGTGGCAGGCGAAGCTGCGCCTTCCATCCACAAGCGAGGAGGCCGCTCATGAAGCTGCTCAAGGTCCTGCTGGCATTGATCGTCGCCCTGGCCGCCCTGCTCTATCTCGGCGGCCTGCTGCTCTCGCCGAAGTTCAGCGTGACGCGCAGCGTGCAGATCCAGGCCGCCCCCGACAAGGTCTACGCCCTGGTGGCCAATCCGCGGCACTGGAAGCAATGGTCGGTGTGGAACCGGCGCGACCCGGCCATGCAGATCGAGTACAGCGGCCCCGAATCCGGCACCGGCGCCGCCTGGGCCTGGAAGAGCAAGAGCGAGGGCGACGGCAAGATGACCTTCACCGCCGCCGAGCCCGGCAAGCGCCTCGGGTACGAACTCTACTTCCCCGACTTCGGCACCACCTCGCAGGGCGAGCTGAGCCTGGCGCCCGCCGGCACCGACGGCACCGAGGTCCGCTGGGTGATGAATGGCGACATGGGCAGCAACCCGCTGTTCCGCTGGTTCGCGCTGTTCGGCGACAAGATGGTGGGGCCGGACTTCGAGGCCGGGCTGGCCAATCTGAAGGCGCTGGCCGAAAAGACCTGAGGGGCCTGCCTCTTTCTGCGGCAGTGCAAGCTTTTCCCTGCCGCATCAAGCAGTTGGCGCGGCCATCGCCAGCTTGCCCCCGCGCTTATCCACAGGCGCTGGGGACAGCGGCCTGCCTCACTCGGACTTCCACTGGTTGCCGTTGGCCTTGTAGCGGGCCACCGCCTTCTTCAGGTCGGTGTATTCCTCGCAGGGGAAGAAGCAGGCCTTGTCCAAGAGGGCCAGCTTCTGCTCGGCCGCGGCCAGCTCGCCCCTGATCAGGTGCAACTCGCCCATGTATTCCAGCGCGCCGCGGTGGCGCGGCTCCAGGCGCAGCGCTTCCTGATAATGGCGCTCGGCGCCTTCCAGATCGGGCGCGGCCTGCTGGCGCAGCACATAGCCCATCAGATTGTTCCAGTCGGCGCTGCCGCGTTCGTCCAGCCGGCGCAGTTCTACCAGGGCCTCCGGCCATTGGCGGGCGGCGATCTGACCGCGCACGTCGGACAGCGAGTCCTTGGCGGCCGTTCGGCCGCCGCCATCGGCCCGGGCCGACGCCAGCGGCGCCAGGGCGAGCGACAGCAGGATCAGCAACAGCAGGGCGGGTCTGGCAGGCATGGCGCACTCCCGAAGCCGGGGCAGTCCCCACAATAGCGCGCCGCTAGGCGCGGTTCAAGCGCCGCCGCACATGGGCTGCCACCGCCGCCAGGGTCGCGTTCAGACATTCGCGCAGCGGCTCGAAACCGGCGTTGCGCTCGCGCGTGGCCTCGTCCATGTAGATCGGGCGACGGATCTCGATCTGCAGGCTGTGGCGCCGCTCGGCCGGCCGGCCGATGCGGCCGATCAGGGCCACGCCCTTGTAGGGATCGTTGCGCGCGACGCTGTAGCCATGGGCGCGCAGCCGGGCCTCGATCAGGTCCAGCAGTTCGGGCTCGCAGGTCGTGCCGTCGCGGTCGCCCAGCACGAAATCGGCCAGCGCGTCCGCACGCTGCAGCCCCAGGCGCTCGAAGGCGTTGTTGGGCATCGAGTGCAGGTTCAGATGCCAGACCGCACCGAAACGACGATGCGCCGACTCCACCGCCTCGCCCAGCGCCGCGTGATAAGGCTGCCAGCAGTTCTCGATGCGGCCCCGCACCTCGGCCACCGCGAGCTTGCGGTCGTAGATCGGCAGATCCTTGCCGACCTGGCGCCAGATCAGGCCATAGCCCAGCCGCGTCTTCTCGCCCGGCGCCAGCGGCTCGGGCCAGGGCGCGTCCAGCAGTTCGGGGTCCAGGTCGGCGAGTTCGCGGTTCGGGTCGATATAGCTGCGCGGGAAGCGCGCCGCGATCAGGGTCGCGCCATGCGCCGGAGCGTCCCGCCACAGCGCATCCACATGGGTGTCCTCGCCGCCGCGCAGCCGCGTCATCGGCAGGCTGCTGGCGAAATCGTCCGGGTACTCGACGCCGCTGTGGGGCGAATCGCAGACCAGGGGCAGGTCTTGCCCCGTGGGCAAGAGGACGGTCAGGGCGTTTTCGGGTGTGAACTTCATCTTGATCATGGGCAGGCGCATGGTCTGCGGTCCAGCGAAGCCCGAGGATCCGGCTCCGCCGGTCCTTCGGGCTTGCCCCCTGGAGGGGGCGCGCGCAGCGCGTAGGGGGTGGGTCGATCAGTCCAGCTTGATCTTGGCCTTGGTCGCGATGCGCTGGTATTTGTCCAGCGCCGCCTTGATCTGCACGGCGAACTGCTCGGGGCTGTTGGCCATCGCAATGCCGGAGATCGATGCGGCCTTCTCCTTGAATTCCGGAGTCTGCATCGCCTTGTGGGCCGCCTCGTGCAGCTTCTTCAGCACCGCGGGCGGCGTGCCGGCCGGCGCCACCAGGCCGAACCAGCCACCCTCGGCCATCTCGGTGAAGCCCAGTTCCTTGTAGGTCGGCACCTCGGGCAGCACCGCGGCACGCTGCGGCGCCAGCACGGCCAGCGCGCGCAGCTTGCCGGCCTTGATGTTCTGCAGCGTCGACGGCAGGTTGTCGGTCATCGCATTGACGACGCCGGCCAGCGCGTCGGTGGCGGCCTGGCCCGCGCCCTTGTAGGGAATGTGCAGCAATTCGATGCCGGCCAGGTCCATGAACTGCTCGATGTTCACATGGCCCAGCGAGCCGTTGCCCGGCGAGGCGAAGCTGTACTTGCCCGGCGCGGCCTTGGCCAGCGCGATGAACTCCTTCATCGTCTTGGCCGGCACGCTGGGGTGCACGACGAACACGCTGGGCACGGCCAGCACATTGGTGATCGGCGCGAAGTCCTTCACCGCGTCATAGGGCAGGCGCGCGTAGACGGCCGGATTGGCGCCATGCGTGCTCTGCGTGGCCATGCCGATGGTGTAGCCGTCCGCTGCGGCCTTGGCCACCGCGTCGGTGCCGAGCGTGCCGCCGCCGCCGCCGCGGTTCTCGACCACCACGGTCTTGCCCAGGAAGGGGGCCATCTTGTCGGCCAGCAGGCGCGCCACCATGTCCGTGGAGCCGCCGGGGGCGAAGGGCACGATCAGCTTGACCGGCTTCTCGGGGTAGTCGGCCAGGGCGCTCAGCGGCGCCAGGCTCAGGGTGGTGGCCAGGGCGGCCAGGGCAAGCAGGGGACGGCGGGCAAGGCATGCGGGCATGGACGTGGCGATCGGTGGGTTCGAGACCGGGCGATTCTGTGCCCTCACTCCGACGCATGGATCGACAAATCCGCACGCAGCCATGCGCCGTACTCATAGCAAAATCGGGCCACCATGCGCATCCGCTCCCCCTCGCTGCACGAACTGCATGCCTTTGCCGCCACCGCCCGCCTGGGCAGTTTCTCCAAGGCGGCCGAACTGCTGTGCGTGACCCAGGGCGCGATCAGCCGGGCGGTGGCGCGGCTGGAGGAACATCTGGGTCAGAGCCTGCTGGTGCGCCAGGCACGCGGCAACGAGCTGACACCGGCCGGACGCGACTACCTGGAGCTGATCGAGCCGGCCCTGCAGACCCTGGAAGCCGCCGCCGTGGCCCAGCGCGCGCCCGAGGCGACGACGCGGCTGCGCATCTCGGTGGCGCCGACCCTGGCCACCAAATGGCTGATCCCGCGCCTGCCGGACTGGCAGGCCCTGCATCCGCATATCGCGCTGAGCCTGGCGCCCTACCGGCGCGACGAGGATTTCGGCGATGCCGCGGTCGACGCCTGGCTGCGCCCCGGCGAGGGCCGGTGGCCGGCCGGCATCACGGCCGACTACATCGTCGGGCGCGAGATCGTGCCGATCTGCCACCCGCAGGAACTGCGCGGCCGCCAGGCCCTGCGCGAGCCGGCCGACCTGCTGAGCCGCCCCCTGCTCTATCACAGCAACTACCCGGACAACTGGCGGCTGTGGCTGGCCGCCGTGGGCCTGCCCGACGCGCAGCTCAAGCCCAGCGCCGACTTCGAGCAGGTGGCGATGCTGGTGCAGGCCGTGCTGGCGGGGCTGGGCGTCGCGGTGGTGCAGCGCTGCCTGATCGACGACGAGCTCGCGGCCGGCCGCATCGCCATCCCCTTCGACCGGCCGGTGCAGCTGGCGCGCGGCTACATGCTGTGCAGCCGCAAAAGCAGCCAGTCGCAGCGGGCGCTCACCCAGTTGCGCCAGTGGCTGCTCGCTCAGGGCTGATCCAGGCCGAACAGCGCCGCGCCGTTGTCCCAGGCGATCTTGCGCGCCGCGGCCGGCGGCAGCTCGCCCAGCCAGGCGCGCGCCTCGCCCATCAGCCCCTCGTAATACTGCCAGCGCTGGTTGACCCAGGTGTCCGAGCCGACCAGGAAGCGCTCCGGCTGTTCGGCGAGCAGCGCGCGCCAGGCCGGGCTGAGCTTGCCGTTCTCGGTCAGTCCCGGCCGGTAGGACAGCTCGCCCATCAGCCGGGGGTAGCGCTGCAGCAGCTCGCGCACCCGCTCGACCGGCACGCCGCCGATGCCCGTATGCGCCCAGATCAGCCGGGCGCTAGGCGCATGGGCCATCAGCTTGTCGACCGCTACGTCGTCGACATGGGCCAGCACGGCGAGCCCGCGTTCGGCCGCAAGTTGCATCAGCTTCCTCGCCACCGGGCCGTCGGCATTGGCGCTGTCGTAGAGATGGAACTCGCCCAGGCCGCGGTAGGGGCCGGCCGGCGTGCCGCGCCCGAGCTCGTCCAGCACCATCTGGTAGATGCTTTCGTCGGCGAACCAGCCGCTGTAGTCGGCCCGGTTGCGGTACAGGCGCACGAAGGGCACGACCTGCACGCCGGCCGCCCGCGTAGCCTCGCGCGCCGCGGCCAGGCTCTGCGTGCCGGCGTTGGGCCGGCTGTTGGCCACGATGGCGCGCACGCCGCTGCGCTGCATCCGGCCCAGCACATCGGGCAGCGGGTGCGGCCCTTGCGCCTCTTCGTTGTAGTGCAGATGGGCGTCGAGCAGCGGGCCCTCGTAGGGCGCGGCGGCGACCGGGCCCGGCGGACCGGCCAGGCCCAGCAGGACGAAGGCATGGACAAGGACAAATCCGAGCCTTGTTGACATTGATCCACCTCCGCGTTGCCGACCGGGCATGCGCTCCCGCGGAGCGGCCGCCGCATGGTAGCGGGTTCAGGAGCCCTGGCGCAGCCCGCGCTCGTGGCCGGCGATCAGCCGGCTGACGCGCGAGACCGAGAGGCCCAGCTCGCCGGCCAAGGCCGTCATCGACAGCCCGCCTTCGGTGTGGGCCCGATACAGGGCCTGCTCGCGCGAGCTGCTGTCGCGCAGCCATTGCGCCCAGGGCCGCGCCTGGGCGCGCCGCGCCGGCCTGACCGCGCCGTTCGCCCGGGCGGGGGCAGCCCGACCCAGCATGCGCCGCACGAAGGCCTCGTCGCCCAGGAAGATCTGCTGGCGCAGCTGCGGCCAGATGTCGAGCTGGGGTTCGGCGGCCAGCAGCCTGGCATAGCGCTCGGCGGCGCGCTTGCGGTCGGCCGCGCCGCGCGCCTCACGGCCCAGCACATGGCTGAACAGACCCTGCACGTCCAGCCAGGCCGGCGCCTCGACCAGGCCCGTGTGGGCGGCCAGGCTGTGCCAGGGCCAGTCGGCACTGCGCCGCGCCAGCCCGAGGCGCTCGGCGCTCAGGTCCACGTAGCGGCAGGCGTCCAGCAGCAGCTTGTCGCGATCCACCAGCACCGCCTTGAAACGGCCCTGGAACAGCGGCCCGGCCGTGCCGTGGCGGCGGTTGTAGGTCTGCGTGTAGACGCCGTTGATGTGGCGCATCAGGCGCGACAGATTGGCCTGGCGGGTGTAGAGCAGCAGCTGGTAATGGTCGGTCGCGAAACTGTAGGCGAGCAGCTGGGCATCGAAGCGCTGCATGGCCTGGGCCAGCACCGCCAGCAGGGCTCCGCGGTCGGCGTCGTCGGCAAAGATCGGTGCACCACGCTCGCCATGGGAGGTGGCATGGTAGACGGCGCCGGCAAACTCGATGCGTGGGGGTCTGGCCATGTTGCAACTTAGTCCAGCACATCGCAAAAGGCAAGGCCTGACCCCGGACCGATCCCTAAGTGCGGTGCCCTGTTTGAGGTACAAACTCGGCGTCACGCCACTCGACCTCCGGACCCCCACCATGGCCTCCAGCCTGCTCGCCCTGCTCGATGACATCACCACGGTGCTGGATGACGTGGCCCTGCTCAGCAAGCTGGCCGCCAAGAAGACCAGCGGTGTGCTGGGCGACGATCTGGCGCTGAATGCCCAGCAGGTGACAGGTGTTGCCGCCGAGCGCGAACTGCCGGTGGTGTGGGCCGTGGCCAGGGGCTCCTTCGTCAACAAGGCCATCCTGGTGCCGGCCGCATTGGCGATCAGCGCCTGGGCCCCCTGGGCGGTGACGCCGCTGCTGATGCTGGGCGGCGCCTTCCTGTGCTTCGAGGGTTTCGAGAAGCTGGCCCACAGGTTCCTGCACAGCCCGGCCGAGGATGCGGCCGAGCACCAGGCCCTGAGCCGGGCGGCGGCCGATCCGGCGGTGGACCTGGTGGCGTTCGAGCGCAACAAGATCAAGGGGGCGGTGCGCACCGATTTCATCCTGTCGGCCGAGATCATCGCGATCACGTTGGGCACGGTGGCCGGCGCCGATTTCACGACCCGCCTGCTGGTGCTGGTGGGCATCGCGATCGCGATGACGGTGGGCGTCTACGGTCTGGTGGCCGCCATCGTCAAGCTGGACGACGCCGGTCTCTATCTGAGTCGGCGCGAGAGCAGCGGCGCGCGGCGCCTGGGGGCCACTATCCTGGCTGCCGCCCCCTGGCTGATGAAGGCATTGTCGGTGGCCGGTACCGCGGCGATGTTCCTGGTGGGCGGCGGCATCCTGACCCATGGCCTGCCCTGGGCACATGCCGCGATCCACCACATGGTGACGGCCCTGGGGGCCGGCGGGCTCGCGCAGACCCTGGTGGAACTGCTGGCCGACGCGCTGACCGGCATCCTGGCCGGCGCGCTGATCGTCGGTGCCCTGAGCCTGGCGCGGCGCTTCAGGACGCCTCAGCCCTCGTCGCGCTGATAGCGCGGCAGCCGCGCGCCGCAATCGCGGCAGAAGCGCGCCTCGGGCAGATGGCCCTCGCTGAGGCAGGCATGGCAGCTGCGCGTGGTGGTCGGGCGGGACAGGCGCTGCCAGCTCATTTCGGCCGTGACGATGCCGGTCGGCACGGCCAGCACGCCCCAGCCCAGCAGCATCATCGCCGAGGCGATGGCGCGGCCCGGATCGGTCTTGGGCGTGATGTCCCCGAAGCCCACCGTGGTCATCGTGGAGATGGCCCAGTAGATGCTGGTCGGGATGCTGGTGAAGCCGTTGCCGGGCCCCTCCACCACGTACATCACCGTGCCCATGATGACCACCACCATCAGCACCACGGACAGGAAGATCTGGATCTTGCGCGCGCTGGCGCGCAGCGCCTGCGCCAGCAGCGCGTACTCGGCCACATGGGCGCTCAGCTTCAGCACGCGGAACACGCGCAAGAGGCGCAGCACCCGCACGTCCACCAGGGCATAGAGTTCGGGCACGAACAGCGCCAGATAGGTGGGCAGCACCGCCAGCAGATCCACGATGCCGTAAAAGCTGCGCGCATAGCGCCAGGGGTGGCGCACGCAGGCCAGGCGCAGCACATATTCCAGCGTGAACAGCGCGGTCAGCAGGATCTCCAGGCCATCGAACAGCCGGCCGAAGCGCGCGTCGACGGCGGCCACGCTCTCCAGCATCACGACCGCGATGCTGAACAGCACCAGGGCGATCAGGGCCAGGTCGAAGTTGCGGCCGGCCCGGGTGTCGGCCTCGAAGATGATGGTGTAAAGGCGCAGGCGCCAGCCGGCCAGCGGCTTGCCCAGGCGTTCGGCCTCGGCGGCGGCGAGGGTGTTGCGGTCGAATTCATTTGTAGGCATAAGACAGGGGCGCCGTGCTGGCGTCCGGAAGGCTGCTGGCGCGAATGTAGCGGCTGGCCACACCGGCCGGGGCCGCATCACCGAGAATCACGCCATGAAGACGCACCAGATCGAAATCCAGAAATTCAAGGCCGCCGCCAACTCCAGCAACGGCCTGATGATGTTCAAGGTGGATGCCTTGGTCACGCCCAAGCCGCCGGTCGACGACATCGAGCCCAGCACCGTCATCAGCATGACCGAGGCCAACGCCCGCGTGCTGCTGGCCCTGCTGAAGACGCAGATCACCGAGTTCGACAACAAGAAACCCAAGAGCCGCCACGGCCGCCACGGCTGAGCCAGCGCGCCAGAGGACGACACCCATGGAATACCCCCGCTACAACCCCGCCTCCGACAACCTGCCGCTGTCCGACGATGAACTGAACGCGCTTGACGACGCCCTCGCCGCCCTGCCCAGCGATGCCGCGCTGAACATCGAGGCGCTGGACGGCTACCTGACCGCCCTGCTGCTGAGCCCGACGCCCCTGCCCGACTTGCCGGGCGCGGCCTGGCTGCCGACGGTCTGGGGCGGTGACGGCGCCGATGGCGTGGCGCCCTTCGCCAGCGGCAAGCAGCGCAAGAAGCTGAGCCTGCTGGTGCTGCGCCATCTGCACGGCATCGCCTGCCAGCTGCGCGACCGCCCCGAGGGCTGGGAACCGATCTTCAGCATGGCCGAGCAGGATGACGGCGAGGAGCTCGTCGACGCCGAGGACTGGTGCATCGGCTTCATGCTGGCGGTGGACCAGGACAGCGCGGCCTGGGCCCCGCTGTTCGAGGAGCCGGCGCTGGCCGAGGTGCTGCGCCCCCTGGTGCTGCTGGGCGGCGACGAGACGCAGCTGGGCGAGGCGGAGCGCGCCGCGCTGGCCGACGCCGCCGAACGCGACGGGCTGAGCCGCAGCGTGCCCGAAATCGTCCAGGCCCTCTACGAGCGCCAACGCCGAGCGTGATAGTCAGTTAGCATCCAGGCTGCTCCGCACGGCCGCTGCCCCTGCGGACGATCACCATGCTCGTCAAGATCTTCGCCAGCCTCGGTCTGCTGATCTGCCTTGCGCTGGCCCTGCACATGTGCCTGGGCCGGCGCCAGCAGTTGCGGCTGGAATCGGCCTGCTCGCGCGCCTGGCACTGGCTGATCACCCGCGGCCTGCGGCGCTTCAATGCCCGTGAACGCCGCCGCGCCGCCCATGCGGCCGCGCTGGACGCGATCGAGCGCGCCAAGCGTGGCGGCGGCAGCAACGCGCCCGAGGGGCAATGGGACGGCAACGTCTACCGGCCCAAGCAGTTCGAGAAACCGCGCAAGCCGCATTGACCGCTGCCCTCGGCCCTTCCGGCGGGAAGCGCCCGCCGGGCCCGGCCAGGGCCTGTTAACACTACGGCAAAGGGTCATTGCCCTAGCGTTAACAGGCCCTAGACCAGCGCGTCGATCGCCCGGAGCGCCTCAAGGGCGCCGGCGGCCAGGCCGACATCGCGATCGCTGGGCACGCCCGATTCGCGCGGATTGATGCGCAGCAGCCGGCCACGCAGGCGCTGCAGCACATGCTGGCCGAAGCTGCGCACCGAGGGCACGGCCGTGCCGGCGCCCAGCTCGATCACCAGCGGCCTTCGCGCCGCGGCCAATACCGGAGCCACGCGATTCGCCTGCGCGCGTTCGCGCGTATCGACCCAGGCACCGTCGCCGAACATCAAGACATTGGGGCGCGCCAGCGCACCGCAGTGCGGGCATCGCGGCAGCCCGCTCAAGAGCTCGCAGCGCTCGGCATCGATCTCGGGCGCAAATCCATCGGCCGACCACACCGCGTCGCGGCAGGGCTCGCTGCATTGCAGGTGCAGCAGCGAGCCATGGCATTCCCAGATGGTCTCGTCGGCGAAGCCGGCGGCCCGGAACTGGCCGTCGACATTGCTGGTGTAGACGACCGCACCATGGTCGGTGCGCGCGGCCCAGCGCCGCAGGATCGCGAAGCCCTGATGGGGCCGGGTCTTGCGGTACAGGGCGAGGCGGTGGCCGTAGAAGCCCCAGGCCTGGCGCGGCGCCCGCGCAAAGCGCTCCGGGTTGGCCGCGGCATGGAAGTCGATGCCGGCCCGGGCCAGCGCCGGATAGGCGCGCCAAAAGCCCTCGCGGCCGCGGAAGTCCGGCAGGCCGGAATCCACGCCCATGCCCGCGCCGGCCGCGATCACCAGCAGGTCGGCCTGATCGAGCAGCTCGGCGGCGTGCGCGAGCAGTTCGGGATCAGGCGGCACGGAAGCGTCTCAGCGCCGTCATGCGGCTCGCCCTTCGGCAGCCAGTTGTCCGAGACCCCGATCCAGCACCGGCCGCAGCGCCCGACCGGTATGGCTGCCCGAGGCGACCACATCCTCCGGTGTGCCGGCCACCACCACCGACCCGCCGGCGCCGCCGCCCTCCGGGCCCATGTCGATCACCCAGTCGGCCTCGGCGATCACATCCAGGTCATGCTCGATCACGACCACCGAATGCCCGCCCGCCACCAGGCGGTGCAGCACGCGGATCAGCTTCTCGACATCGGCCATGTGCAGGCCCACCGTGGGCTCGTCCAGCACATAAAGGGTATGCGGCGCCTTCTGGCCGCGGCGCGTGACGTCGTCGCGCACCTTGACGAGTTCGGACACCAGCTTGATGCGCTGCGCCTCGCCGCCCGACAAGGTGGGGCTGGGCTGGCCCAGGGTCAGGTAGCCCAGGCCCACATCCTTCAAGAGCTGCAGCGGGTGCGCGATGTTCGGCATCGAGGCGAAGAATTCCACCGCCTCGTCCACCTCCATCGCCAGCACGTCGCCGATGCTTTTTCCCCGCCAGCTGACGCCCAGGGTCTCGGGGTTGAAGCGCTGGCCATGGCATTGGTCGCACAGCACCTTCACGTCCGGCAGGAAGCTCATCTCGATGGTCTTCATGCCCTGGCCTTCGCAGCCCGGGCAGCGGCCCTCGCCGGTGTTGAAGGAGAAGCGTCCCGGCGCATAGCCGCGCGCCTTCGACTCCAGGGTCTCGGCAAAGAGCTTGCGGATCGCGTCCCAGAAGCCGATATAGGTGGCCGGGCAGGAACGCGGGGTCTTGCCGATCGGCGTCTGATCCACCTCCAGCACGCGATCCACCTGCTTGTGGCCCTCGATGCCCGCGCTGCCCACCCATCGGCTCGGGTCGCGCCGCAGCGGCACGGCCTGGGCCATGTTCGCCAGCAGCACATCGCGCGCCAGGGTGCTCTTGCCCGAGCCGGAGACGCCGGTGATCGCCACCAGCCGGTGCAGCGGCACGTCCACCGTCACGTCGCGCAGATTGTGCAGATCGGCGGCCAGCACGGTCAGCTTGGGCGCGTCGGGCTCGATCGCCCGGCGCGGCTGCAGCGGGTGCAGCAGCGGCTTGGCCAGGAAGCGGCCGGTCAGCGAATCGGCATGCTTTGCCAGCTCGGCCGCCGTGCCCTGCGCGACCACCCGGCCGCCGCGCTTGCCGGCGCCCGGGCCGATGTCGATGATGTGGTCGGCGCGGCGTATCGTGTCCTCGTCATGCTCGACGACGACCAGCGTGTTGCCCTTGTCGCCCAGCGTGCCCAGGGCCTTCAGGAGGATCTGGTTGTCGCGCGGATGCAGGCCGATGGTCGGCTCGTCCAGCACATAGCAGACGCCCTGCAGATTGCTGCCCAGCTGGGCCGCCAGACGGATGCGCTGGGCCTCGCCGCCCGACAAGGTCGGCGCGGCGCGGTCCAGGGTCAGGTAGCCGAGGCCCACCTCCTGCAGGAACTCCAGCCGGCCGCGGATCTCGCTGACCACGTCGCGCGCGATATCGGCGTCACGACCGGTCAGTTGCAGGCCCTCGATCCAGGCCCGCGCCTCGCCGACGCTCCAGGCCGCGACCGTGCTGATGGCCTGGTCCTCGAAGCTGACCGAGCGCGCCGCCGGGTTCAGGCGCGCGCCCTGGCAGTCCGGGCAGGGCTGGTCGACCAGACCCTCGACTTCGGCCTCCTCCGACGGGAAGCTCTGCTCGCGGCCGCGCTTGTCCTTGTCCTGCTGCGAGTCGTCCAGGGCCTTGCGCTGCTCGCGGGTCAGGGCCAGACCCGTGCCCACGCAGCTGGTGCACCAGCCATGCTTGCTGTTGTAGCTGAACATGCGCGGGTCCAGCTCGGGATAGCTGGTGCCGCAGCTGGGGCAGGCGCGCTTGGTGGAGAACACCTTGACCTGGCCGATGGCCGCGGTGCTGCGGCCGGCCTTGATCGCGTCCGGCAGCCCGTCCAGGGGGCCGAGCAGATGCAGCACGCCCTTGCCATGGTCCAGGGCCTTGGCGAGCAGCTCGCGCAGCTCCATCTCCTTGTCCGGCGCGATGATGAGGTCGCCGACCGGCAGCTCCAGCGTGTGCTCCTTGAAGCGGTCCAGGCGCGGCCAGGGCGCGGTGGGTAAGAACTCGCCGTCGACGCGCAGATGGCTAAAGCCGCGCGCCTTGGCCCATTTGGCCAGGTCGGTGTAGAGGCCCTTGCGGTTCACCACCAGCGGCGAGAGCAGGCCCACATGCTGCCCCCGGTAGTCGCGCAGCAACTGGGCCGCGATCGACTCGACGCTCTGCGGCCGCACCGGCGTGCCGTCGTTCACGCAATGCTGCACGCCCAGCTTCACGTAGAGCAGGCGCAGGAAATGCCAGACCTCGGTGGTGGTGGCCACCGTGCTCTTGCGGCCGCCGCGCGACAGGCGCTGCTCGATCGCCACCGTCGGCGGGATGCCCCAGACCGCGTCCACCTCGGGCCGGCCGGCCGGCTGCACGATGGAGCGGGCATAGGCGTTCAGCGACTCCAGATAGCGGCGCTGGCCCTCGTTGAACAGGATGTCGAAGGCCAGGGTGCTCTTGCCCGAGCCCGAGACGCCGGTGATCACATTGAACTTGCCGCGCGGGATGCTGACGTCCAGCGACTTCAGGTTGTGCTCGCGCGCATTGACGATGCGGATCGATTCGTCCTGCGCGGCACGGCGCGCGCGCACGATGCTCTGCAGCGGCCGGCCTTCTTCGACGGCCAGGGCCGGGCGGTCCATGTGCAGCGCGTACTCGCGCAGGGCCAGGGCCGTGTGCGAGCGCGGATGGTCCTTCAGCTCCTCGGGCGTGCCCATCGCAACGATCTCGCCGCCGTCCTCGCCGCCCTCGGGGCCCAGATCGATCAGCCAGTCGGCCGCGCGTATCACGTCGAGGTTGTGCTCGATCAGGATCAGCGAATGCCCCGCCGACAGCAGCTTGCGCAGCGCGCGCATCAGCTTGGCGATGTCGTCGAAATGCAGGCCCGTGGTGGGCTCGTCGAACAGGAACAGCGTGCCCTTCCTGGCCACCGCCTGGCGCGTCTTGCTAAAAGCGCTGCTGGCCGCCTCGGCCAGGAAGCCGGCCAGCTTCAGGCGCTGCGCCTCGCCGCCCGACAAGGTCGGCACCGGCTGGCCGAGCTTGATGTATTCCAGGCCCACGTCGACGATGGGCTGCAGCTTGGCCACGACCTCGCGGTCGTCGCGGAAGGCTGCGACCGCCTCGCTGACGGTCAGCTCCAGCACATCGGCGACCGACAGCTCCCGGTCGTCGCGCGACAGCTTCACGTCCAGCATCTCGGCGCGGTAGCGGCGCCCGTCGCAGTCGGGGCAGCGCAGATAGACATCGGAGAGGAACTGCATCTCCACATGCTCGAAGCCCGAGCCGCCGCAGGTGGGGCAGCGGCCGTCGCCGGCATTGAAGCTGAACATGCCGGCCGTGTAGCTGCGCTCGCACGCCAGCGGCGCGTCGGCGAACAGCTTGCGGATCTCGTCGAAGGCGCCGACATAGGAGGCCGGATTGGAGCGCGCGGTCTTGCCGATCGGCGACTGGTCGACGAAGACGGCATCGGCCAGATGGTCGGCGCCCAAGAGGCGGTCATGCGCGCCCGGGCTTTCGGTGGCCTGGCCGAAATGGCGCGCCAATGCCGGGTAGAGCACGTCCTGCATCAGCGTGCTCTTGCCCGAGCCCGAGACGCCCGTCACCACCACCATGCGCTGCAGCGGGAACTCCACGCTGACGTTCTTCAGATTGTGCTCGCGCGCGCCTTCCAGGATCAGCTTTGGCGTGCCGGCATCGACCATGCGCTTGATGCCCATGCCCACATGCTTGCGCGCCCCCAGGTAGGCGCCGGTCAAGGTGTCGGCGCTGCGGATCTGTTCCGGCGTGCCGTCGAAGACGATGGCGCCGCCCTTCTCGCCGGGGCCCGGGCCCATGTCGATCAGGCGGTCGGCGGCCAGCATCACGGCCGGGTCATGCTCGACGACGACCAGCGTGTTGCCGGCGTCGCGCAGCCTGTGCATGGCCTGCACGATGCGATTCATGTCGCGCGGATGCAGGCCGATGCTGGGTTCGTCCAGCACGAACAGGGTATTGACCAGCGAGGTGCCCAGGGCCGTCGTCAGGTTGATGCGCTGCACCTCGCCGCCGCTGAGCGTGCGGCTCTGGCGGTCCAGGGTCAGGTAGCCGATGCCCACATCGCAGAGGTAGCGCACGCGGTTGCGGATCTCGTCCAGCAGCAGCTTCAGCGCCTCGTCCAGCATCGTGCTGGGCAGCTGCAGCTCGTCGACGAAGCGGCGCAGCCGGTGCAGCGGCAGCTGCATCATGTCGTGCAGGGACAGGCCCGGCAGCGCCTCCAGCCGCGCGCGTTCCCAGGCCACGCCCATCGGCATCACGCGCTCGGCCGGCGGCAGCACGGCATCGGCCAGGGCCTTCGAGCCGACGCGCCACAGCAGCGACTCGGTCTTCAGGCGCGCGCCGTTGCAGCTGCCGCAGGTGGTGTAGCTGCGGTACTTGGACAAGAGCACGCGGATGTGCATCTTGTAGGCCTTGCTCTCCAGATAGTCGAAGAAGCGCTTGATGCCGTACCACTGCTTGTTCCAGTTGCCGTTCCAGGCCGGCGACCCGTTGATGACCCAGTCGCGCTGGGCGGAGGTCAGCTGGTTCCAGGCGGTGTCGCGCGGGATGCCGGCCTCGCCGGCGTACTTCATCAGGTCATCCTGGCATTCCTTCCAGGCCGGGGTCTGCATCGGCTTGATCGCGCCGCCGCGCAGGGTCTTCTTCTCGTCGGGGATGACCAGGCCCAGGTCCACGCCGATCACCCGGCCGAAGCCGCGGCAGGTCTCGCAGGCGCCCATCGCCGAGTTGAAGGAGAACAGCGCGGGCTGGGGATCTGCGTAGCGCAGATCGCTGTCGGGGCAGTGCAGGCCGGTGGAGTAGCGCCACAGCTCCGGCTCGGGGCCTAGGCCGTTCGCTGGGCCGCTCCCTAGAACGGCCGCGTCCCCTTGGGGGACCGCCTGCGTACTCGCAGGCGAGGGGCTGGATTCCGCCGGCAGCGCGTAGACATTGAGGCGTCCGCCGCCGCGCCTCAAGGCCAGCTCGATCGCCTCCATCGCGCGCTGCTTGTCGGCGCCCTGGATGCGGAAGCGGTCGGCCACCACGTCCAGAACCTTGCGTGCCCCCATGCTTGCCGCTGAAGCGGCTGCGCTCCCCCCCGAGGGGGCGCTCGTGGCTTGGGACGGCCCGATGGGTGTCGCAAGCTCCCGCTCGGCCTGGATGCGCGTGAAGCCGCTGGCCGACAGCCATTGCTGCACCTGCTCGGCCGTGGTGTTTCCAGGCAACTCGACCGGGAAAGTGAGTATCAGCCTGGGATCAGTTGTTGCAGTTCTTTGCAGAAGTTCGGCGTAAATCGTCTGCGCGGTGTCGTGGCGCACGGCCTGGGCGGTCTGCTTGTCGAACAACTCGGCGGCGCGCGCGAACAGCAGCTTCAGGTGATCGTTCAGCTCGGTCATCGTGCCGACGGTCGAGCGGCTGGTGCGCACCGGGTTGGTCTGGTCGATCGCGATGGCCGGCGGCACCCCGTCCACCTTGTCCACCGCCGGGCGATCCATGCGGTCCAGGAACTGGCGCGCATAGGCCGAGAAGGTCTCCACATAGCGGCGCTGCCCCTCAGCATAGAGGGTGTCGAACACCAGGCTGGACTTGCCGGAGCCGCTCGGCCCGGTGACCACGGTCAGTTCGCCGGTGCGTAGATCCAGGTCCAGGTTTTTCAGGTTGTGTTGACGCGCGCCGCGGATGCGGATCTGACCTTCGGACATTGCGGAGCAGCCTCGGGAGTGATGGGTTCTGGATGGGGACCGGACATTCTAGGTAGCGCCCGGCCCAATCCTGTCAGCAGGGCGAAGCCGCCCTGATCCGCCGGCTGTCAAGGCCCATCGAAAGGGGAATGACGCGCCGTTGCGCTGCTGCGGCACACAGGCAACAATTGCTCCCATGGCCGGTTGACCCCGGGGAAGATTCAAGGGAAAACCCTTGGGGTGGCCGCGACATGGCGCATGCAATGCCGGGCCGCGATGCCAGCGCCCTGCATGCGCGCCCCCGGGACAGGACAACAAAGGCCCAAGAATGAATACCACGCTGACCTTCCCACCCCGCTCCGATGCCGGCACCTTGCTCGTCCAGCCCGGTGATCTGCGGGAAGCGGCAAACAGCACGATGACGGGCGGCGCGACCAAGCCCCAGGTTCGGGTGGCCGAAAGGCCCACGGTGCTGCTGGTCGAGGACAACCATATCAACCAGGTCGTTGCGCTGGAATTTCTGTCGCTGATGGGCGTGCACAGCCGCCTGGCCAAGAACGGGCTGGAGGCCTTGTCGCTGTGCCTGGAGGCCGCGCCCGATCTGGTGCTGATGGACATCCAGATGCCCGGCATGGACGGGCTGGAATGCGCGCGCCGCCTGCGCGAGCTGCAGCGCGAGGGCCGCTTGCCCGCCTTCCCGATCCTGGCGCTGACGGCCCATGCGCTGGAGGCCGATGTCGTGGCCAGCATGGAGGCCGGCATGGACGAGCACCTCACCAAGCCGCTGGACTTCGTGGCGCTGCGCGAACGGCTGGGGCGTTGGCTGAAACTACCGGGACTGAGCTGAGATCGGCCGACAGCCGCGCGTCTCAGCCCGCAGGCAAGTCCTTCAGCAACTCGCCACGGCGCCGAGCCATCCGCGAACCCAGATCGTCCAGATCGACACCGATGGCGCGCGGCTGGATCTGCTCTTCCTCGAAGGCCGCCAACTCGGCCACCTCGCGGGCGAGCGCCTCCAGTTCCTCCAGGATCTGATCCTCATCGATGGCCTGCCGCGCCAGACCCGCGACCCGGCGCGCAATTTGCTCATTGCGCGGCTGAACGCTGGCCAGCGCCGCGCCCTTGTCGTTCAGGGCCGGATAGAGCAGTTCGGCCTGCAGCTGCTTGCGCAGACGCAGGCGCGCGCCGAGCCGCTGCATCGAGGCCCGGCGCTCGGCCGCTGGCGCACCGGCCTCGCCCGCCTGGCGCAGGTTTTCAAACAGCAGCTCGATCTCCTGCATGTCTTGACGCAGCAACGTCAGCGCATCTTGGCGCATCGGTGGCGAGGCGGAGTTGCTTTCCATCGCAGAGCCTTCTGGGGTCGGGGCATCGACAACTTTCCTCCAGGACGGCGGCCGATGCTGTGACGAGTTGTCAGGCGCCGGCGCGTTTCGGGCGGTCGAGCCAGCCTCTCGGGACTGGTGGCCCTGGCGAGAACACCATGCCGGCCCTACCCCCGGGTCAACCCCGATGCGGACGGCACAGGAGGCTGTAATTATGCAATTACGAAATCATCGAATCATGGACAGCAGCTTCCACAACAGCCCCCCTCTGCGCGGCAGTTCGATGCACGACGGCGTGGCCGCCCGGCTGCGCGCGATGATCTTTGCGCGCGAGCTGGCGCCCGGCGCCCTGGTCGACGAGAAGCACCTGGCCGAGCAATGGGCGATCAGCCGCACGCCGCTGCGCGAGGCGCTGAAGGTGTTGGTGGCGGAAGGGCTGCTGGAACTGCTGCCGCGCCAGGGCTGCCGCGTGATCGAGATGCGCGACGAGGATGCCGCCGACCTGTTCCCGGTGATGGCGATGCTGGAGGGCCGCTGCGCCTATGAGGCCGCCAGCAAGGCGACCCCGGCCGATGTGTTGGCGTTGCGCCAGCTGCACGAACAGCTCGAGCTGGCCGCCGCGGCCGGCGACCTGGACGCCTACTACCGGGTCAACCACCAGTTCCACAGCCTGGTGCAGGCGCTCGCCGCGAACCGCTGGCTGGAGCGCGTCACCACCGATCTGCGCAAGTTCCTGCGCCTGATGCGCGGGCGCCAGCTGAAGTCGCCGGGCCGCCTCGCGGCCTCGCTGGCCGAGCATCGCCGCCTGATGGCCGCGCTGGCGGCCGGCGATGCTCCGGCCGCCGAGCGCGAGATGCAGGCCCATCTGCTGGCGCAGCTGGAAGCCCTGGCCGCCCTGAAAGCCCTGTCACCCGGAGAAGCAAGCCATGTTGACTGAACTCAGGCTGCAGCATCAGCAGCGCCAATTCCTGATCGCCGCGCGCCGCCTGCTCTCGGAGCGCGGCGAGGCCAACAGCCTGGGCCTGGCCCGCGAACTGGTGGCGCGCCTGGCCGCGCTGGAACCGTCCTCGCTGGAAGCGGTGTTCCACCGCCTGGCGCATGACTTCAACCCCGACCCCAAGGCCGTGCTGGCCGCCGCCCAGGCCTATGCCGACGAGCCCGAGGCCGAGCAGCTGCTGGCGCTGATCCGCATCAGCGAGCCGCCGCGCCAGGAGCTGTTCCGCCGCCTGAACCGCGCGCCCGGCGCCACCGGCACCCTGGTGCGGCTGCGCCGCGCGCTGCTGACCGGCCTGGCCAAGCATCCCGAATGGCGCGGCGTCGAGGCCGATCTGCTGCACCTGTTCAGCTCCTGGTTCAACCCCGGTTTCCTGCAGATGCGCCAGGTCGACTGGAACTCGCCGGCCCAGCTCTTGGAGCAGATCATCCGCCACGAGGCGGTGCACGAGATCGACGGCTGGGACGATCTGCGCCGCCGCCTGCAGCCCGACCGCCGCCTGTTCGCCTTCTTCCATCCGCAGCTGCCCGAGGAACCGCTGATCTTCGTCGAGGTGGCCCTGCTGCCCGAGATGCCCGGCGCCATCGCGCCGCTGATCGACAAGAAGGCCGAAACCATGCCGGCCGACAAATACAAGGTGGCCGTCTTCTACTCGATCAGCAACTGCGAGCCCGGGCTCAAGGGCGTGTCGCTGGGCAACTTCCTGATCAAGCGCGTGGCCGAGCATCTGCAGCGCGAGATCCCCAAGCTCAAGACCTTCTGCACCCTTTCGCCGATACCCGGCTTCGCCGCCTGGCTGGCCCGGACCGAACTGGCCGAACTGCCCGGCCTGAAGAAGGCCCAGCTGGAGCGCGCCCGCACGGCACGCGCGCTGCTGCAGGAGGCCTGTGGCGGCGAATGGCCCAAACTGAGCCAGGCCGACACCCTCGCCAAGCTGGACGAGGGCCAGCAGCAGGCCCTGCTGCGCCTGGCCGCCACCTACCTGATCGGCCAGACCGCCACGCCACAGGGCGACCCGGTGGCACGCTTCCATCTCGACAACGGCGCGCGGCTGGAACGGCTCAACCCGCTGGGCAACCGCGGCACCAAGGGCCTGAAGCAAAGCTGCGGCATGATGGTCAACTACCTCTACGACCTGGGCAAAATCGAGGGCCATCACGAGGCCTTCATCCAGGGCGAGATCGCCTATTCACGCGGCGTGGCCGCCCTGCTTTGAGCGGCCCTCTCTGCACAAGTTCATAACAAGCCGCGCAGCGGCCACAGGAGACCCATCGATGAATCGCATGACACGCCGCACCCTGCTGGCCGCCAGCGCCGCGCTGCTGATGAGCGCGACCGGCGCCCAGGCCCAGAGCTGGCCCAGCAAACCCGTCATCTGGGTCGTGCCCTTCCCGGCCGGCGGCGGCACCGACGCCTTCGCGCGCCCGCTGACCGCCCAGCTGAGCAAGCAGACCGGCAAGCAGTTCATCATCGACAACAAGGGCGGCGCCGGCGGCACCGTGGGCGCCACCCTGGCGTCCAAGGCCGCGCCGGACGGCTACACCTTCTTCATGGGCGCGGTGCACCACGCGATCGCGCCCAGCATGTACCCCAAGCTGGACTACAAGCTGGAGGACGACTTCGTGCCGGTGGCGCTGATCTCCAGCGTGCCCCAGGTGATCGTCGTCAACCCGAGCAAGGTGCAGGCCACCGACCTGAAGGGCCTGCTGGAATACATCCGCAAGAACCCCGCCAAGCTCAACTACGGCTCGGCCGGCAACGGCACCTCGCACCACCTCGCCGGCGAGTTGTTCAAGCTGCAGACCAAGACCTTCATCACCCACATCCCCTACCGCGGCGCCGGCCCGGCGCTGCAGGACCTGATCGCCGGCCAGGTGGACATGATGTTCGACGGCTTGGGCTCCAGCGCCAGCCACATCAAGGGCGGCCGCATCAAGGCGATCGCGGTGGCGGCGCCGAAGCGCGCGCCCGGTTTCCCCGACCTGCCCACCAGCGCCGAGGGCGGCGTGCCGACCTACCAGGTCGCCACCTGGTATGGCCTGTGGGCGCCCAAGGGCACGCCCAAGGACATCGTCACCGCGATGCAGAACGAGCTGAAGAAGGCCTTCGCCGACGAGGCCATCAAGAGCGCCTGGACCGGCCTGGGCACCGAGGTGCCCAGCCTCTACGGCGACGCCTTCGGCGGCTTCGTCAACGGCGAGATCAAGCGCTGGGCCGAGGTGGTCAAGAGTTCCGGGGCGAAGCTTGATTGACCACCCCCTACGCGCTTCGCGCGCCCCCTCAAGGGGGCGAGCCCGAGGGCCCGGCAGAGCCGGATCCCCGGGCTCCGCTCGATGAGGCCGTGCTAATGCGTAGACCGCCTCGCGAGCGCAGAAGGAAAATTCCTCACATGAACGCAAACCTGTTCGCGGCGCTGCGCGCCGCCTTCCCCGCCGATCTGGACGGCACCGCGATCGAGTGCGCCGACGGCGATCAGGCCGGCCTGGCCTACAGCTGGCGCGACATCGATCGCGCCACCGCGATGCTGGCCAATCTGCTGGCTTCGCTTGAGCTGCCGGCCGGCAGCCGCGTCGCGGTGCAGACCGAGAAGAGCGTCGAGGCGCTGATGCTCTACCTGGCGGTGCTGCGGGCCGGCTATGTCTATCTGCCGCTGAACACCGCCTACCAGGCCGCCGAGATCGAGTATTTCATCGGCAATGCCGAGCCGGCCGTCGTCGTGTGCAGCGGCAAGAACTTCGGCTGGGTCAGCAAGATCGCCTTCCAGGCCGGCACGCAGAACGTCTTCACGCTCAACGAGGACCGCAGCGGCACCTTGCTGGACCGCGCGGCCGCGATGAGCGACCGGCACGAGCCGGCCGTCAAGCAGGCCGACGAGCTGGCCGCCATCCTCTACACCAGCGGCACCACCGGGCGCAGCAAGGGCGCGATGCTGAGCCACGGCAATATGCTCAGCAACGCCCGCACATTGAAGGACTACTGGGGTTGGCAGGCAGGCGACGTGCTGATCCACGCGCTGCCGATCTTCCATGTGCACGGGCTCTTCGTCGCCTCGCACGGCGCGCTGCTGAACGGCAGCAAGATGATCTGGTTCGGCAGGTTCGATCCCAAGGCCGTGATCGCGCGTTTCGCCGAGGCCACGATCTTCATGGGCGTGCCCACGCTCTATGTGCGCATGCTCGGCGAGGCCGCGCTGACGCCGGCGGCCTGCGCTCCTATGCGCCTGTTCGTCAGCGGCTCGGCACCGCTCCTGATCGAGACCTTCAAGGACTGGCAGACCCGCAGCGGCCACACCATCCTGGAACGCTACGGCATGAGCGAGACCATCATGCTGAGTTCCAACCCCTACCGCGCCGCGGACGGCGAACGCCGCGGCGGCACGGTCGGCTTCGCGCTGCCGGGCGTCGGCATGCGGGTGCACGACGACGCTGGGGGCCCCTGCCCGACCGGCGAGATCGGCAGCATCGAGGTCAAGGGGCCCAATGTGTTCGCCGGCTACTGGCGCATGCCCGAGAAGACCCGGGAAGAGTTCACCGCGGACGGCTGGTTCAAGACCGGCGACGTGGGCAAGTGCGACGAGCGCGGCTATTTCACGATCGTAGGCCGCAGCAAGGACCTGATCATCTCGGGCGGCTACAACGTCTACCCGGCCGAGATCGAGGGCTATATCAACGACATGCCCGGCGTGGCCGAGTCGGCCGTGATCGGGCTGCCGCATCCCGACTTCGGCGAGGGCGTGGTGGCGGTGATCGTGCCCAAGCCCGGCGCCAGGCTGGACGGCGAGGCCATTGCCGGCGCGCTGAAAAAACAGATCGCCAACTTCAAGGTGCCCAAGAAGGTGTTCATCGTCGACGCGCTGCCGCGCAACACCATGGGCAAGGTGCAGAAGAACCTGCTGCGCGAGCAGCACCAGACGCTGTTCGGCTGAGATGGACGAGACCTGCCCGCGCTGCGGCGGCGCCTTCCACTGCGGGGTCAACGACGCCGCGGGCTGCGCCTGCTTCGGCCTGCAACTCTCGCCCGAGCTGATGGCCCTGCTGCGCGAACGCTACGAGCGCTGCCTGTGCATCGCCTGCCTGCAGGCCCTGCAGCGCGAGCACCCTTCGATGGGGGTGTTGCAAACACCGCAAGCCGGCCCGCCGCCCGACCCGTCCACCTAGCCTGCCCGGCTGTCCGCCCCCGCCGGCGACTGCTACGCCGGCACCGATGTCGGCCAGACCCGCATCGACGCCGACGGCGTCAAGTTCAAAGACACTCCGATGCCAGCACCCCGGGGACGGGGCAACGCCTGACCCCCGGCGCCGAAACATCGACTTGCCAGGCCGCCCACCCGCGGGCTGGGCAGCCCCACCGGGGCCGGGCACAATGACCGACCATGGGTCGGGCCTTCTTCAGCGACATGCCGCGCGGCGCCTTCCGCCTGCTGCTTGGAACGCCCGCGCGCCGGGCCTGGGTCGAACGCCTGATGCGCGCCGGACCCTATGTGGCACTGGGCCTGGTGCTGCTGATGATGTGGGGCGTGGTGGCCTGGTTCTCGATCGCCTACCCGCAACGCCTGACGGCCGACTACCAGCGCGAGCTCACCACCTCGGCGCGCGCCGCCGCGACCCAGCTCGACGCCGTGCTGGGCGACGCCGAGACCAGCCTGCGCACCGTCGACCTGTGGCTGCTGACCCGCGGCCAGCGCGAGCCGCTCAACGACGCCTCGCTGGTGCAGCTGGCCGAGACCCTGCGCGACACCTCGCGCGGCCTGGTCGACGTGCTGCTGGGCACGCGCGACGGCCGCTTCTACCGCCTGCCCTCGCAGACCGACCAGCCCTTTGCCGCGCTGCCGGCGGCCGATTTCGTCGGCCTGCTGAGCACGCCCGAGGCCGAGGGCCTGGTGCTCGGCCGCCCGATCATCCTGCGCCCCGGCGCCCCGACCCATCTGCCGCTGGCCATGCGCATGAGCGCACCCAGCGGCGAGCTGAGCCTGCTGCTGGCCGTGATCGACACGCGCAAGCTGGCCGAGCTGCTGCAGCCCTATGCGCGCGGCGCCGAGGGCACGGTGACCCTGCTGCGCGGCGACGGCGTGGGCCTGCTGCGCCTGCCCGATGTGGCCGGCTTCACCGGCCGCAATATGTTCACCGGCATGAGCCGCAGCCATGTGCTGAAGACCCAGCGCAGCGGCAACTTCCTCAGCACCGGCGCGACCACCGACGGCCGGTCGCGCCTGGCCGGCTTCGAGACGCTGGGCAACTACCAGATCAAGCTGATCGTGGCCCAGGGCGTCGAGGCCACGCTGGGCCACCATGCCGAGCAGCGCGACCTGGTGCTGATGCTGAGCAGCGGCATCACGGCCGTGGCGCTGCTGATCACGCTGGTGCTGAGCCGCATGCAGCGCCTGGCGCGCGAGCGCGACGCCGCGCTGGCCGCCACCAGCGACGCCTCGCCGCTGGGCCTGTTCCGCTGCGACGCCCAGGGGCAGCTGAACTACGCCAACGACACCTATCTGCAGATGCACGGCCTGGGCGAGGACCAGCTGGCCTGGGGCTGGCTGAGCCTGCTGCCCGAGGACAGCCGCGCCTCGACGCGCGAGCAGTGGCGCGAGCATATCGCCGCCGGCGACGCGATCAACGTGATGCGGCGCGTGCGCCGGCCCGACGGCCAATGCCGGCTCTTCGCGGTGCGCACCGCGCCGCTGCGGCTGCGCGGCCGGGTGGTGGGCGCGGCCGGCACGGTGGACGACGTGACCGAGCGCATGGCCCAGCAGGACGCCCAGCGCACCCTGCACGCCATCTTCGACCAGACGCCCGACTACATCTGCCAGTTCGACCCCGAGGGTCATATGAGCTATCTGAACCCGGCCGGCCGGCGCCGCCTGGGCCTGGCGCCGGACGCCGGCCTGGCGGGCCTGACCTACCGGCCGTTTCTGCCGGCACCCCCGGACCGGGATTTCCTGGCCACCCTGCCGCCCGAGGCGCTGGCCCAGGGCCATTGGCAGGGCCGCAGCACCCTGCAGGACCTGGACGGCCGCTCCTTCCCGGTGGCCAGCTCGGTGCTGGTGCACCGCAACCGGCACGGCGAGATCGAAACCGTCTCGGTCCTGCTGCGCGACATCTCGGCCCATGTGCAGGCGCTGCGCGAGCGCGAGCGCAGCGAGGCGATGCTGAAGGCTGTCGCCGAGGTGGCCCCCACGATGATTTCGGTGCTGGACCGCGAGCAGCGCTTCCTGTTCTTCAACCGCGCCTTCGAGCAGCAGTTCGGCGTGCAGCGCGCCGACTGGATCGGGCGCCCGCTGCGCGAGCTGCTGGGCGAGGCGGAATACGCGCACAGCCTGCCGCTGGTGCAGGCCGCGCTCGACGGCCGGGTGGTGCACCGCGAGCATGACTTCGGCGTCCGCTCCGAGCCGCTGGTGCTCGACACGCAGTACGCACCGCTGCGGCGCGAGGACGGCGAGGTCGACGGCACGGTCTTGATCGCCCACGACATCACCAGCGCCAAGGCCGAGGAGGCGCGGCTGCGCGACGCCTCGCTGACCGACCCGTTGACCCAGCTGCTGAACCGCAGCGGCTTCGAACTGCGCGCCGACGAGCAGTTCGCGCTGGCGCGCCAGCACGACAACTTGCTGTGCCTGCTCTACCTGGACCTGGACCGCTTCAAGCCGGTGAACGACCAGTACGGCCATCCGGCCGGCGACGCGCTGCTGCGCGCGGTGGCCGGCCGGCTGCGCCACGCGCTGCGCTCGCATGACCTGGTGGCGCGCCTGGGGGGCGACGAGTTCGCGGTGCTGCTGCCGGCCCTGCACTCGATTGAGAACGCCGAGACGGTGGCGGCCAAGCTGGTGCAGGCGATCGCCCAGCCCTTCATGATCGACACCCATGAGATCACGGTCGGCGTCAGCGTGGGCTACTGCGTGGCGCGCGGCGGGGCGACCGATCTGGCGGTCATGGTGGCCCAGGCCGACGCCAAGCTCTACGAAGCCAAGCGCGCCGGCCGCGGGGTGTACCGGGGCGGCTTCTGCGGCTGACCCGGCGGCCGGCCGGCTTGCGCCAGGCTGGGGCGCGAACGCATTGACGCCGGCGGCCCGCGCCGGGACACTGCCGGCCGGCCCGCAAACCGCGGGCGAGCTCCCCAACCACAACACCTATCCATGTACGACGACATTGCCAAGCTCATCCTGCGCCTGACCCTGGGCCTGCTCACCCTGCTGCACGGCATCGCCAAGCTGGTCGGCGGCCCCGCCTTCATCACCGGCCTGATGGCCAAGCAGGGCCTGCCCGAGGCGCTGGGCTATCTGGTCTATGTCGGCGAGGTGCTGGCCCCCTTGCTGCTGATCGTCGGCCTCTGGACCCGGCCGGCGGCCCTGGTGGTCGCCATCAATATGGTGGTGGCCGTCGCCCTGGTGCACATGGGCCAACTGGGCGAGCTGAGCAAGAACGGCGGCTGGGCGCTGGAACTGCAGGCCTTCTACCTCTTCACCGCCCTGGCCCTGGTCCTGCTGGGCGCCGGTCGCCTCAGCATCGGCGGCAGCAAGGGCCGGTGGAACTAGGCGGACACGCTCAAGCCAGCGCCGGCTCGCCCTTGACCCGCAGCAGCGCCAGCTGCAGCACGCGGGCATCGGCGCTGGCGCGGTGACGCGCCAGTTGCTGCTCGCGGCGCACCTGCTGGGTGACGCGCTGCCAGTCGCGCGCCTCGGCCTCGGACAGCAGCACGCGCAGGTCCTCCAGGCGGAAGGCGGGCAGCAGCTCGGCGGCATCGAACAGGCGCGCCAGCCAGCTGTAGTCGTGGGCCCAGCCATCGCAATAGACGGTCTGGCCGGCCAGCCGGCCGTTCAGCTCGACCGCCACCCAGGCGGGCGGCTTGCCGCAGCGTTGCAGCGCCTCGCGGCTGATGCCGTGCAGGGCCTCGGCCGCCGGGTCCCAATGCTCCCAGCCCGGTAGCGGCCTGATCAGGCTGCAGAAGGGGCCGCCGCGCGGCGCGACGAAGCCCACCTCGATCGGGTAGCTGCCACGCCCGAAACCCGAGGCTTCAAGGTCGAGAACGGCGGGCGGCTCCATCGGCATGGTGCAAGCGAGTGTAAGCCGCTAGCCGCGTGCCAGGACCTCCCCCATCCGGATCTGTTGGCCGCTGCGCAGCACCAGTTCGAAGCCCGGCGGCAGGAAGACGATGATGGTCGAACCCTGCTGGAACCAGCCCAGTTCCTCGCCCTTGGCGGCGCGGGCCCGGTCTGGATCCACCGGCAGCTCATGCGGCCCCGGGTAGTCGACATGCAGCAGCAGGTCCAGGCAATGCAGGCGCAGGCTGGCCACCAGGATGGCGGCCACCGCCACCAGCGCGACGGGCCGGCCGTCCTCCAGCCGCGCATGGATGGCGGCGCGCTCGTTGCGGCAGAACAGGCGCTCCACCCTTTTCAGCGCGATCGGGTTGACGTTCCAGGTGTCGCCGGCGATATGGGTCACATGCTCGATCCGCAGATCGGCCGGCGCATGGAAGCGGTGATACATGGCCGAGGTCAGGCGCAGGGTGACGAACTGCCCGCCCAGGAAGGGCGCGGCGCGCGCCGCGTCGCCGAACAGCTCGCCCACCGAGTATGGAAAGCCCTTGGCCTGGAAGACCTGACCCCGCTCCACCGCGCCGCAGGCGCCGACGATCGCGTCGCAGGGGCTCAGCAGCGCGCCCGGCTCCTCGGCCAGCGGCCGGGCGCCGGCCTTCAGCTCGCGGGTGAAGCAGTCCTGCAGGCTGCTGAAGCGTTGTTTCCGCGCCTCGCCCAGGTCCAACCGGGTGAACAGGCGCCAGACCGCGATCGAGCAGCGCGCCAGCAGCGGGCTCTCGATGCGGCTGTACCAGCCGACCAGCCGGGTCAGGGCCAGGCGCGGGATGCGGTTGGTCAGCAGGAAGTTCAGGTCCTCCTGCTGCAGCAGGCGGTCACGCCACAGAGCCACAAGCTTCATCAGATCGTCAACTGAAGTGGTTACAGATACGAGTCTGCTTATCTTGTGTGACCGCCATATGGACGAGACCCTCTCTTTGTACGCCCTGGCCGCGCTGGCCCTGGCCGGCCTGATCCCCAAGGCCAAGCGCCGCCTGGAGCTGTCGCGCGCCAAGCACCGCTCGCTGGCCGGCCATGCGCGCATCGCCAAGCGCATCGCCGCCCAGGTGCCGGGCTATGCCTACGACGAGGCGCGCTTCTTCGCGGCCGACGGCGCGCCGCCCGAGCTCGCCCAGCGGCGCAGCGCCGGTTTCCACGCGCTGGCCCGGGCGCTGGCCGAGGCGCATCCGCGCTCGATCGCCGCCACCGAAGCCGCGCGCGCGGGCATTTCCGACCTGCAGTTCACCGGCGCCTACCGCGTGCCCTACCAGTTCAGCCCCTATCTGCGCCAGCATCTGAAGCTCGGCAGCTTCGTGGCCGCCACCGAGGGCCCCTGGATCGTCGACCTGGACGGCCAGCGCTGGCTGGACCTCTCGGGCAGCTACGGCGTCAACCTGTTCGGCCACGAGTTCTACAAGGAATGCATGGCCGAGGGCAGCGCGCGCGTCGCCGCGCTCGGCCCGCTGCTGGGCGCCTACCACCCGCTGGTGGCCGAGAACGTGGCGCGGCTGAAGAAGATCTCCGGCCTGGACGAGGTGAGCTTCCACATGTCGGGCACCGAGGCCGTGATGCAGGCGGTGCGCCTGGCCCGCTACCACACGGGCCGCAGCCATCTGGTGCGCTTCTGCGGCGCCTACCACGGCTGGTGGGAGGACGTGCAGCCCGGCCCCGGCAACCCGCAGCCGCCGCGCGACACCTACACGCTAAAGGACATGGACGCGAAAAGCCTGCATGTGCTGCGCACGCGCAAGGACATCGCCTGCGTGTTGGTGAATCCGCTGCAGGCCCTGCACCCCAACAGCGGCGCGCCGGGCGATTCCTCGCTGGTGGACAGCTCGCGCCGTGCCGGCGGCGTCGAACGCGCGGCCTATGCGACCTGGCTCAAGGCGCTGCGCAAGGTCTGCGACGAACGCGGCATCGCCCTGATCTTCGACGAGGTGTTCGTCGGCTTCCGCCTGGCGCCGGGCGGCGTGCAGGACTATTTCGGCGTGCAGGCCGATCTGGTCACCTATGGCAAGACCCTGGGCGGCGGCCTGCCGGTGGGCGTGCTGTGCGGCAAGGCCGCGCTGATGAAGCGCTTTCGCGAGGAGCGCCCGGCCGACCTGTGCTTCGCGCGCGGCACCTTCAACAGCCATCCCCATGTGATGGGCGCGATGGCCAGCTTCCTGGACCGGCTGGAGCGGCCCGCGACCCTGGCGCTCTACGACGATCTGGACGCCCGCCAGGATGCGCGCGCCGCGCGGCTCAACGCGGCCTTGGCCGAGGCCGGGGTGCCGGTGCGGGTGGCCAATCTGTCGACCATCTGGACCGTGAGCTACACCGAGCCCTCGCGCTACAACTGGATGCTGCAGTTCTATCTGCGGCGGCAGGGCCTGTGGCTGTCCTGGGTCGGCACCGGCCGCTTGATCTTCAGCCTGGACTACGACGAGGCGCTGTTCGACGAGGTGCTCGCACGTTTCGTCGCCGCCGGCCGCGCGATGCTGGCCGACGGCTGGTGGTGGCAGGCCCCGGGGCTCAGCAACAAGGGCATCAAGCGGCAGTTGCTGAGGGAGATGCTGGCCGAGCGCTTCGGCTGAATAGCCAGGGCCCGCCGCGACCCCATGTCGCGACGGGCCTGCCGGTTATGGAAGGCCTTGGGAAGCACCGATGCTCGATGCCGAATCTCGAAGCGGCTGTTGGGCACGCCAAGGGCATCGGGCGAGGAGCTTCGTTCGTGTCCCCCGGACCGGGCCTGCGGCCCGGCCCTCCTCCTTGACCTCACTGCGCCCCTCACCCGACACCCTTGGCGGGTCGGTGCACTGCCTGTCACGCAGAAAACCAGCGCCACCAGATCAGGACGGCTGGGTGTTCTGTGAAGTGAGGTCAAGGAGGAGGAGCAGGCGCAGCCTGGTCCGGGGGACAGGAGCGGAACAGAGCACCCAGGCGGCCTGATCCCGCCCACTGTTAGCGACCGACCGCTTCGTGCCGAGACGCGACACCAACTGCTCCCGCTTCCTCTGTCTTAGAAAGCAGTCCGCCCGTGTCAGGCCTCGTGCTGCACATGCCCCATCGGGTCGATCAGCTCGCCGCGCAGCAGGTACAGCGGGGCGCGGTGATAGAGCATGATGTCGTGGAAGGGGTCGGTCAGGATCTTGGTCATCCACACCAGGCCCGTGCCCACGCTCTGCAGAAAGAACAGGTGCACGGTGCGGAACAGCAGTCCGGCCACGCCGAGGAAGAGCCACATCCAGCCGACCTGGCGCGCGAACTCGAACAGGTCGACGGCCGGCGCGGCGAAGGCACCGAACAGCGTGGGCTGGGCCAGCAGCAGCAGCGGCGAGCCGGCCCACAGCGCCATCAGCACCACCTTGCGGCGCAGGTTGTAGCCGACCTTGATGTCTTCCTTGTGCTCATGCGTGGCCTGGTTCACATGGTCGTAGCCCTTGGGCTCGAAGAAGAAATGGCCAGCCTGGCGGCTGGTCATCGAGACCAGCCAGGCCAGCAGCGCGGCCAGCGGCGGATCGACCAGCAAGAGGCCGTAGGCCGCGACGAAGCTCAGCGCGCTGAGCAGGTGCAGGCTCTGGTTGATGCGGCTGTGGTGGTAGTAGCGGTGGTCGTCCCAACGCTGCACGGCCAGCGCTTGCATAAAGTCCTTGGTCACATCGGCTCCCGACGGTGGTTGGATGATGACCGGATGGTGAAGCCTGCATATGAAGCGTTGGTGACGATGGACCGTCATCGAATTGCCGCAATGCGCCGCCAACATGCGCCCCATGAAGCCGCTGCCCACCGAGATTGAGGTCGACGAGGCGCCACCGCTGCACCGTTCGCTGCGCATCGCCTTGGTCACCGAGACCTACCCCCCCGAGGTCAACGGCGTCGCGCGCACCGTGGCCTGCGTCGTCGAGGGCCTACGCGCCCGCAACCATGCGGTGCAGCTGCTGCGCCCGCGCCAGCAAAAGGGCGAGCAGGCCAGCGACGGCGCGGACGAGCGCTTCCACGAGGTGCTGATGCGCGGCCTGCCGATCCCGCGCTACCCGCATCTGCGCATGGGCATGGCCTCCAAGCGCAGCCTGGTGCAGCTCTGGACCCTGCGCCGGCCCGACATCGTGCACATCGCCACCGAGGGCCCGCTGGGCTGGACCGCGCTGCAGGCCGCCAGCTACCTGAAACTGCCGATCTGTTCGGACTTCCGCACCAATTTCCACGCCTACAGCAAGCATTACGGCATCGGCTGGCTCAACAAGCCCATCATGGTCTATCTGCGCAAGTTCCATAACCGGACGCAGTGCACCATGGTGCCGGACATGGCCCTGCGCGACGAGCTGCAAGGCCTGGGTTTCCAGGGCGTGCGCGTGCTCGCGCGCGGCGTCGACACCCAGCTCTTCGATCCCGCCCGGCGCAGCGCCGACCTGCGCGCCTCCTGGGGTGCCGGCGAGCAGGACCCGGTGGTCCTGCATGTCGGCCGGCTGGCGCCGGAGAAGAACCTCGCCACCCTGGTTGATGCCTTCGAGGCGTTGCGCCAGATCCAGCCGCGCGCGCGCCTGGTGCTGGTGGGGGACGGACCGGCACGCGCCGAGCTGCGGGCGCGCCTGCCGGACGCCATCTTCGCCGGCATGCGCCATGGCGAGGACCTGGCCGCCCATTACGCCAGCGGCGACCTGTTCGTCTTCCCCAGCCTGACCGAGACCTTCGGCAACGTCACGCCCGAGGCCCTGGCCAGCGGCCTGCCGGTGCTGGCCTACGACTACGCGGCAGCGGCCCAGCTGCTGGACAACGGCGTCAACGGCTGGCGGGCCCCCTTCGGCAACACGCCCGAATTCCTGCGCCTGGCGCGGCTGCTGGGCGGCGATCTGGCGGGCCTGCGCGCGATGGGCGCGGCCGCGCGCGCGCGCGCCGAAGAGCTCGGCTGGGCCGGCATCGTGGCCGGCCTGGAGAACATCTACACCGGCCTGGTCGATGCGCCGGGCTATTCGACCCGCCCCCAGGTCACCGCGCAGCTGGCCTAAGAATCCCTCCCCTACGCGCTGCGCACGCCCCATCAAGGAGCCCGGCGAAGCCGGATCTGCCCGCGCTCAGTCGGAGGCCTGGCCGGCCACCTGCCCATGGATCGCCGCTTGCCTGGAACGCCGGATCAGCGCCGTCATCGCCAGCGCGATCGCGACGCCGAAGCCGCTCATCAGCGGCAGCAGCGGCGCATCCAGCGCCAGCGCGCCGGCGTAGAGGCCCAGCATCGCCAGCACGCTGAGGTTCTCGTTGAAGCCCTGCACCGCGATCGAGCGCCCGGCGCTCAGCAACTGGCAGCCGCGGTGCTGCAGCAGCGCGTTCATCGGCACCACCAGCAGCCCGCCCACCGCGCCGGTCAGCGCCAGCAGCGGCAGGGCCAGGGTCAGGTCTTGCACCCAGGCCAGCAGCACGATCAGCGCCCCCAGCAGCACGCCCAGCGGCAGCACCCGGCGCGCCCGCGCCAGCGGCACCCAGCGTCCGGCGGCCGCCGCGCCCAGCACCACGCCGACGGCCACCGCCGCCTGCAGATAGGCGGCGCGCTCCAGCGGCAGCGCCAGCCGCGCCTCGGCCCAGCGCAGCACCGCGAACTGCAGGGTCGCGCCGACGCCCCAGAACAGGGTGGTGACCGCCAGCGACAGGCCGCCCTCGGCATCGCGCCACAGGCGCCGGTTGGCGCGCCAGAAATCGCGCCACAGCTGGGCCGGATGCCGGCGCGCGGCCGGATAGCGCGCGCCGCTGTCCGGCACGGCCAGCTGCAGCAGGGCCGCCAGCGCATAGACGGCGCCGAGCAGCAGCAGGGAAGCGTCCAGCCCCTGCAATCCAAAGAAGGACAGCCCGAGCCAGGGCGCCACCAGCAGCCCGCCCAGCACCGCGCCCAGCAGCGCCGCGCCGACGATGCTGACCTCCAGCCAGCCGTTGGCCGCCACCAGCTGGCGCGGCGGCACCAGCTCGGTGACCAGACCGTACTTGGCCGGCGCATAGGCCGCCGCGCCCAGGCCCACCAGGCTGTAGGCCAGCACCGGGTGCCAGCCCGCCAGCATGCCGGCCAGTCCCAGGATCTTCAGTCCGTTCATCCAGGCCATCAGCCGCGCCTTCGGCATCGCGTCGGCCAGGGGCCCCACCAGCGGCGCCAGCAGCACATAGGACAGGGTGAAGCCGAATTTCAGCAGCGGCGCCCACCACAGCGGCAGGCCCTCGCGCTGCAGCAGCGCGATCGTGACGATCAGCAGCGCGTTGTCGGCGAGCGCCGAACAGAACTGGGCCGCGATCAGCGGATGGAAGCCGGGCGGCATCGGACGGGTGCTGGGGAGCGGCGCATGGGCCGATTGGAGCCCGCCCCGATGCCAGGGCGATGACAGGCGGGCGACACCGGCGTGACGGCGGCCTGCCCGGCAGGGCTTCGGCCCATTCCCTTCCCCGCGCAGCAGCTCAAGGGCAGGCCCAGGGCAGGATCCGGAAGGGCTATGGCGATGCCAGGGAAGCCATCAAGGGTTCCCTGGCAGCGCCGCCCCCGAGCGGGTATAGAGTGGGGCGCCGGAGGCCTCGGATACCGGCCCCGCCCTCACCACAGCCACGGAGAGTCGCCATGGAACCCTCGAACCATCGGTTCTCGGAACTGTTCGCCCAGCTGGGCCTGCCGGCGACCGAACCGGACATCCGCGCCTTCATCGACGCGCACCGCCCCCTGCCGGCTTCCCTGCCGCTCAGCGAGGCGCCCTTCTGGACGCCGGCGCAGGCGGAGTTGCTGCGCCAGCAGCTGCGCGCGGACGCCGACTGGGCCGAGCTGGTGGACCAGCTCAATCTGGCCCTGCACTGAGCGCCCCCGGCATCGGCCGCGCCCCGCCCTCGCGCCGCAGCAGCATCAGCAGGGCCATGCCCAGGGCCAGCACGGCCGCGGTCAGCCCCAGCGCGGCCTGGTAGCTGCCGCTGGCCTGGGCCATGCTGCCGGCCAGCGCCGGCGCGCTGATCTGGGCCACGCCGTAGCTGAGCGTCAGCCGCGCCATCGCCTTGCCGGGGTTGCCCGGCGAGCGCCGCCCCACCAGGGCCAGGGTCAGGCTGACGATGCCGATGAAGGTGGCGCCATAGAGCAGCGCCCCGGCCAGCGCCGCCGCCAGGGAGCCCGACAGCGCCGCCAGCAGCACCGACAGCAGTTGCAGCGCAAAGGCCAGCGCCAGCGCATTGAGTTCGCCCAGGCGCCGCGCGATCCTGTCCCACAGGAACACCGCGGGCGTGGCCGCCAGCCCCACCAGCAGCCAGGCCCAGGGGCCCTGCCCCGCCAGCAGCGGCTGGCGCTCGACGATGGCCACCGTGAAGGTGGCGCTGATCACGAAGCCCCAGCCGGCGCAGAAGTACATCGCTGCCATCAGCGCCAGCCAGCGCCGCCCGGGCGCCGCCGCGCCGGCCTGCGGGCCCGCGGCCGGCGGCGGCACCGGCGGCCGCCAGGCCCAGCTCGGCCACAGGAACAGCAGGCCCAGCAGCACGAAGCCCAGCCATTGCCCGGCCCAGTCCAGCGCCAGCCGCGTCATCGCCATCGCGCCCAGCGCCGACACCACGATGCCCAGGCCCAGTCCCATGAAATGCAGGCCCAGCTCCGGGCGCCGGCCGGCACGCATCAGCCAGCCCAGCACCAGCCCCGAGCCCAGCAGCATGCCGGCGGCGCCACACAGCCCGCCGACATAGCGCGACAGGGCCCAGACCCAGAGGTTGCTGCTCGCGGCCATCAGCGCCGTGCTGGCCAGCGCCAGCAGCAGGCCCCAGCCATAGAGGCGGTGGCGCCAGCGCGCATCCTCCAGCGTGGCGGCCAGCAGGGCCCCGCTCATATAGCCGAGGTAGTTGGTCGCCGCCAGCCAGCCCGCCGCCAGGTCCGACAGCCCGGCCTGGGCCTGCATCAGCGGCAGCAGCGGCGTGTAGGCGAAGCGCGCCAGCCCGATGGTCAGCACCAGGCCGGCGATGCCGCCGGCGATGACCTGCCAGGCCCGCAGCCCGCGCTTGTCTGTCATATCGTTCCCGTCGTTCGTGTCGTTCCGCATGGGCCCCGAGCGTAGCCGCAGACTTGAAATCCTGCCGCCGCCCCCATCTGCCGGCCATCTATCCCCTCACGGTTCCCACCCCCGCGCGATGGCCCTGCTGATCATCTGCCTGCTGGCCCTGGTGCTGATCGTCGCCCTGGCCGGCCAGCCGCTGCTGCTGCGTTGGCGACGCGCACGGCTGCAGCGCCGGCCCTTCCCCCAGGCCTGGCGCCGCATCCTGCGCCGGCGCGTGCCCCTGGTGGCCCGGCTGCCGCCCGATCTGCAGCTGCGCCTGAAGCGCCTGATGCAGGTCTTCTTGGCCGAGAAGCCGATCATCGGCTGCGGCGGTCTGGCGGTCACCGACGAGATGCGCGTCACCATCGCCGCCCAGGCCTGCCTGCCGCTGCTGGGCGCCGCGCGCGGCTACTACCCGCAGCTGCGCCAGGTGCTGCTGTATCCGAGCGCCTTCTATGTCGAACGGCCCGAACAGGGCGCGGCCGGCGTGCAGATGGAACAGCGCCGCCTGCTGTCCGGCGAGTCCTGGACCCAGGGCCAGGTGATCCTGTCCTGGCCGGACGTGCGGGACGGCGCGGCCGATCCGGCCGACGGCCGCAATGTCGTGATCCACGAGTTCGCCCATCAGCTGGACCAGGCCAAGGGCTATGCCAGCGGCGCCCCCGCGCTGCGCGACCGCGCCGCCTACGCGCGCTGGTCGCGCGTGCTGCGGGCCGAGTACGACGCGCTGCGGGCGCGTGCCGCGCGCGGCGAGCCGGGGCTGCTGAGCGACTACGGCGCCACCGACCCGGCCGAGTTCTTCGCCGTGGCCAGCGAGGTGTTCTTCGAGCAGCCGCTGCAGCTGGCCGAAGCGCACCCGGCGCTCTACCAGGAGCTGGCGCGCTACTACCGGATCAACCCCTTCAGCTGGTAGTTCCGGCGCCGGGCCAGACCGTGCCGTGATGCGCGCAGATGCGCGCGATCAGCTCATGCGCATAGCTCGGCAGGCGCTGGCCCTCGCGCGTCAGCAGGTAGCGCTCGCGCAGCGCCCAGTCGTCGGCCAGTTTCACCAGCGCGATGCCCATGCCGGCGGCCTGATGGCGGCGCGCCGCCGACTCCGGCGCGATGCCCAGGCCCACGCCGGCCTCCGCCATGCGGCACATCGCGTCGAAGCTGCCGACCTGAACGCGCAGCTTCAGTGCGGGCCGCCCCATATCCTCGACCACGCGCGACAGAAAGCGCTCGATCGTGCTGCCCTCGTGCATGCCGACCAGGGCCTCGCCCTTGCCCAGCACCTCGGCCAGCGCCACCTGGGCGCGCCGCGCCAGACGGTGACGCTTCGAGCTCACCAGCACCAGCCGGTCGGTGGCGAAATGGAAGGCCGAGAGCCCCTGCCGGTCGACCGCGCCGGCCGCGATGCCGAGGTCGGCGCGGCCCTCGCGCACGCCGCGCGCGATCTCGTGGTTGGCATGCTCGCGCAGGCCCACCGTGACGCGCGGATGCGCGGCCAGGAAGCCGGCCAGGATCTCGGGCATGAACTCGGTCACCGCGGTGGTGTTGGCGAACACCCGCACATGGCCCTGCAGCCCGCCGCCGTACTCCCGCAGCTCGGCGCGCAGGGTCTCGGCCTGCAAGAGCATCAGCCTGGCGTGATGGGCGAAGGCTTCGCCGGCCGGCGTCAGCGCCACGCCGCGCGCGCGACGCTCCAGCAGCGGCAGCCCGGCCTGCTGCTCGATCGCCCGGATGCGCGTACTGGTGGCGGTCAGCGACAGGTGCACGTGCTCGGCCGCGCGGGTCAGGTTGGCCAACTCGGCCACGGCGACGAACAGGCGCAGATCACTCAGGCTCAGATGCACGGCAGTCTCTCCAGCCTTCCGGGATGCGGAAGGCTCGCTCCCAAAAAAAGGCCATTGTTGCAGGCCGGCGCCGCGGCCAAGATCGCCCCACATCAACGGAGACAAATCCCATGCAGCGCAAGCTACGCCTCGTCCTGAGCACCACCCTCGCGGCCCTCGGCTTGGCCGCCCAGGTTCCGGCCCAGGCTTCCGACTACCCGGTCAAGCCGGTCACCCTGATCGTGCCGCAGAACGCCGGCGGCACCAACGATATCGTCGCGCGCATCGTCGGCCAGCGCCTGGGCGAAGTGCTGGGCGGCACCGTGGTGGTGGAGAACAAGGTCGGTGCCGGCGGCAATATCGGCACCCAGGCCGCGGCCAAGGCGGCCAAGGACGGCTACACGCTCTTGATGACGATCAGCAGCAGCCAGGCCATCAACCCGGCGGTCTACAAGGCACCGGGCTTCGACCCGGTGAAGGATTTCGCGCCGATCGCGCTGGTCGGCACGGTGCCCAATGTGCTGGTCGTCAACCCGGCCTTCCCGGCCAAAAGCCTGGACGAGTTCCTGAAGGCGGTGAAGGCGGCCAAGCCCGGCAGCTACCAGTACGCCTCGGCCGGCAACGGCACCCTGAACCATCTGCTGGGCGAGATGCTGAACAGCACGGCCGGGCTGGAGATCCAGCACATTCCCTACAAGGGCGTCGCGCCGGCGCTGACCGACGTGATCGGCGGCCAGGTGCCGATCGCCTTCGCCAGCCTGCCCTCGGTGCTGGGCTATCTGAAGAGCGGCCGCCTGCTGGCGCTGGGCGTCAGCTCGCCGCAGCGCTCGCCGGCCCTGCCCGACGTGCCGGCGATTGGCGAGAAGGTGCCGGGCTATGCCGGCACGCTGTGGGTGGGCCTGTTCGCGCCGCGCGGCGTCAGCGCGGACATCGAGCGCAAGCTGCAGGACGCGATGGGCAAGGTGCTGGTCACCAGCGAGACGCGTGCGGCGCTGAGCGCGCAGGGCATGGAGCTGGCAAGCGCAACGCCCACCCAGTTCGCGGCCCTGCTCCAGGAGGACATCGCGCGCTGGGCCAGGATCGTCAAGACCTCCGGCGCGAAGATCGATTGACCACCCCCTACGCGCTGCGCGCGCCCCCTCGAGGGGGCGCGCCCGCAGGACCGGCGAAGCCGGATCCTCGGGCGCCGTTGGATCTTCAGGGTCCGCGACGAGCCGATCGGATTGAACGGAACCTGACCATGACTAGCCCCCGCCCGCTCGACGGCATCACCGTCGTCTCGCTCGAACATGCGATCGCAGCGCCCTTCTGCACCCGCCAGCTGGCCGACCAGGGCGCGCGCGTCATCAAGGTCGAGCGCGCCGGCGAGGGCGACTTCGCCCGCCACTACGACGACCGCGTGGCCGGCCAATGCTCGCACTTCGTCTGGGTCAACCGCTCGAAGGAAAGCCTGGCGCTGGACCTGAAGAGCCCCGCGGCCGCCGAGGTGATGCAGCGCCTGCTGGCCCGGGCCGATGTGTTCGTGCAGAACCTCGCGCCCGGCGCCGCCGCGCGCCTCGGCCTCGATGCCGCCACGCTGCGCGCCAGGTACCCGCGCCTGATCGTCTGCGACATCTCGGGCTACGGCAACGACGGCCCCTACCGCGACCGCAAGGCCTACGACCTCTTGATCCAGGCCGAGGCCGGCTTCCTGTCGGTGACCGGCACGCCGGACGAGCCGGTCAAGGCCGGCGCCTCGATCGCCGACATCGCCGCCGCGATGTATGCCTACACGGCCATCCTGAATGCGCTGCTGCTGCGCGGCCGGACCGGCGCGGGCTCGCATATCGACATCTCGATGCTGGAGGCCCTGAGCGAATGGATGGGCTACCCGCTCTACTACGCCTACCAGGACGCCAGCCCGCCGCCGCGCCTGGGCGCCGCCCATGCCACCATCTACCCCTACGGCCCCTTCCAGGCCGGCGACGGCCGCACCGTGATGCTGGGCCTGCAGAACGAGCGCGAGTGGCTGTCCTTCTGCGCCCTGGTGCTCGAACAGCCGGAGCTCGCCGCCGACGCCCGCTTCGCCAGCAATGCACTGCGCAATCAGCACCGCGAGGCGCTGCGCGCGCTGATCCTGGAGCGCTTCGCGGGCCTTTCCAGCGCGCAGCTGCGCGAGCGCCTGGACCGCGCCCAGATCGCCAATGCCGATGTCAACGAGATGGCCGATGTCTGGCTGCACCCGCAGCTGGCCGCGCGTCGGCGCTGGACCGAGGTCGGCTCGCCGGCCGGGCCGATTGCCGCGCTGAAGCCGCCGGGCGCCAGCAGCGCCTACGAACCGCGCATGGACCCGATCCCCGCGGTGGGTCAGCACAACGACGCGATCCTGCGCGAGCTGGGGCTGCAGGCATGAGCACGGTGACCCGCCCGCTGGCACAGGCACGCAGCCTGCTGTTCGTGCCGGGCAACCGGCCGGAGCGTTTCATCAAGGCGCTGGACAGCGGCGCCGATGCGGTGATCCTGGATCTGGAGGACGCGGTGCCGCCGGCGGAGAAGGCCACGGCGCGCGCGGCGATCGCCGCGCAATGGCCGGCGCTGCGCGTGCAGCCGGTGCCGCTGCTGCTGCGCCTGAACGCGCGCGACTCCGGCGAATGGGCGCAAGACCTGGCCCTGCTGCCGCGGCTGCCGGGCCTGGCGGCGCTGATGTGCCCCAAGGCCGAGTCGGCCGCGCCGCTGGCCGAGCTGGCGGCTTTCGGGCTGCCGCTGCTGCCGCTGATCGAATCGGCGCGCGGCTGGGCCGCGCTGGCCGAGATCGCCGCGGCGCCGGGCGTGCTGCGCCTGGTGCTGGGTCATATCGACTTCATGGCCGACACCGGCATCGCCTGCAATCCCGACGACAGCGACAACAGCGACGACAGCGACAACAGCGACGAGAGCGAACTGGCGCCACTGCGTTTCGCGCTGGCGATGCACACCCGCATCGCCGGGCTGGCCAGCGCGATCGACGGCGTCACGGTGCAGACCGGCGATACCGCGCGGCTGCAGGCCGATGTGCGGCGCGCGCGCCGCTACGGTTTCGGTGCCAAGCTGTGCATCCATCCGCGCCAGGTGTCCGGCGTGCATGCGGCCTTCCGGCCGGGCGAAGAGGAACTGGACTGGGCGCGCCGCGTCGTGGCGGCCGACGCGGCGGCGCAGGGCGCAGCGGTGCAGCTGGACGGCCGCATGGTGGACCTGCCGGTGGTGCTGCGCGCGCGGCGCCTGCTGGAGCTGGCGAAGACCTGACAGACCGCGGCCCGGCGAGGGCTGCCGGCCCCTCGCTACTTCAGCTGGTCCTTGACCTTGTCGAGCGCGGCCAGCGCGCATTGCTCGTCGAGATGGCCGCCCGGCGCGCCGCCGACGCCGACCGCGCCGATCACCTCGCCGCCGCTGCGGATCGGCACGCCGCCGCCCAGCAGCAGGAAGCCCGGGATATGGACCAGGTTCGCGGCGGCCGGGTTCTTCTGCGCCGCCTCCTGCATCGCCAAGGTATTGTTCTTGGCCGAGACCGCGGTGAAGGCCTTGGCCTGGCCGGCGCCCAGGGTATGTGGGCCTGCCAGGTCGGCGCGCTGAAGCGCGCGCAGCACGCCGGCGCGGTCGACCACCGCAGCGCTGACGTTGTGGCCCTGCGCCAAGCAGGCCGCGACGGTCTGGCCGGCGATCTCGTTGGCCAGCGCCAGCGAAATATTCCTCTCGCTGCGCACCGCCTGGGCCTGGGCGACGGTGGCCGCAGCCAGCAGGCCGATCAGGAAATAGCGCTTGTTCGTTGTCGTCATGCAATGCTCCTACGATGTCGAAGCGGCCCCTCGGGCCGTCGTGCTTCCACTGTAGGTGCGGCGCGGTGCGGCGAACAGGCGTTGCGCTACGCGCTCCACCGCGTAGTTCTACGCGGATGGCGGCGGCTCGATCAGGCCGGCGTACTGCCGGATCAACTGGGCCAGCGACGCGGCCTGCAGCTTCTCGAACAGATGGGCGCGGTGCGCCTCGACGGTGCGCGGGCTCAGCCCCAGCGCCCGCCCCATCTCCTTGTTGCTGAGGCCCGCGACGATCAGGCCCAGCACCTCGCGCTCGCGCGCCGACAGCCGTTCGTAGCGCTCGCGGGCCTCGCGCTCGACCGCGCCGCGCTGGCGCACCTGCACATGGCGGCGCACCGACGCCTGCAGGGTCTCGAGCAGCAGCTCGTCGTCGACCGGCTTCTCGAGGAACTCGGCCGCCCCCGCCTTGAACGCGCGCCGGCACAGCGCCACCGTGCCATGGCCGCTGAGCATGATGATCGGCTGGTCGACGCCCTCGTCCACCAGGCGCTCGAGCAGGCTCAGCCCGCCGATGCCGGGCATGCGGATGTCGAGCAGGATCGCGCCGATCGCGTCGCGGTCGAACTCCTGCAGGAAGCACTGCGGCTCGGCCCAGGTCTGCACGCGCAGCCCGATCGTGCCGATCAGCAGCGCCAGGCTGGCGCGCACCGCCTCGTCGTCGTCGACCAGATGGATCAGCGCGCTGGTCTGCATCATCGTCATCGTCATCATCATCTCGCAGCCGGCAGCAGCAGGCTGAACTCGGCGCCGCGCGGGTGGCGGTTCGCGCAGGACAGGCTGCCGCCCATCGCCAGCGCGAGGCTCTCGACCAGGCTCAGCCCCAGGCCCAGGCCGTCCTTGCGGGTGCTGAAGAATGGTTCGAAGGCGTGGCGCAACGCCTCGTCGGACAGGCCCGGCCCACTGTCCTGCACCAGCAGGCGCACCGGCGCGGCGTCCTCCAGGAACAGCCGCAGCTGGCGCTCGGCGCGCGGCACCTGCTCGAGCGCCTGCAGCGCGTTCAGCACCAGGTTGTGCAGGATCTGCTCGAGCGCCACCGGATCGGCCAGCACGGTCGGCGACGGCCCTTCGAGCTGCGGCTGCACGCCGAGCCGCTCGGCCTCGGGCCGCAGCAGCTCGAGCACCTGGCGCGCCGCCGCGGCGAGATCGGTGGGCCGCGGCTCGGTCGCGAGCTCGGGCCGCTGCACCGCGCGTCGCAGCCGGGCCAGCACCTCGCTGGCGCGCTTGGCCTGCTGCACCGCCTGGTCCAGCGCGCCCAGCGCGGCCCCGGACTGCTGCTCGGCCAGCATGCGGCGCGCGGCCTGGCTGCTGGCCAGCATCGCGGTCAGCGGCTGGTTCAGCTCATGCGCCATGCCGGCGGCCAGTTCGCCCAGCGCATTGAGCCGGCCGACCTGGTCCAGGCGCAGCCGCTGTTCGGCGCGCCGGCGCGCGTCGCGCTGGCCGAGCCAGGCGTGCAGCATCGCCAGCGCCGCCAGCCAGGCGCTCAGCCAGAGCCCCAGTTGCGCCCAGGGCAGCTCGCCCCAGCCGAGCGGCCGCTGCGCGAGCAGTTCGAAGCGCTGGCTCGGCGAGGCCAGCGTCTTGCGCAGCTCGAACAGGGGCCGCCCCGCGCGCCCGGGCTGCAGCAGCAGCTCCCGTCCATCGTGGCGCAGCAGCAGGCGCACCGGGCCGTCGCGCGCCATCGGCCATTCGCTCCAGGGCATCATCCGCTCGATGTCGATCCATACCGCATAGCTGGCCGGGCGGCCGTGGCGCAGCAGCAGATAGCGTCCGCCGGCCGGGTCCAGCTCGACCAGAACCGCCTGCCGGGCCTGCTCGGACGCGGCATCGGCGGCGCGCCACGCGGGCCGCGGCCAGGCCGCGTCGCTGCGCAGCAGCTGCAGGACCTGCGGATAGAGCGTCGGCAGGCGCTGTTCGGGACCGGCGGGCTGCAGCAGCGCCAGGCTCGCCAGGATCGCGTCATGCTGGACCAACTGCTGGCTCAGCAGGCGATGGGCGATGCGGGCATCGACCTCGAAGGCCTCGCGCTGGCGCGCCAGGTCCAGCCTCAGGATCAGCAGCAGGCCCAGCAAGGCGATCGCCAGGCCGGCCGTCAGCAGCAGGCGCCGTGCGCCGCGGTGGGAAATGGACATGATGGTGGCCGATTCTGGCATCGGCCGGGCGGGCGGAGGAGCGACGCTCAAAAGCCCAGGGAAGCCAGCAGATCGTCGACGTCGTCCTGCTTCAGCGCCTTGTCCGGCGTCTGCACGCCCTGCAACTGCTCGGCGGCGGCCGGTGCCACGACCTCGCCCACCAGCTTATTCAGCGGCGCCTCGGCCCGCTCCAGCATCTTGAGGACCTTGTTGATCACCTGGCCGGACAGGTCCTGGAAGTCCTGCGCCATCATGATCTCGCCGTGCAGACCCTTCTCGCGGGCGGCAAAGCTGGCCGCGGTCGCCGCATAGGCGGCGCACAGCTTCATCATCGAACGCGCGCGCTCCAGGCTCAGCTCGGGCGAGGTGGCCATGCGCGCCAGCGATTCGGACAGGTCGGCGCCCTGGCGGCGCACCTGCTCGGCATCGTCCCGCGCCCCCTCGACCAGGCCCAGCACCTTGTTGGCGGCCTGGGCGGTCATCTGCTTCACATAGGCCAGGCGTTCGCAGGCGTCCGGCAGCTCGTGGGCGAGCTGCTGCAACGCGGGGGCGTCGATGGCGGTGCTGGTCATGGCTTGCTGCTTCCCTGATTTGTGCAGCCGGGCTGCACGCACCGCTGCTGAGGCGAAATGCTAGCCGTGCCGCCGCGCCGCCACGCATTCCGGCAGCCAGCTATTTCACGCCCGGGCCGCATTTATTTCCCGCCGCCGACCGTCAGCTCCAGAGATCCAGTGGCGGCTCGTGGCACAGTGCGCGCAGCAGGTCGCCGCGTGACAGAAACCCTTGCAGCCGCCCCTGTTCATCGAGCACCGGCAGGCCCGGCAGGCGCAGCTCCAGCAGCAGCTGGGCGGCCTCGCGCACGCCGGTGTCGGGCTGGGCGCTGGGCACCGGGCTCCACATCACGGTGGCCACCGGCTGGGCCAGGTCCTGCGGCAGCTGCTGCCCGCGCAGCAGATCGGCGCGGCTGACCAGGCCCACCAGGGTGCCGGCCGCGTTGAGCACCGGCGCCTGGCCGACGTCGGCCCGCGCCAGCAGGGCCCAGGCCTCGCCCACGGTGCTGGCCAGCGGTACGCTGACCGGATCGCGGCTCATCAGCTGCTGCACCAGGGTCAGCGGCTGGCGCGGCGGCGCCGCGGTCTGGGTATATGCCGTATAGGCCTCGGCCGCCTGCCGGCCCTCGCCGGCAGCCCGGCCGCCGCCCGAACCGCCGACGCCACCGTCGGCCTCGTCGCGTCCGGCCAGCACGGCCGCCGGCCCCGGCTGGTCCTCGCGCTCGACCGCCGCCGGGGCGCGCAGCCGCGCAACGGCCCGCACCGCGCCCGGCCGGTCCAGCGGCACGTTGAGCAGCTTGCCCTGCAGTCCGTAGACGACAAACATGGGGCGAGCATGGCACAGGCCCGGCTTTGGGCACAATGCGGTTCTCACTCCCACGCGTCCCTCCATGAAGCGACCCCTGCTGTTCCTCATCCCGCTGCTGGCCCTGCTGGGGCCGCTGCAAGGCTGCGCCGTGGTCAGCGTGGCGGGCGCCGCGGCCGGCGCCGCGATCTCGGTGACCGGCGCGGTGGTCAGCACCACGGTCAAGGTCGGCGGCAAGGTCGTCGAGAAAACCATCGACGCGGTGACGCCCTCGTCGGAAGAGCCGCCCAAGGCGGACGAGTAGCGCCACCGGGGTCGTCGATGCCGCCGCTGTTCGACCGCCCCCACCGCACCGTCACCCTCAGCCTGGCCCTGCAGGGCGGAGGTGCCCATGGCGCCTTCACCTGGGGCGTGCTGGATGCGCTGCTGGAAGACGGCTACATCGCTTTCGACGGCGTCAGCGGCACCAGCGCCGGCGCGCTGAATGCGCTGCTGCTGGCCCAGGGCTTGGCCGACGGCGGGCCGGAGGGCGCGCGCGCCGCGCTGCAGGGCTTCTGGCATGCGCTGGCCGACAGCGTGCCGGCGCATTTCACCAGCGCCGCGCAGGACGGCAGCGACGCCGGGCTGAGCCCCTTCATGCAGCTGATGCTGCACTGGGGCCATTACCTGGCCCCCGAGCAGATCAACCCCTTCGACCTCAACCCGCTGCGCGAGCTGCTGGCCGCGCGGCTGGACTTCGAACGGCTGCGCGCGCACAGCCCGGTCAAGCTCTTCATCGCCGCCACCCATGCGATGAGCGGCAAGCTGCGCCTGTTCCGCAATGCCGAGCTGAGCCTGGAGGCCGCGCTGGCCTCGACCTGTCTGCCGCAGCTGCACCGCGCGGTGGAGATCGACGGCGAGCCCTACTGGGACGGCGGCTACGCGGCCAATCCGGCGGTGTTCCCGCTGTTCTTCGAGGCCCGCAGCGCCGACATCATGCTGGTGCTGCTGACGCCGCTGGCGCACCGCAGCCGCCCGCAGAGCGCGGCCGAGATTCGCGCCCGCAGTCTCGAAATCGCCTTCAGCGCCAGCTTCATGCGCGAGATGCGCATGTTCGCCCATCTGCGCCAGCACCTGCCACGCCATTGGCTGGGCCTGGGACTGGGCGGCCTGGAGCGACGCCTGCGGCGCGCCCGTTTCCATCTGATCGAGGCGGCCGATGTGCTGGGCGAGCTGCGCGCCGACAGCAAGATGGCCGCCAATCTGCGCTTTCTTGAACGGCTCAAGGCGCTGGGGCGCGAGCGGGCGCAGGCCTGGCTGCTGATGCATCGCGAGGCGCTGGGGCGGCGCTCGACGCTGGACCTGGACGGCCTCTTTTACTGATCTTCCACCGATCTTCCACCAAGGCGGCTCCGCATTGTTCGGGATGTGCAGCATCCGCCGCCCATGGCAGCCTCGCGCCTGCCGCACAACGAGAGGAGCAAGCCATGGCGACCAAGAGGAACAGCAGCAGCACGCCCAAGCGCACGCTGGACGCGCGCCGCGACACCCTGGACTTCCGCGACCGCATGTATGTCTCGACCCTGGTCGAGGTGCCCAGCCATATCCCGCTGGAGAGCTACTGGGACCACCAGGTGCCGATCCTGGACCAGGGCCAGGAAGGCGCCTGCACCGGCTTCGGCCTGGCCACCGTGGCCAACTACCTGCTGCGCCGCCGTCGCGTGCTGCCCGACACCACGCAGGTGAGCCCGCGCATGCTCTACGACATGGCGCGGCGCTATGACGAATGGCCCGGCGAGAACTATTCCGGCTCCAGCGCCCGTGGCGCGATGAAGGGCTGGCACAAGCATGGCGTCTGCGCCGAGACCCAATGGCCCTACAAGCTCAAGCGCGGCACGACCGGCGGCCTGAACCAGGCACGCGTCGACGACGCGCTGCTGCGCCCGCTGGGCGCCTATTTCCGCGTCAACCACAAGGACCTGGTGGCCATGCATGCGGCGCTCAGCGAGGTGGGCATCCTCTACGCCACCTCGATGGTGCATGCCGGCTGGGACGAGGTGGGCGCCGACGGCCTGATCGGCCCGCGCGAGACGCCCGCGGGTGGTCATGCCTTCGCCATCGTGGCCTATGACGCCGAGGGTTTCTGGATCCAGAACTCCTGGGGACCGGACTGGGGTCGCAAGGGCTTCGCCCGCATCGCCTACGACGACTGGCTGCGCCATGCCACCGATGTGTGGGTGGCGCGGCTGGGCGCGCCGATCCGGCTGGCGCCGGCGGGCGGCGGCGCCGCGGTCAAGCTCGGCGATCCGTCGGGCGCCACCAAGCTCAGCCATGCCGGCCTGCGCCCGCATGTGGTGAGCGTCGGCAACGAGGGCCTGCTGCGCCCCGGCGGCGAGTACGGCATGACCGAGGCCGAGCTTGCCGCGGTTTTCAGGCAGGACCTGCGCCAGACCATCGCCCCCTGGCCCAAGAAGCGCGTGCTGCTGTACGCGCATGGCGGTCTGGTCAGCGAGGGCGCGGCGCTGCAGCGCCTGGCCGAGTACCAGCCGGCCCTGCTGTCCGGCGGGGTCTATCCGCTCGCCTTCATCTGGAAGAGCGACTACTGGAGCACCGTGACCAACATCCTGCAGGACGCCGTGCGCCGGCGTCGTCCCGAGGGCGCCTTCGATGCCGCCAAGGACTTCCTGCTCGACCGCCTGGACGACCTGCTGGAGCCGGTGGCGCGCGGCCTGACCGGCAAGGCCGCCTGGGACGAGATGAAGGAGAACGCGCTGGCCGCCAGCCGGCCGGGCGGCGCGGCACGCCTGGTGCTCAAGCACCTGACGGCGCTGGCCAAGGAAGAGCCGGCGCTGGAGATCCATCTGGTAGCGCACAGCGCCGGCGCCATCCTGCTGGCGCCGCTGGTGGGCCTGCTGGGTCAGGCCGGCCTGAAGATCAGCAGCTGCACGCTGTGGGCGCCGGCCTGCACGGTGGAGCTGTTCAAGAGCAGCTACCTGCCGGCCATCAGCGCCTCGGTGATCCAGGACTTCGCGGTCTATGCGCTGGACGACCAGACCGAGCAGGACGACCACTGCGCGCGGCTCTACAACAAGTCCCTGCTCTATCTGGTGTCCAACGCCTTCGAGGTGCGCCAGCGCGTGCCGGGGGTGCAGGACGGCACGCCCATCCTGGGGCTGCAGCGCTGCATCCAGGCCGATGCGCAGCTGGCCAAGCTGTTCGCTTCGAAGAAGGCCCGCTTGGTGCTGGCACCTGACCAGGCCGGCGGTGCCGAGCCGCTGAGCCGGGCCCAACACCATGGGGATTTCGACGACGACGCCGCGACCGTGAAGTCCACCTTCGCGCGCATCCTGAATGCCAAGGCCGACAAGCTGCCGGACATCCGCTTCGGGCGCTCCACCGCGTCGCTGCGCGCCCTGCGCCAGCAGCTGGAGAGCGACAGCCGTTGAACGCCGCGGCGACGCGGCAGCGGCCCGGATCGCTTCAGCGCATGAAGCGATCCGCCAGCAGCAGGCCGAACAGGCCGAACAGATAGACGATGGAATAGCGGAAGGTCGGCATGGCCAGGCGTTCGTCGGCGCGCAGCCGCCAGGCCAGCTGCGCGAAGCGCGCGCCCAGCAGCAGGGCGCCGGCCAGGTAGAGCCGGCCGCTCATGCCGATCAGCACCGGCAGCAGGCTGAAGCCCAGCAGGGCCAGCGTGTAGGCAAACACCCGGCGCGCGGTATGGGCCACGCCGAAGATCACCGGCAGCATCGGCACCGCGGCACGCGCATAGTCCTCGCGGCGGTGGATGGCCAGGGCCCAGAAATGCGGCGGGGTCCAGATGAAGATGATCAGGAACAGGGTCAGCGCGCCGGGGTCGGCCGAGCCGGTCACCGCCACCCAGCCCAAGAGCGGCGGCGCCGCGCCGGCCGCGCCGCCGATCACGATGTTCTGCGGCGTCGCATGCTTCAGATACAGGCTGTAGACCAGCGCATAGCCCAGCAGCGAGGCCAGGGTCAGCACGGCGCACAGGGCATTGGTGGTCAGCAGCAGCAGGGCCATGCCGGCCAGGCCCAGCAGCAGCGCGAACAGCAGCACCTGCAGCGCGCCGAGCCGGCCGCGCGGCAAGGGGCGGGCGCGGGTGCGCGCCATCAAGGCGTCGATGCGCCGGTCCACCAGGTGGTTCAGCGCCGCGGCCGCCCCCGCCACCAGCCCGATGCCCAGCGGCGCGCCGAGCCACAGCCACCAGGGCAGCGGCGCGGCATGCGGCGCCAGCAGCATGCCCACCAGCACGGTGAACAGCATCAGCGCGACGACCCGCGGCTTGGTCAGCACCAGATACTCGCGCCACAGCGCGCGCCGGGCCGGTGCGGCCGCCCGGCCCAGCAGGGCGAGCTGTTGCGAGGGTGTGGACATCAGCGGAAGAACAGCAGGCGGGTGAACCAGGTGTAATGCGCCTCGGCCGCCATCAGGCCCACCAGCACCAGCAGGCACAGCGGCGGCACCAGGATCGCGTAGATCAGGGCCAGGCGCTCCCAGGCCATGTGCATGAAGACCGCGACGATCAGCCCCGCCTTCAGCAGCATGAAGGTGATGATCAGGCCCCAGCGCAGCAGGCCCTGCACATGCAGGTAGTCCACCATATAGGACATGGCGCTGAGCACGAAGAGCAGCAGCCAGATCTTCAGATAGAGGCCTATCGGGTGTTGTTTGGTACTCATGGCCGTCTCCAGCATTAGGGCCTGGTTGGTCGCGTCAAACCGACGTTTTCCCGAGCGGGCGGCGCCGATCCGGCTTTGCCGGGCGGCCGGCGCCGCCCCCTCGAGGGGGCGCGCGAAGCGCGTAGGGGGCGGTCACCATAGGTAGAAGAAGGCGAAGATGAAGACCCAGACCAGGTCCACGAAGTGCCAGTACAGGCCGGCGATCTCGACGATCTGGTAGTCGCCGCGTTTCTCGTAGTCGCCGCGCCGCACCTTCAGCGCGACGACGATCAGGTAGATCACGCCGATCGACACATGCAGGCCGTGGAAGCCCGTGATCATGAAGAAGCAGGCGCCGAACTGGGCCGCGCCCATCGGGTTCGCCCAGGGCCTGACCCCTTCCGCGATCAGCTTGCTCCATTCGAAGGCCTGCATGCCGACGAAGGTGGCGCCAAGCGCAGCGGTGGCGAACATCAGCAGCGCGGTGTTCTTGCGGTCGCGCGCATAGCCGCGCATCACCGCCATCGCCATCGTGCCGCTGCTGCTGATCAGCACGAAGGTCATGATGGCGATCAGCAGCAGCGGCACGTTGGCGCCGCCGACATGCAGCGCGAACACCTCGCTGGGATTGGGCCAGGGCACGGTGGTGGACATGCGCACCGTCATATAGCCGGTCAGGAAGCTGCCGAACACAAAGGTGTCGCTGAGCAGGAAGATCCACATCATGGCCTTGCCCCAGGACACGCCCAGGGCCTGGCGGTCGGCCGACCAGTCGGCGACCAGGCCGCGCAGATCGTTCGGAATGCTGTGATCGCTCATCGCGCTTTCCTCCACTATCGCGTGCCGCAGATGGCCCGCACCAGATCCGGCGTCAGCAGCCCCAGCGTGGCGTACAGGCCCAGCCAGAGCAGCAAGAGGAAATGCCAGTAGCGCGCGCACAGCGCGATGCGCCAGCGCGCGCCGCCCTCGCGGTGATGGCGCCAGGCCAGCCACCAGCCGCCCAGACCGCCCAGCACATGCAGGCCATGCATCGCGGTCAGCAGGTAGAGGAAGCTGGCGGCCGGGTTGCCGGCCGGCACCACCTTGGCGTCCAGCAGCGCGGACCAGCCCCACAGCTGCACCAGCACGAAGGCCAGCGCGCAGGCGCCGCCCGCCAGCAGCCGCCCTGCGGCTTGCGGCGCGCGCAACGCCAGTTCCAGCACCAGGCTGCCGGCCAGCAGCAGCGCGGTGCCGAGCCCGAACTGCCAGGGCAGCGCCAGCGGATAGCCCTCGGCGCTCTCAAGCCGCATCACATAGGCGGCGAAGAACAGGCCGAACAGCATGCAGGCCACGCCGATGAAGAACCACAGGGCGATGCTGGCGGCCTGCGGGCGGTCGACGCCGTCATCGGCCCCGAGGGACGACAGGACGGCGCTCATGCCGCGGCTCCCTTGCTGCCGTGGATCGCGCCGGTATGGGCCGCATCCTCCACCCCGCCCTGCTCCGCCGGTGCATTCTGCGCGATGAAGTCCTCGCGGGCGCCGGGCACGCTGTAGGCATAGGCCCAACGCTGCACCACCGGCAGCGCCGCGCCCCAGTTGCCATGGCGCGGCGGGGTGTCGGGTGTCTGCCATTCCAGCGAGGCGGCGCGCCAGGGGTTGGGCTCGGCCTTGCGGCCGCGGAAGGCGCTGTAGATCAGGTTCCAGACGAACACCAGCTGCACCACGCCGACGATGATGGCCACCACGGTGATGAAGGCGTTGAGCTGGTGGGCCGAGGCCGGGAAGGAGCTGTAGGGCTCGTAGTTGTAATAGCGCCGCGGCATGCCCAGCAGACCCAGGTAATGCATCGGGAAATAGATCGCGTAGGTGCCGAGGAAGGTGACCCAGAAGTGGAAATGGCCCAGGCGGTCGTCCAGCATGCGCCCGCTGATCTTCGGGTACCAGTGGTAGATCGCGCCGAACACCACCAAGAGCGGCGCCACGCCCATCACCATATGGAAATGCGCGACGACGAAGTAGCTGCCCGACAGCGGAATGTCGACCGACACATTGCCGAGGAACAGCCCGGTCAGCCCGCCGACGATGAAGGTCGAGATGAAGGCCAGCGCGAACAGCATCGGCACCGACAGGTGTATGTCGCCGCGCCACAGGGTCAGCAGCCAGTTGTAGACCTTGATGGCGGTGGGCACCGCGATCACCAGGGTGCTGGTGGCGAAGAAGAAGCCGAAGTAGGGATTCATCCCGCTGACGAACATATGGTGGGCCCAGACGACGAAGCTCAGCACCGCGATCGCCAGGATGGCCCAGACCATCTGGCGATAGCCGAAGATGCATTTGCGCGCATGCACGCTGATCAGGTCGGAGACGATGCCGAAGGCCGGCAGCGCGACGATATAGACCTCGGGGTGGCCGAAGAACCAGAACAGATGCTGGAACAGCAGCGGCGATCCGCCCTTGTGCGCCGTCACCTGCCCCAGCGAGACCAGGGCCGGCATGAAGAAGCTGGTGCCGATGGTCTTGTCCAAGAGCATCATCACGCCGCTGACGAACAGCGCCGGGAAGGCCAGCAGCGCGAGGATGGTGGCGGTGAAGATGCCCCACACCGTTAGTGGCATGCGCAGCAAGGTCATGCCGCGGCAACGCGCCTGCAGCACGGTCGACACATAGTTGAGGCCGCCCATGGTCGCCGCGACGATGAAGATCAAGAGCGACACCAGCATCAGGATGATGCCCCAGTCGTGCCCCGGCGTGCCGGGCAGGATGGCCTGCGGCGGGTAGAGCGTCCAGCCCGCACCGGTGGCGCCGCCGGGCACAAAGAAGCTGGCCAGCAGCACCAGCACCGAGACCAGGTAGACCCAGTAGCTGAGCATGTTCAGGTAGGGGAACACCATGTCCCGCGCGCCCACCATCAGCGGGATCAGGTAGTTGCCGAAGCCGCCCAGGAAGAGCGCGGTCAGCAGATAGATCACCATGATCATCCCGTGCATCGTGACGAACTGGTAGTAGCGCTCGGCATTGATGAACTCGAAGGCGCCGGGAAAGCCGATCTGCAGCCGCATCAGGTTGGACAGCAAGAGGCCGACCAGGCCGACGACGATGGCCGTGCCGCCGTACTGCAGCGCGATCACCTTGTGGTCCTGGCTCCAGACATACTTGGTCAGGAAGCTCTGCGGTTCGTGGTGCTGTTCGTCGTGATCGTCGTCATGCATGGGCAAGTCCTTCGATGCGAGGGTCGGGTCAAGCGACGCCCGAGGATCCGGCTCGGCCGGGTCTGCGGACCTGCCCCCTGGAGGGCGCGCGCGAAACGCGTGGGGCGTGGTTCATGATTTCAGCGAGCGGATATAGGCCACCAACGCCGCCAGCTCGGCCTCGCTCAGCTCCGACTTGGGCATGATGGGCGCGAAGCCCTGCACCACCTTGGCCGTGGGATCACGGATCTCGCGCGCCAGCGCGCTGTCGTCCATCTTCTCCTTCGAGCCATCGGCAAAGGCCTCGGTCTTGCCATAGAGCCCCTTCCAGCTGGGCCCGACGCTGGCGCTGCCGTCGGCCGAATGGCAGGCCACGCAGGCCTTGGCCTTGGCCACCGCCAGGCCCTGCGCGGCCGGATCGGCCGCTCCGGAGCCGGCCACCGCCTCCGGCGCCGGCTTGCCGGCCGACGCGAAGCTGGGCTTCTGCTGGAGCCAGGCGCGGAAATCCCGTTCCTCCTCGACCACTACCAGCCCGCGCATATTCGCGTGTCCGACGCCGCAGAGCTGGGCGCACATGGCCTCGAAGCGCCCGGCCTGGGTGGGCTTGAACCAGAAGGTCGTCACCAGCCCCGGCACCATATTCATGCGGGCACGGAAGGGCGGCACATAGAAGTCATGCAGCACGTCGTGCGCGCGCAGCAGGATCTTGATCGGCCGGTTCAGCGGCAGATGCAGCTCGTTCGCCTCGACCAGCGCATCGTCCTGGCCCGCCGCATCCGCGGGGTCCAGGCCGAAGGGGTTGGCGGCCGTCACGAAGCGCGGATCGGTGCCGCCCAGCTTGCCGTCGGTGCCCGGGAAGCGGTAGCGCCATTGCCATTGCGAGCCCAGCACCTCCACCTCCAGCGCGTCATGCGGCGGCCGCACATAGTCGGCATAGACCTGCAGCCCCGGCGCCAGCAGCGCGACGATGCCGACCGTCGTGACCAGGGTCAGCCAGCGTTCCACCTTGTGGTTGACCGGCTGGTAGGCCGCCTGCTCGGTCGCGCGGGCGCCGCGGCGCCGGAAGCGCCAGATCACATAGACCAGGAAAAGATTGAGGAGGACGAAGAAGATGCCGGTAATCACGAAGGTGATCGTCAGCGTGTCGTCCATCTGCTGCCAGTTGGAGGCCAGCGGCGGCGGATGCCAGGGGTTGATGTAATGGAACAGCAGCGACGCCAGAACGATGACGACCAGGGCGATGGCAATGAGCATGCCGGTCTCCTCCTGTTCTTGTCCGATCCCGAATCAGAAGCGGCGCCCTGGGGCGCCGCCGCTAAGGCCCGTCAAGCCGTGGCCACCGAGCCGGGGCGGGCCAGCTTCCAGTAGACCAGGGCCGCCGCCATGCCGAACACCAGGTGTTCGACCAGATAGGCACCGCTGCGCATCTCCGCCACCCAGGGGAAGACGCGCGCGAAGCCGTAGAAATTGACGAAGTACAGCGCGATGCCGAACAGGCCGCCGATGATCTCCAGCATCGGCAGGTCGCCCTCGTAGTGGAAGCCGGTGACGATGAAGGCCACCAGGCAACCGAACAGCACGCCCAGGCCGTAGTGAATCACCAGGGCGGTGAGCACCACGCCGAGATTGAAGGCATGGGTCGGCCCCTGCAGCAGGCCGGGGCCCATCAGCATGGCGGCCACCTGGTGCGAGGTGTGCCAGGGGCTGCTGCCCAGCATCAGGGTGGTCCACAGCAGGTCGATCACCATCGCCAGCGCCCCGGCGACCAGACCCGCGACCACCGCCGCCGGCCAGTCGGGCATGCGGCTTTCCCATCGATGACTTTGCACCTGAAGTTCCATGACCACCTCCAAGGGAGCTGTGACGAACTGGAATCTCTGAGGGCCAGGTGTTGCTACCGCTGCGCGACGCGTGGGCTCGGCGTGCCGAGCGGGCATCGTGGCGAAGGCGCCATGCCGGAATGCCCTCGTTATATACCTGTGCGTTGCCCCTCGCAAGCGGGGTTGCATGCACAAACATCCGGCCCGATGGCAACACCCGGCCCCGGCGCATCCTCCGGTGCGGAAGCGGCGAACGCCGGGGGCCTTGTCCGCCAGGCGGCGACGGCCGCCGCTCAGCTCACCGGCAGCGCGGTCTCGTACTTCACCTCGCGCAGCACCACATTGCTGCGCACGCTGGCAACACCTGGCACCTTGAAGATCTTCTGCTGCAGGAACTGGTCGTAGGCCTTCATGTCGGGCGCGACCACCTTGACCACATAGTCGGCCTCGCCGGTGATGGCCTGGCATTCGATGATCTCGGGGCTGGTGGTGACCATCGCCTCGAAGGCCTCGACCGCGCCCTCGCTGTGCCGCACCAGGCTGACATTGGCCAGCACGCAGATCGACAGACCCAGCTTCTCGCGGTCGACCAGGGCCACATGGCGACGGATCACGCCGCTTTCCTCCAGCTCCTTGATGCGCCGCCAGACCGGCGTGGTCGACAGCCCCACCTGCTCGGCCAGGGCCTGGGTGCTCTGGCGGCTGTCGGCCTGCAGGGCCGCGAGGATCTGGCGCGTGGCCTTGTCGAAATTTTCCATCTCTTTTATTGCCTTCGGAGAGTTTTATATTCTCAATTTAGCCGAAATCAATAGCGATCGAGCAAACAACAACCGGACTTTATGGCAAAAAATCTTGCGCCAGAATCCCCGCGGAGACCCCGATGTCCAGCCCTGCCCTGCGCGACTACAAACTCTCAGACAATCTCGCCGCCCCCACCGGCCAGGTCTTCATGACCGGCACCCAGGCACTGGTGCGCCTGCTGCTGGCACAGAAGGCGCTGGACGAGCGCGCCGGGCTGAAGACCGCGGGCTTCGTCTCCGGCTACCGCGGCAGCCCGCTGGGCATGGTGGACCAGCAGCTCTGGAAGGCCCAGAAGTTCCTCGACGCCGCCCAGATCAATTTCCTGCCCGCGATCAACGAGGACCTGGCCGCCACCGCCTGCCTGGGCGTGCAGAGAGTCGCGCTGGACCCGAAGCGCACCGTCGATGGCGTGTTCGCGATGTGGTACGGCAAGGGCCCCGGCGTCGACCGCTCCGGCGACGCGCTGAAGCATGGCAATGTCTACGGCAGCTCGAGCCAGGGCGGCGTGCTGGTGGTTTGCGGCGACGACCATGGCTGCGTTTCGTCCAGCACCCCGCACCAGAGCGATCTGGCGCTGCAGGCCTGGAGCATGCCGCTGGTGCACCCGGCCAATGTGGCCGAGTACCTGGAGTTCGGCCTCTATGGCTGGGCGCTGAGCCGCTTCTCCGGCGCCTGGGTCGGCTTCAAGGCCATCTCCGAGGTGGTCGAGTCCGGCATGACGGTCGATCTGGACAGCGTGCCGCTGGACTTCGAGCTGCCCGTCGACCACCGGCCCGCCACCGATCTGCACATCCGCAGCGTCGACCTGCCGTCGCTGGAGCTGGAGTCGCGCCTGGAGCACAAGCTGGCCGCGGTGCGCGCCTTCAGCAAGCTGAACTCGATCGACAAGCACATCGTCGCCAGCCCCAGCGCCACTTTAGGCATCGTCACGGTCGGCAAGGCGCATTACGACTTCATGGAGGTGCTGCGCCGTCTCGATCTGGACCCGAACGCCCTGGCCGCGGCCGGCGTGCGGGTCTACAAGGTCGGCCTGGTCTATCCGCTCGAGACCACGCGCATGGCCGAGTTCGCCCAGGGCCTGACCGACATGCTGGTGATCGAGGAAAAGGCCCCGGTGGTCGAGCGCCAGATCAAGGAGCTGCTCTACCACCTGCCCGATGCGCAGCGCCCGCATGTGATCGGCAAGACCGATGAACAGGGCGCCGCGGTGCTCTCGTCCTTGGGCGAGCTGCGGCCCTCGCGCATCATGTCGACCGTCGCCGAATGGCTGGCGCGCCTGAACCCCGCGCTGGACCGCCGCCATCTGGTGGTCGATTTCCTGACGCCCTGCCTGCTCAGCAATGCCGCCGATGGCGTGCGCCGCCAGCCCTACTTCTGCTCCGGCTGCCCGCACAACACTTCTACCCGCCTGCCCGATGGCTCCAGGGCTCTTGCCGGCATCGGCTGCCACTTCATGGCCAGCTGGATGGAGCGCGGCACCTCCGGCCTGATCCAGATGGGCGCCGAGGGCGTCGACTGGGCGGCAGCCTCGCGCTTCACGACCGAGAAGCATGTGTTCCAGAACCTCGGCGACGGCACCTACTACCACAGCGGCTATCTGGCGATCCGCCAGGCGATCGCCGCAAAAACGAACATCACCTACAAGATCCTCTACAACGACGCGGTCGCGATGACCGGCGGCCAGCCGGTGGACGGCCAGACCAGCGTGCCGCAGATCGCGCGCCAGGTCGAGGCCGAGGGCGTCAAGCGCCTGGTGGTCGTGTCCGACGAGATCGCCAAGTACAAGGGCCACGAGAACCAGTTCCCGCCGGCCACCACCTTCCACGACCGTAGCGAGCTGGACAAGGTGCAGCGCGAGCTGCGCGAGATCGAGGGCGTCACGGTCCTGATCTACGACCAGACCTGCGCGGCGGAAAAACGCCGCCGCAGGAAGAAGAAGGAATTCCCCGATCCGCCCAAGCGCATCTTCATCAACGAACAGGTCTGCGAGGGCTGCGGCGATTGCGGCCAGGCCTCGAACTGCCTGTCGGTCGTGCCGGTCGAGACCGACTTCGGCCGCAAGCGCGCGATCGAGCAGTCGAGCTGCAACAAGGACTTCAGCTGCGTCAACGGCTTCTGCCCCAGCTTCGTCTCGGTGCATGGCGCGCAGCTGAAGAAGAAGGTCGGGGCCGGCTACACGGCCGATGACCTGGCGCGGGAAATCGCCACGATCGGCGCGCCCGCGGCCTGGCACTGGACCGGCCCCTTCGACCTGCTGGTCACCGGCGTCGGCGGCACCGGCGTCGTCACGGTCGGCGCGCTGGTCTCGATGGCCGCGCATCTGGAGGGCAAGCAGGCCTCGGTGCTGGACTTCATGGGCTTCGCGCAGAAGGGCGGCTCGGTCCTCTCCTTCGTGCGCCTGGCGCCGACCCAGGACCTCTTGAACCAGGTCCGCATCGACACCCAGCAGGCCGATGTGCTCTTGGCCTGCGACATGGTGGTCGGCGCCTCGCCCGACGCGCTGGGCACGGTCAAGCCCGGACGCACCGTGATCCTGGCCAACACCCATGAGCTGCCCACCGCGGCCTTTGTGCGCAACCCCGATGCCAGCCTGCAGGGCGAGTCGCTGCTGGCCAAGATGCGGCATGCGGTGGCCGAAGACGGCCTGCTGTCCACCGTCGACGCGCAGGCCATCGCGCAGCAGCTGATGGGCGACACCATGCCCAGCAACATCATCATGCTGGGCGCCTGCTGGCAGCGCGGCCTGATCCCGCTGAGCGAGGCGGCGCTGATGCGCGCGATCGAGCTGAACGGCGTCGCGGTCGAGGGCAACAAGACCGCCTTCGCGCTGGGCCGCCTGGCCATCGCCGCGCCGGATGCGATCAAGCGCCTGGGCGGCGAGCGCGCCCAGCCGGTGCAGCTGCTGCTGGGCCAGGACAGGCTGGACGGGCCCGACGGCCTGATCGCACGCCGGATCAAGCATCTGACGGCCTACCAGGACGCCGCCTATGCGCGGCGCTACCTGGCCCTGGTCGAGAAGGTGCGCGCGGCCGAAGGCCTGCTGGGCGAGGCCGGCAAGGCCGAGCGCCTGACGAAGGCCGTGGCCCGCTACTACGCCAAGCTGCTGGCCATCAAGGACGAATGGGAGGTCGCGCGCCTCTACACCGACGGCAGCTTCGAGGCCAGCATGCGCGCCCAGTTCGACGACTGGGAACGCCTGTCCTTCCACATGGCGCCGCCGCTGCTGTCCAAGCCCGGCCCGGACGGCCGGGCGAAGAAGCTCGAGCTGGGCGGCTGGACCTTCAAGGCCCTGAAGGCGATGGCCCGGTTCAAGGGCCTGCGCGGCACGCCGCTGGACGTCTTCGGCAAGACCGAGGAGCGCCGCATGGAGCGCCAGCTGGTCAAGGATTACGAGGCCCTGGTGGACGAGCTGCTGGCGCATCTCTCGGCCCAGAATGCGAACGCAAGGCTGGAGCTGGCCGTCAAGCTGGCGCGGCTGCCGGAGAGCATCCGCGGCTACGGCCATGTGAAGCTGGCCAATGTGGTGACGGTGCGCGCGCAGTGGCGGGACCTGCTGGACCGCTTCCACGGCCGCGCGGTCGAGACGCCGGTGCAGGTCGTCGGCAGGCCCGCCGAGCGGGTCAAGAGCGTTGCCGAGCTCTGACTGAGCCCGCGGCGGCTCAGGCCGCGGCGTAGGCCCGGTTCGCCAGGGCCTGGGCCACATGCAGCAGCTCGCTGTCCGGGAAGCGCGCCTGCAGCCGCGCATGCCCGGCATGGGCGGTATTGCAGGCCACCGCCACCGCGCGGGCGCCGCAGCCGCGCAGCCGGATGATCGCCTCGGCCATCGCGCCCAGCGGTTCGTCGCGGCCCTCGCGCAGCGCCTCGCTGCGATCCGGCACCGGCAGCTGGGCCAGCCAATGCTCGGGGAAGGCCTGGTCATTGACCGGCCGGCCGCTGCGCCGCATCTGTTCGGTGCAAGCCTCGACGAACAGGCGCACGAAATCGGCGCCGGCGGCCGGCCCCATGCCGCCGAGGATGCCGACCGGCCGGGTCTCCTTCATCTCAGTTCTCCGTTCCGGCATGCCCGCAGGCTCGCTACATGACGCCGACCGAACCCAGCGGAGCCCGAGGGCCCGGCTTTGCCGGGCCTGCGGGCGCGCCCCCTCGCAGGGGGCGCGCAAGGCGCGCAGGGGGTGGTTTCACCTCAGCATCGAGGACATCGCCGACAGGCTGTTGATCATGCGCACCGCGGCCTCGACCGTCGGCGCCTCGAAGGCGATCTCGTCGCCGGCCGGACGCTCCAGCATCGGCCATTGGCAGAACAGGTCGGCCAGCGCGGCGGTCTGGGTCTGGATGCGCACGGCGATCCTGCCGCTCAGCACGAAGGCCGGCGGCAGCGGTGCGCGCAAGGCCTCGGCAACGCCGGCGCGGATCGCCGCGCAGGCGGACTGAGGCGCCAGGCTGATGCCGGCGGTGTGGCCGGTGGCGCGCTTGGTCGGCACGAAGCGGGTCTGCGGGAACAGCGGGCGGTGCTCGTCGATGAACACATCGTCGCCGCTGGCCAGCGCCACCGGCACGCCGTATTCGCCGGCCAGCGCGCCGTAGATGCCCATCTCGCCTAGCTCCTGGCCGTTGAGAAACACGCGGGCGAAGGCGAAGCTGTTGATCGTGTGCGCCAGGATGCCGCGGCCCTGGGCGCGCGAGTGGTAGCCGATCATGCAGACGGCGGCCACGCCCGGCTCGTCGACGCCGGCCACCATGCTCAGGTAGCGCGGCTTGCCCTGCACCACCAGCGCGCGCGCATCCAGCAGGTCCGGCAGCAGATTGCGGAAGCCGCCATGCGAGTCGTTGACCAGCACCTCGGTGGCACCGGCCTCGAAGGCGCCGGCGATCGCCGCATTGGCCTCCTCGGTCATCAGGCGGCGGGCGCGCTCGTATTCGCCGTTGCCGGCGCGCGTCTGCTCGGGGTGGTAGACGCCGGCGACGCCCTCGATGTCGGTGGAGATCAGGATTTTCATCGGGACAGCTCGTTGCTCAGCAATTCGGTCAGGGCCTGGCGCGCATGGCCGTCGCGGCCGCTGACGCTGGTCGCGTGCCACAGCGCGTTGACGATGGCCTGCTCGGTGGCATCGGCCGCGGCCTGGAACAGCGGGTCAAGTTTCGCGTCGTGCAGCAGCGCGACGGCGGGCATGGGCCGCGCGGGATCCTGCGGCAGGGTGTAGGCGGTCGAGAAGGCCAGCGCGATATCGCCGCTGCCATGGCCGAACACCGAGCCGGTGCGGGCCAGGCCGGCGCCGGCTCGCAGCGCCAGGCGGCGCAGCTGGCGAGCGTCCAGCGGTGCATCGGTGGCCAGCAGCATGATGATCGAGCCCTTCTCGGGCTCCGCCATCGCCTCGGCCAGCTTGGCGGCCAGCGCCGCGCCCAGCGGCCGGCCGGCCAGCGTGAACTGCTCGGGCCGGCCGTAGTTGGACAGCACCAGGGCGCCGACCATGTAATCGTCATCACGTTCGCCCGCCCGGCGCGAGGCCGAGCCGATGCCGCCCTTCAGGCCGAAGCTGGACATGCCGCGGCCGGCGCCCACCGCGCCCTGCGCGAATTCGGGCGCCGCGGCGTCCAGCGCCGCGCGGTAATGGGCCTCGCCGACGGCCATGGCCTGGATATCGTTCAGGTAACCGTCGTTGCACTCGAACACCAGCGGATTCACGGTCGCCAGCCGGCGGCCGCTCTGCGGATTGGCGGCCACGCAGGCGCGGATCTGCGCCTGCGCGACGGCGCCCACGGCGAAGGTGTTGGTCAGTGCGATCGGCGTCTCCAGCACGCCCAGTTCCTCGACCTGCACCAGGCCGATGCTCTTGCCAAAGCCGTTCAGCACCACGGCCGCCGCGGGCACCCGGTCGAGATACGGGTCGCCGGCATGGGGCCGGACGACCGTCACGCCGGTCTGCAGCGGCCCCTCGGCCAGGGTGCAGTGGCCGACCGTGACGCCGGCCACGTCGCCGATCAGGTCGAGCGGGCCGCTGGGCAGCGTGCCGATGCGCGGCGCTTGGCTCATATCACTTGCGATCTATCTTCGGGTCGAGCGCATCCCGCAGGCCGTCGCCCAGCAGGTTGAAGGCCAGCACGGTCAGGAAGATCGCCAGGCTGGGGAACAGCGCGACGTGCGGCGCGTTGACCATGTCGGCGCGCGCCTCGTTGAGCATCGCGCCCCATTCGGGCGTCGGCGGCTGCGCGCCCATGCCGAGGAAGGACAGGCTGGCCGCCGTGATGATCGAGGTGCCCAGGCGCATCGTGAAATAGACGACGATCGACGAGATCGTGCCCGGCAGGATGTGGCGCACGATGATGGTCCAGTCGTTGGCGCCGATCGAGCGCACCGCCTCGACATAGGTCATGTGCTTGAGCACCAGGGTATTGCCGCGCACCAGGCGGGCGAAGGCCGGCACGCTGAACACCGAGACCGCGACCACCACATTGATCATGCTGCTGCCCAGGATCGCCACCACGCCCAGTGCCAAGAGGATGCCGGGGAAGGCGAACAGCACGTCGGAGATGCGCATCACGATGCGATCCCACCAGCCCTCGTAATAGCCGGCCAAGAGGCCCAGGGCCGTGCCGATCAGGCCGCCGATCGCGACCGACAGGAAGCCGGTGGCCAGCGAGATGCGCGCGCCCAGCAGGATGCGGCTGAAGATGTCGCGGCCCAGCGGGTCGACGCCCAGCCAGTGGACCGCCGACGGACCCTCGTTGAGCCGTTCGTAGTCGAAGTAGTTCTCGGCGTCGAAGGGTGCGACCCAGGGCGCGAACAGCGCCACCAGCACCAGCAGAACCACGAAGACCAGGGCCGCCAGCGCCACATGCTGCTTGCGGAACTTGCGCCAGAACTCGCTCCAGGGCGTGCGCACGCCCTCGGGCTTGGGCGTCGCGCCCGGCGTGGTGATGGTCGAGGTACTGCTCATATCACTTGTAGCGGATGGTCGGATTGATGAAGCCATAGAGCAGGTCCACGACCAGATTGATCAGGATGAATTCCAGCGAGAACAGCAGCACCAGGGTCTGGATCACCGGGTAGTCGCGCTGCGTCACCGCGTCGACCAGCAGGCGCCCCAGGCCCGGCCAGTTGAAGACCGCCTCGACCACGATCGAGCCGCCCAGCAGGAAGCCGAACTGCAGGCCCATCATCGTGACCACCGGGATCAGCGCATTGCGCAAGGTGTGCTTGGCGATCACGACGCGCTCGTTCAGGCCCTTGGCCCGCGCGGTGCGCACGAAATCCTCCTGGATCACCTCGACGAAGGAGGCGCGCGTGAAGCGCGCCATCACCGCGGCCACCGCGGCCCCGAGGGTCAGCGAGGGCAGGATGTAATGCTTCCAGCTGTCGGCACCGACCGTCGGCAGCCAGCCCAGCTGGACCGAGAAGATCTGCATCAAGAGCATCCCCAGCGCGAAGGCCGGGAAGGAGATGCCGGAAACCGCGATCGTCATGCCCAGGCGATCCGGCCATTGGTTGCGGAACACCGCGGAGGTGATGCCGATCGCCATGCCGAACAGGACGGCCCAGCTCATGCTGGCCAGGGTCAGCAGCAGGGTCGGCATGAAGCGCTCGGCGATCTCGGTCGAGACCGGCCGGCGCGTGCGCATCGATTTGCCGAACTCACCCTGCACCATATGGCCGAAGTAGCCGACGAACTGCTCGTGCAGCGGCTTGTCCAGGCCCAGCTCCTGGCGCACCAGTTCGATGGTCTGCTCGTCCGCGTCCTGGCCCGCGGCCAGGCGCGCCGGGTCGCCGGGCAGCATATGCACGAACAGGAACACCAGCACGGCGACGATCAGCAGGGTGGGAATCAGTCCCAGCAGCCGTTTCAGAAAATAGTTCAGCATGGCTTCAGGCCAGGGAAGGGAAAGGCCCGCGCCCCGGCGGGACGCGGGCGGGCACGGTGATTACTCGGAGACCGCGATCTCGGTCGAGTTGATATTGCCGTCGGGCATCACGAACACGCCGGACAGACGCTTGCTGGTGGCATAGAGGTTCTTCTCGGTCACCAGCGGCGCCCAGGGCGCGTCCTTCATCAGCTGTTCCTGGGCCTGGCGGTACAGATCGGCCTTCTCCTTGTCGTCCGTGGACTTCAGGGCCTTGGCGATCGCGCCGTCCACCACCTCGTTGCTGTAGTAGGCGGTGTTGTTCAGCTTGGGCGGCCAGGCCTCGGTGGCCAGCAGCGGACGCAGGGCCCAGTCGGCCTCGCCGGTCGACGAGGACCAGCCGGCGTAGTACATGCGCACCTTGGCGGCCTTGGCGTCCGGGGCCTGCTGCACCCACTCGACGCGCTGGCCCGGCTCCAGCGCCTGCACCGTCACCTTGATGCCGACCTGGGCCAGCTGCTGCTGCAGGAACTGGATGGTCTTCTGCGCGGTGGTGGTCGTGTAGGCGCTCCACAGCACCGACTCGAAGCCGTTCGGATAGCCGGCCTCCTTCAGCAGCTCGCGCGCCTTCTTCGGGTCATAGGGCCAGGGCGCCATCTTGTGGGCGTAGAGCACGCCCTGCGGCACATAGCCCTCGGCCGGCACCGCGAAGCCGTTGAAGGCCACCTTGGCCAGCGCCTGCTTGTTGATCGCGTAGTTGATGGCCTGGCGCACCTTCAGATTGTCGAAGGGCTTCTGCATCTGATTGAAGCTGACGTAGCGGGTGATGATCGACGGGCTGGTCGTCACCTTCAGCTTGGCGTTCTTCTGCAGCGCCTCGGCCTGCTCGTAGGGCAGCGGGAAGGCGAAGTCGGTCTCGCCGGTCTGCAGCATCGCGGCGCGGGTGTTGTTCTCGGGCACCGGCTTCCAGGTCACGCTGTCCACCTTGGGATAGCCCTTCTGCCAGTAGCCGTCGAACTTCTTGCCCTTGACGAAGTCGGTCTGCTTCCACTCGACGAAGGTGAAGGGGCCGGTGCCGACCGGGTTGAAGGCGATGTCCTTGTTGCCGTACTTCTTCAGCGCGGTGGGCGAGATCATCGCGGCCGAGGCATGGGCCAGCGAGTTGATGAAGGGGCCGAAGGGCTCCTTCAGCGTGATGCGCACCGACAGCGGACCGGCCACCTCGACCTTGTCCACGCGGTTGAACTGGTTGAAGCGCGCCAGCTTGTTCTCGGGGTCCAGCACGCGGTCCAGGGTGGTCTTGACCGCCTCGGCGTTGAAGTCGGTGCCGTCGTGGAACTTGACGCCGGCACGCAGCTTGAAGGTGTAGACCAGGCCGTCCTTCGAAACCTGGTGGCTCTCGGCCAGCACCGGGCGCACCTTCAGGTCCTTGTCGAACTCGTACAGGCCCTGGTAGAAGGACTTGGTGACCGCGGTGGTCAAGGTCGTGTTGGTGTTGTAGGGGTCCAGGGTCTCGGGCTGGCCGCTGATGGCCAGCACCACGTCCTTGGCGGCCAGCGCCGAGCCAGAAGCGGCCAGGGCCAGCAGGCCGGCGGCGAACAGGCTGCGTCGCAGCGGGGTCATGCGTACGGTCATGAAGAGAACTCCTGAGGGGTAATGGAGTGGTGGAAGGAAGCGAAGAAGAAGAAAGAGCAGCAGCTCAGTAGGCGCCGCTGACGCGGTGCCGCGCCACGAAATGGTCGGGGCCGACCTGCACCAGCGGCGCCACGCTCGGCTCGTCGCCCAGGGCGCGCACCGGGCTCGGGATCTCGTCGGACATCAGCTCGCGCTGGCGCTTGCGCCGCGCCGGATCGGCCACCGGCACGGCGGCCATCAGCTTCTTGGTGTAGGCATGCTGGGGGTTCTCGAAGATCGCGCGGCGCGGGCCGATCTCGACGATCTGGCCCAGGTACATCACCGCGACCCGGTGGCTGACCCGCTCCACCACCGCCATGTCGTGCGAGATGAAGAGGAAGGCGATGCCCAGCTCGCGCTGCAGGTCCAGCATCAGGTTGACGATCTGCGCCTGGATCGACACGTCCAGCGCCGAGACCGCCTCGTCGGCGATCACCACCTTGGGGTTCAGGGCCAGCGCGCGCGCGATCGCGATGCGCTGGCGCTGGCCGCCCGAGAACTCGTGCGGGTAGCGCTGCGCATGCTCGGGCGTCAGGCCGACCTTCTGCAACAGCCAGTCGACCCTTGCCTGGGCCTCGGCGCCGGAGGCTATTCTGTGCACCAGCAGCGGCTCCATGATCGAGAAGCCGACCGTGACCCGCGGGTCCAGCGAGGCGAAGGGATCCTGGAAGATGAACTGGATATTGCGGCGCAGGCCCTGCAGCGTGTGGGTGGGCAGCTCGCGGATGTTCTGGCCGCCGAACTCGATCAGGCCGCTCTGGCTGTCGACCAGGCGCAAGAGCGAACGCCCGGTGGTGGACTTGCCGCAGCCCGACTCGCCCACCAGGGCCAGGGTCTCGCCGGGGCGCAGCTCGAAGCTGATCTGCTCGACCGCATGGACGCGCCGCGTCACCTTGTTCAGCAAACCGCTGCGTATGTCGAAGCGGGTCACCAGGTCCTTGACCTTCAGGATCGGTGCGGCATCGGGCCGCACCGTGTCCTGCGGCCGGGCCGGCTCGGGCTCGGCCGTCGTCTCCTCGGTGCGCAGCAGCTCGAACTTCAGCGGATGGTCCAGGCCCTGCATCGCGCCCAGGCGCGGCACGGCCGACAGCAGGGCCTTGGTGTAGCGGTGCTGGGGCGCGGCGAAGATGGCCTCGGAGGCGCCCTCCTCGACCTTGTCGCCGCGGTACATCACCAGTACGCGGTCGGCCACCTCGGCCACCACGCCCATGTCGTGGGTGATGAAGACCACGCCCATCTGCATTTCGTCCTGCAGCGCGCGGATCAGCTGCAGGATCTGCGCCTGGATGGTCACGTCCAGCGCCGTGGTCGGCTCGTCGGCGATCAAGAGCGAGGGCTTGCAGGACAGGGCCATCGCGATCATCACGCGCTGGCGCATGCCGCCGGAGAGCTGGTGCGGGTAGCGGTCCAGCACGTTCTTCGCCTCCGGGATGCGCACCAGCTCCAGCATGCGCAGGGCCTCGGCGCGCGCCGCGCTGGCGCTCTTGCCCTGGTGCACGCGGATCGATTCGGCGATCTGGTCGCCGGCGGTGAACACCGGGTTCAGCGAGGTCATCGGCTCCTGGAAGATCATCGCGATGTCGGCGCCGCGCACTTCGCGCATCGTCGAATCCTTGGCCTTCGCGAGGTCCAGCACCTGACCGTCCGAACCGCGGCGGCGGAAGGCCATCGAGCCATTGATGATGCGGCCGCCGCCATGCTCGACCAGGCGCATCAGCGCCAGCGAGGTGACCGACTTGCCCGAACCCGATTCGCCGACGATGGCCAGGGTCTCGCCGCGGTCCACATGGAAGCTGAGGTTCTTGACCGCATCGACCTGGCGCTCGGAGGTGGCGAAACGCACCGACAGGTCGTTGACGGCCAGCACGCGCCGCTCCGGCAGGATCAGGGCGCTGTTCTTGGAAGGAGCTTCGAGCACGGTGGAGGACATAGGAAGGAACTACTCGAAAGGGAAGATCAGCGGAAGATCGCCGTCTGCGGCTCGGCATCGCCGACGCGCATCTGGCCGCGGTACATGCCTTCGGTATTGAAGGGCAGGCTGACGTTGCCCTGGGCATCGACGGCGATCAGGCCGCCGCGGCCGTCGATCGCCGGCAGCGCCTGCATCACCACGCCTTCGGCCGCCTGCGCCAGCGACTGGCCGCCATAGGCCATGCGCGCGCAGACATCGAAGGCCGCGCTGGCGCGGATGAACATCTCGCCGCTGCCGGTACAGGACACGGCGGCGGTGCGGTTGTCGGCATAGGTGCCGGCGCCGATCAGCGGCGAATCGCCGACCCGGCCCGGGCGCTTGTTGGTCATGCCGCCGGTCGAGGTGGCGGCGGCCAGATTGCCCCGGGCGTCCAGCGCGACGGCGCCGACGGTGCCGAACTTGCGGCCCTCGTCGAGCGGGCGGCCATTGCCGTCGGCGTCGTTGCCGCCGTCATGGTCCAGCACCGTCACCGAGGCCGCCTGTGCGCGCTTCAGCTGCGCGCGGCGGAACTCGGTGGAGAAGTAGCTCGGGTCAACCAGCTCCAGGCCCTGCGCGGCGGCAAAGGCCTCGGCGCCCTCGGCCACCAGCAGCACATGCTCGCTGTGCTCCATCACCGCGCGCGCGGCGCGCAGCGGTCGCCTGATGCGGCCGACACAGGCCACCGCGCCGGCGGCCAGGGTGGCGCCATCCATCACCGCGGCATCCAGCTCGTGGGTCTCGGCGCTGGTGAACACCGCGCCATGGCCGGCGTTGAACAGCGGGCAGTCCTCCAGCAGGTCCACCGCCAGGCTCACCGCATCCAGCGCCGTGCCGCCCGCGGCCAGCAGCTGCTGGCCGGCGCGCAGGATCTCGGCCAGGGCCGCGTGGTAGACGGCCTCCTGCTCGGGGCTGATATTGGAACGGCTCAGCGTGCCGGCGCCGCCATGGATGGCGATCACGGGAATCGGTGGTGTCACTTGCGGGCCTTGGTGGATTTGTTGGCGGGAGCGGAGCCATTGAACGGGCGCAGCCGTTCGGCGTGGCCGCCGTCCAGCCAGGGCAGCACCGACTCGGTCAGCTGCTCGGCCGCCAGCAGCGAGCCCTTGGCCGAATGCGCGACGGCGCTGCACAGCGCCTCGATCAGGGCCAGCGCGCTGGCCTCGGAATTGGCGAAATACTGGCTCTCGGTCTTGGCATAGAGCGCCAGCGTGGCCAGCGGTGCCAGCGGCGAGCCCGGGCCGTCGGTCAGCGCCAGCAGGGGCACGCCGGCCTCGTGCACGCGCCTGGCCAGCAGCACGGTGTCGGAGAAATAGCGCGGAAAGGCGATCGCGATCACCAGGTCGCGCGGCTTCAGGCGGCCCAGCATGCGCGCGCCATAGGACGAGCTTTCGATGCTGGAGAGCAGCTGCACGTTCTCGCAGTAGCGGTCCAGGCTGCGCATCAGCAGGCCGCCCAGCCAGCTGCTGGCGCCGTAGCCCATGATGTAGATGCGCTGCGCCTTCAGGATGGCCTCCACCGCCTGCACGCAGGCGCGGCCGTCCAGCGATTGGCGCATGCCCTCCAGATTGCGCGCGGTGTCGGCCAGCACGGCGGCGAACACATCGGCCACCGGGGCCGAACGCTCCAGCTTGCTGCGCAGCTTCGCCACCGGCGCCAGCGTCGTCTCGAAGCCCAGCACCAGGGCCGCGCGGAACTGCGGATAGCCCTCGAAGGCCAGGGCGCGCGCGAAGCGGTTCGCGGTGGCCACCGAGACGCCCACCGCGGCGGCCAGCTCGTCGATCGGCATCGTGGCCACCTTCAGCGGATGGGCCAGCACATAGTCGGCCACCTGGCGGTGCGATTGCGTCAGCGACGGCATGGCCCGCGCAATGCGCTGGGCCATCGAGGGGTTGCCGGGAAAGGTCGCCATCTGCCTGCCAGTGTTACCGCGTGGTGGGATCAGGATGCGTGATCCGATTGATCACAAATTTTCAATCGGCGCGATCATAGCGATATTTATTGATCAAACGCAATCGGGTGACATGCGTATGACAGCGGCCGCGGGCAGGCGGGCCGCCATCCAGACAGTCCAGGCGGCACATCGAGGGCCCGATGCCATGGCAGGGCGTGGAGTTGGATGGGAGTGCCCCGCGGAGCGGCAGGCTGGCCGTCCGCGGGGGCAAGGGAGATTGCATGACTCACCGCGAGATCGCGGCAGCTCGCGCGGAATCTCCATGGGCGCGCCGGCACGCGAGGCGGTGAGCGCGGCAGGAGGCAGCGGCACGCCCGACGGATCGATGCCCTGCCCCCGGCGGCGCCCTGGCCATGGCCGCCCGGATGCACCTCGAGCGCGTCCTTCAGTTCCGCCAGACCTCGACCTCCAGGAACTCCGACTCGACCTGCGTGGACCCGTCGCCGGCCCGGTTGTTCGTGGCCCAGAGCTGCTCCAGGTCGGCGCGCAATGCGGTCTGGCCGGCGGCGTCCAGCGCGGCATGCGCGCGGTTGGTCGGGCCGTAGTAGGTGATGAAGAACTCCACCACCTCGGCCGGCCCGAAGGGGTAGCGCATCGCATAGAGCCGCCGGGTGCTGACCAGGCGCGCCGCGCCCCGGTTCAGCCGGTCGCGCACCGTCGCCTCGTCGCCCCAGGCGAGCGGGGACGCCATCAGCGGCGAGGGCGGCACATGCCTGCCGATCACCTTGAACATCTGGCCGACATGGCCTTGCGGGGTCCAGTTGCCCATCACGATGCGCCCGCCCGGGCGGCACACGCGCAGCAGCTCGGCGGCAACCAGGTCGGGCCGCGGCGCGAACATCGCCCCGAACAGGCTGGCCACCACATCGAAGGCCGCGTCCTCGTAGGGCAGCGCCTCGGCATCGCCCTCGTCGAAGCGCGCCGTCGTCAGCCCCTCTTCGGTCGCCCGCTCGCGGGCCCGCAGGATCGAATTGGTGGCGATGTCGACGCCGGTGGCATCCAGCCCCAAGCGTGCCGCCGGGATGACGATCTGCCCGGCGCCGCAGGCCACATCCAGCAGGCGCTGGCCCGGCTTGAGGTCCAGGCGGGCCAGGAATGCCAGCGCATCCGGCTCGAGGAACTTGGCGAAATGCCCGTAGTCGCCGGCCATCCAGGTCGTCTTGAGCTTTTGCTTCAAGGCCTGCATCTCGGGGGCCACGGTGTTGTCGATGCTCATGGTGTTGCACTCCCAGTGTCAGAGGTGCGGGAAACGGCCCGCACGCCGCTTGCGATCACGAAGCTGCCCGGCAGGCGATAGCGCGTGCCATCGCACCAGCGGGCGATCGAACCCAGGTATTCCGCCTGCACGGCTTCGCGCGTGCGGCGATCGAAGCGGGAGTAGGCCAGCGCCACCGGACCGCCCACCAGGGCGGCCTCGCAGGCCGAGCGGGCCCCGGCGTACGTGAGCAGGGCATCCACGCGGCGGCTGGCCACCGCGGCGAAGCCGGCCTGCTGCAGGGCGCCCTCCAGGGCCGCGCCGCTACCCAGGCGGAAGAACAGCGGGCACACCTCGGAGCGGACCCGCCGGTCGACGATGGGAAAGATCTCGGCCCAGGCGCAGTCGCGCCGCTCGCCCCAGACCGACACCAGCAGGCGTCCGCCGGGCCGCAGGCAGCGCCCCATCGCGGCCAGCGCGCGCTCCGGATCCGGCATGTACATCAGGCCCAGGCCGCACAGCACCACGTCGAAGCCGCGCTCGGACAGCACCTCGTCCAGCGCCTGCGCGTCCGCCCGCAGGAAGCGCGGCGGCGGCAGTCCCTCGTCCGCCAGGCGCTGGGCCGCCACGGCCAGCATCTGCTGCGACAGATCGCTGGCCACCACCAGGCCGCCGGCGCCGACGGCACGCTGGGCCGCCAGCGTCAGCACGCCGGTGCCGCAGGCCACGTCGAGCACACGCTCGCCCGGCCGGATGGCGGCCTGCGCCAGCAGCGCTTCGCTGGCCGGCGCCAGCGCCTGCCGCCAGCCCTGGTCGTAATGGGCGGCGGCGCGATCCCAGCCATAGCGCTGCACGCGCAGCTGCAGGGCGGCTTCCATGGCGACGGCTCAGGCGCCACGCGGCCCGAACACCACCTCGCCGGTCAGCGGCTGCGGGTCGGCGAACACATGCAGATAGGGGCTGGCGCTCTGCGCCTGGTCGATCGCGCGGCGCAGCGCATCCTGCGGGGCATCGCTGTCGATGTAGAGGGTGTGGCGCACCCGCAGGTAGGCCGGGTTGACGCCGGCAATGCCGACCATGCCGCGGTTGTCGAAGTCCGCCCGGACCTCGACCTCCAGGCTGCGCCAGGAGAGGCCCGCGCGCGCCAGCCAGGCCGCATAGCCGATGGCCAGGCAGCCGGCCAGGGCGCCGCGCCCGAGCACGCCCGGCGTGGGATGCTGGCCGCCGCCGCCGGCCTCGACGGGCATGTCGACGGCCAGCGTCCAATCGCCCTCCTGCAGCTGGCAACGCAGGCCGTCCGTCACGCGCGCCCGCATCACCCCATGATCCAGCGCCAGCGCGGGCTTGCGCTCGAACGCGGCTTGCATGCGGTCCCAGGCGGCGCGGATCGTTGCGGTGGTGCTGCTGCTGATGCTCATGCTTGGCTCTCCTCGGGCCGATTGGTGGCTTGGCGGCCCTGTTCGGCAATGATGCGTGGCGGGCGTCAAGCCCGCGTCAAGGCCGCGTCAATGGGAGCGCTTCGCTCGGAGGCACCGCTTCCCGCCACAGGGCAAGGAGCGCATCGAAACGCCGCTTGCGCACCCAGACGCGCAGCTCTGCCGGGCTCAGGCGCGGGCGGATGCGCCAGGCCTCGCGCAGCGCCCCCATGGCCTCGGCACGGTGGCCGCGTTCCAGCTCGACTCCCGCGCGGACGATGCGCGCGGGCCAGAAGCGCGGGTCCGCGCGGCAGGCCGCTTCGGCCGCGGCAGCGGCTTCGTCCAGGCGTTCCAGCCGCTGCAGTGCCCCTGTCAGCAGGGTGTACCAGACGGGTCGGCGGTAGTCGTCCGGGCTCAGGCGCAGGCCGCGCCGCAATTGCTCGATGCCCCGTTCGGTCTCGCCCAGTATCAATTGCGCGGCGCCCAGCGCCGCCCAGGCCTGGGGATTGCCGGGGTTGGTGTCCACGGCGCGCTGGATGAAGGGCAGGGCACGGCGCGGATCGCCCAGATCGGCCAGCGCGCAGCCGGCATAGCCGAGCACCTCGGAGTTGCGCGGCTCCAGATCCAGCGCGCGTTCGGCCTCGGCGAGTGCCTCGGCGCGCACGGCCTCGCCCGGGAGCAGGCCCATATTGCCGGCCAGGGCCATCACGATGGCCTTCTGCGCTCGCGCCAGCGCGTGCCGGGGATCGGCGGCGATGGCGTGGCGGTAGAAGTCGAGCGCGGCGCGGACGGAGTCCTCGGCCCAGCCGCGCGCGAACAAGGTGCTGTTGGCATCGCGCACCAGGTCGCGGGCAGCGTCGCCCGCCCCCCCTTCGCCACTGCGCTGCCGGCGCGCCCAGGCCACGCTGACCTGCAGGTCGATCTCGGCGGCCCAGGCCGCGATACGCTCGTCCAGCACCCCCGACGCCGGCATGGCATCCAGGTTTTCCTGCAAGCTCCACAGGTACAGCGCATCCTCGCCCGCGATCAGGTGCAGCGTCAGCCGCACCGGCCCTTCCGGCGTGCGACGCAAGCCACCGCCGACCAGGAAGCGGGCCTTCAGCAATTCGGCCGTGCGCACCAGATCGCCCTGCGTCCGGGCCGCCACCGCCTTCACCGCGACCGGGGCCGTGACGGCCAGTTCCGAATGGCGCGCCAGCGCGGCGCTCAGATCCTCGGCCACCACGGCGGCCAGGCCGTCCAGCGCGCCATCCTGCGGCGGCACGGCCAGCGGCAGGACGGCCAGGGCCAGAACGCCGCCGCCGGCCCCGCGGCCATCGTCCGGGGCGCTCGACGCGGCCCGCAAGGCCGCGCGCAACGCGCTGGTTTCGGCCTGCGGCGCGGCGCCATATTCGCGCCGCAGCAGCGTCGCGCAGCGGTCGTACTGGGCCAGCGCCTCGCTGCGTCGGCCGAGGTCCGCCCATGCCTGCATCAGGAGTCGATGCGCCAGTTCGTTGCCAGGGTCCAGGTCCAGCCAGCGCTGCAGGCAGGGCACGGCAGCCTCGTGGCGCGCTGCCACCAGCAGGGAGCGCGCCAGTCGTTCGAGCGCCGACCGCGCCAGGCGCTCGACGCGCGCCCGCTCGCCCGTCAGCCAGGCATCGAATCCCTCGCCCACGGCGGCACTGCCCAGCAGCAGCGGACCGGTGTAGAGCGAGGAGGCCAGCTGCAGCTGCTCGGGATCCAGGGATCGCGCCGCGGGCTCGAACCGCCACAGGTCGACGCCGACGCAGCATGGGTCCAGCATCACCTGTTCGCCGCCGCCGAGCTGCAACACGGGGCAGTCTCGCCGCAGTTCGCTCAGCAACTGGCGCAGGCTCTGCCGCGCCCGCGCCCGGGGCGCGTCCTCCCACAACAGACCGACCAGATATTCGCGCGCGAGGCCGGCGGGGCCGGCGCTGCCCAACAGGCCCAGCAATGCCTGCGCCTTGGGCGAGGGCGTGGCCATCCCGGCATCGCTTGCAAGCCGGCAGGGGCCTAGGAGCTGGAGTTGCCACATCGGCGGATTGTGTGACGACAAGCCGGTGCTGTCACGCCGTCCTGCGCGCCCGAGCAAGGCGCGCTCAGCGCAGCAGCACCTCGACGCGGCGCGCCTCGCGCAGGGTGCCGCTGCCGACGCTCAGCACGGGCTTCTGCAGCTCGATGCCGGCCTCGGCCACCCCCAGCCGCAGCAAGGCCTCGCGCACGGCCTGGGCGCGGCGCTTGGCCAGTTCCGCGTTCAGCGCCGCGTCGCCGGTGGCGTCGTGATAGCCGCTGATCACCAGGGGCTTGCCGCCCTCGCCCATGGCCTTGACCAGGCCGCCCAGCGCCTCGTTGGCGCCGTCGGCCAGTTCGGCGCTGGCCGTGGCGAAGAAGAACTTCACCTTGCCGTTCTCGACCACGACGACCGCGACCTCGTCGAGCATCACCTGGGCCGCCGGCGTGGCGGCCGGCTTGGGCATGCGCGCCTTGTGGACGCCGATGCCGACGGCCAGGCCCAGCACCAGCAGCACGACGATGCCCACCAGGCGCAGCGCGATGCCCTCGTCCTCGCCAACAAACGGAGTCGTCATGAACGCTTCCCCTCTGGTTGCGAATGCCAGCGCATTGTAGTCAGCGTGCCCGGGCGCTCAGAGCCCCGGAAACAGCTGCTCGCGTCGCCAGCCCAGCGCGGCCAGATCGTCCGCATGCAGGGCCGCGTCGCTGGGCAGCAGGAACTCGTCCAGCTGCGGCGGCTTCAGCGCGGTGCCGCTGAGCATCGCGTGGGCCTGGCCGCGGTGGTGGGTCTGGTGCATGAACAGATGCTGTAGCACATGGGCCAGCGGCGCATGCTGGCGCTCCTCGCCACGGTCCAGCAGGATGTCGCGCAGCTCGTCGCCGGGTGCCAGGCCCGCCACCAGGCGGATCAGGCGCTCGTCGCAGGCGGCCTGGCGCGCGGCCAGCTCGGCCACCGTGGCGCAGGGCTTGAAGGCTCGGTACTGGGCCTCCATGTCGGGCTCGCCGTACAGGCCGGCGATGTAGTAGATGTCGACCGCCAGCACATGGTTCAGGGTCGCGGCCAGGCTGGGAAAGAAGCCCACACGCGGCGCCACGAACTCGCCCTCGCCGAGCCGCGCCAGCGCCTCGGCGAGGCGCCGGTTCGCAAGGCGGTTGGCGCGCGCCTGGGTCAGCAGCAGGTCGAGCAGATGCATTTCAGAGCAGTCCCTTGAACGGCCCCGAGGCCAGCCAGCGCTCGATCTGGCCCTGGCGGTCATGGCCCCAGAAGGGCTCGCCGTCAATGATGAAGAAGGGGGCGCCGAACACGCCGGCGGCGATCGCCGCGTCATTGGCCGCGCGCAATTGCTCCTTCCAGTACGGATCGCTCCAGGCGGCCTCGGCCGCCTCGGCGTCGATGCCGCTCTCGGCCGCCAGCGCCTTCAGCTGCGCCGCGTCGTCGAGCGCCACCCCGCGCGTGAAGTAGGCGCGCAGGCCGGCGCGCGCCCAGGCCACCGCGCGCGCCGGGTCCTGCGCGTTCAGCCACCAGAACACCCGGGCGGCGTTCTGCGTCGGCAGCGGAAAGGCCTCGGGCTGGCGGAAGGGCACGCCGGCATAGGCGGCCGAGCGGGCGTAGTCGCGCAGCGCATAGTCGCGCTTGATCGGATGCGCCGCCAGCGGCCTCAGCTCCGCGGCCTGGAAGGTCACGTCCAGCAGGATCGCATGCCATTGCACGCGCCGGCCATGGCGCGCCGCCACCGCGTCCACCCATTCCGAGGCGATATAGGAATAGGGCGAGCAGAAGTCGAAATAGAACTGGATCGGTACGCGCGGCACGGCCTGCAGCGCGCGCTCCGGAAAGGTCGTCTCAAGCATGGGCCGACGATAGGCCAAAAGGGTCGGGCGCGCACCGGGGATTTGTGCGAGGCTATGCTGGCCGCAGATCGTCATATGGAGCGAGCACCGCATGAAGCAGCAGACCCGCATCGAACGCGACAGCATGGGCGAAATGGAAGTGCCCGCCGACGCGCTCTACGGCGCCCAGACCCAGCGCGCCGTGCAGAACTTCCAGATCAGCGGGCCGATGCCCGCGCGCTTCATCGCCGCGCTGCTGAAGGTCAAGCTGGCCGCCGCGCGCGCCAACGTCGCCCTGGGTCTGCTGCCCAGCGAGACCGGCGTGGCGATCGAGCAGGCCGGCACCGCGCTGCTGGCCGAGGGCGACTTCATCCGCCATTTCCCGGTCGATGTGTTCCAGACCGGCTCCGGCACCAGCAGCAATATGAACGCCAACGAGGTGCTCGCCACCTTGGCCGCGCGCCTGACCGGCAAAGCTGTCAGCGCCAACGACCATGTCAACATGGGCCAGAGCAGCAACGATGCCATCCCCTCGGCGCTGCATATCTCGGCCGCGCTGGCCCTGCACGAGGAGCTGCTGCCGGCGCTGCACGGCCTGGCGAGCGCGATCCGCGCCAAGAGCCGCAGCGACGGCCATTTCGTCAAGACCGGCCGCACCCATCTGATGGACGCGATGCCGGTGCGCCTGTCCCAGGTGCTGGACGGCTGGGCGGCCCAGATCGAGGCGCAGATCGCCCAGCTGGAGGGCCTGCAGCCCCGCATACAGGCCCTGGCCCAGGGCGGCACCGCGGTGGGCACGGGCATCAATGCCCACCCCGAATTTGCCGCGCGCTTCGCCCGGGAGCTGTCCAGCCTGACCGGCCTGCCCTTCGGCACCGCGCCGGACTTCTTTGCCGCGATGGGCTCGCAGGACGCGGCCGTGGCGCTGTCGGGCGCGCTCAAGGGCCTGGCCGTCAGCCTGATGAAGATCGCCAACGACCTGCGCTGGATGAACTCCGGCCCGCTGGCCGGCCTGGCCGAGATCGAACTGGAGGCGCTGCAGCCCGGCTCGTCCATCATGCCCGGCAAGGTCAACCCGGTGATCCCGGAGGCGGTGGCGATGGCCGCGGCCCAGGTGATCGGCCATGACGCGGCGATCACCATCGCCGGCCAGAGCGGCAACTTCGAGCTCAATGTGATGCTGCCGCTGGTGGCGCACAACCTGCTCGACAGCCTGGTGCTGCTGGCCAGGACCAGCACCCTGCTGGGCGAACGCGCGATCGCCACCTTCAAGGTCAACGAGGCCTCGCTGAACCAGGCGCTGGCCCGCAATCCCATCCTCGTCACCGCCTTGAACCCGGTGATCGGCTACCTGAAGGCCGCAGCGATCGCCAAGCGCGCCTATGCCGAGGGCCGCCCCGTGCTCGATGTGGCCGAGGAGGACAGCGGCCTGACGCGCGCCGAGCTGCTGACCCTGCTGGATCCGGAGAAGCTCACCCGCGGCGGCCTCTGAGCAGGCGCCGGCCGCGCCGACCGCGCCGACCGTTATCCGGCGCCGAACCCAGGCCCCCCCGCGCAAGCGGCAGCGGGCGGGCGGATCGGCTCAGTAGGGGCTGCCGGCCGAGGAGGTCAGCACGCCGGTCTCGATCGACAGGTGGTAGTCGACGCCGGCGGGCCAGTTCGCGAGATTGAACGGGCCCTCTCCGGCACGCAGACGGCGCACGCCCACGGAACGGAAGGTCAAGGGGGTCTTGGGCTCGATGGTGCTGGCGGCAATCGTGGGACGCAGAAAGTAGGCGGCGCCCTTGCCCATCACGCTGCCGATGCCGCCATCGATGACGACGGCGGTTTCCTCGTCCACCCCGATGGCGCGCGCCAGGTCGGCGCCGGCCACCCAGCCGTCCTTGATGATGCGGGCCAGGAAGGCCATCAAGCGGCCCATGCGGTCGCGCGTCACCAGGTGGGCGTCGGCGATGACACCGGCCAGCCAGGGCAGCTCGTGGATGAACTCGCGATCCAGGCGCAGCCGGCGGTCATAGGGGTTGCTCTGCGCCTGGGCCGAGCTGATGGTGTCGTTCTCGGCCGAGAAGTCGAACTGCCCCAGCACGGCCAGGCCGGCGCTGGTGCCGCCAAACGGCACCTTGCGCGCGACCAGGCCCTTCAGGGTGGCATCCAGCGCCGTCCCCTTCCAGAGATTGATGTAGTTCCACTGGTCGCCGCCGGCGATGAACAGCACGTCGGCGCCGGCCACGATGCGATTCACCTCGGCATCGTTGGCGCCTTCGCGGGTCTTGATGACCAGGGATTCCACCGAATCGACCGCCGGGTCCAGGGCCATCAGATAGTCGTTGTAGCCATCGGCCCCCGAGGCACGGACCACCACCACATCGATGCGGGACTTGCCCGCCCCCTGGGCACGGGCCAGCATGGCCGCAAAGGCCGCATCGACATCGGTGCCACCGCCCATCAGCACCAGCAACTGGCCGGACGGCGCGGCGGGCGCGACATCGGCGGCATTGCCGCTGAGGTAGTAGTCGTAGGCCTTGGAGCTGTAGGTCGGCGTCGCGCCGCCCTTGCCGCCCCCGCCGGCCGCCTGCGCCAGGGGCGCATGCAGCAGCAGGGGGCAGAGAACGGCCAGGGCCGCGAGGCCCCGCGTCATGGCAAGCCGGAATCGGCGGGTCGGCTGTGTCATCGCTGCCTCCACGGCACCGCCGGGGATCGGGCGGGCTCGGCCGAGTCTACGCGCCGCAGCGGCCGGCGGCAGGCCTTTGACGGCATGGGCGAGCCCGCCCCCCCTGAATGCGCGTCGAGATCCCTGCCTGACAGCCCCATCGCCGGGGGCGGACCCGAGCCCGGCTCAGTCGCCGTCCATGAGCACCCGGTTGCGGCCACCATGCTTGGCGGCATAGAGCGCCTTGTCGGCCGCGGCCACCAGGCTCTCGGCCAGGCCCTTGGTGTCGCGGCCGCCCAGCTCGGCCGGCAGCATGGCCAGGCCGATCGAGAGCGTGACCTGCAGCGCCGGCTCGCCGGCCGCGGCCGGCACGGCCTCGGCCGCGATGCGGGCCCGGATGCGCTCGGCGATCTCGCGCGCATGCTGGGCTGGGGTCTGGGGCAGCAGCACGACGAACTCCTCGCCGCCGTAGCGTGCGATGGTGTCGCCGGCACGCAGCTGCGCCTGGATGGAGCGACCGACCTGCTGCAACACGGTGTCGCCGCGCGGATGGCCGTGGTTGTCGTTGATCTGCTTGAAGCGGTCGATGTCCAGGAACATGCAGGCCAGCGGGTGGCGGTAGCGCCGTGCCTGCGCGATCTCGATCAGGCAGCGGTGCTCGAAATAGCGCCGGTTGTGCACCCCGGTCAGCATGTCGGTCAGGCCGGCCAGCTTGAGGCGCTCCTGGTTCAGCGCGCTTTCCAGGCAGACGCCGACAATGCCGGTCAGACGCTGCAGCAGCTGGGTGCCGGCGTCGGCGGTGTAGCGCTCGGGGTCGAGGCTGCCGAAATGCAGGCCGCCGATCAGCTCGCCATGGCGGTACAGGGGCAGCAGGGCCACCGAGGCCGGCACATCGGAAAACAGCTCGCCATGCGGCCCGGCCTGGTAGGCGCCCAGCCAGGGCTGGGGCGTGCCGCCATAGCGCGCCTGCAGCGGGGCGGCGGCCGGCAGCAGGCACAGGTTCCGCAGCGTCGGATCCTCGCGCAGCAGATCGCCGAGGATGCGCGCCAGTTCCTCCTCGCGGTCCACCAGGGCCAGGGTGACGAATTCGATGCCGAAGGCGAGCTTGTACTCGCCCAGCAGCAGCCGCAGCACCTCCTGCAGCGACTGCGCGCCGATCAGCCGGTGTTCCAGCTGCTCGAAGCGGTGCATCTTGTCCTCATTGGCACGCGCCTCGCGCAGCAGGGACTCCAGTTGCTGGCGCAGCGCGCGGTTTTCCGCTTCAAGCTCGGTGTGCATGCGGGATGGATACAGACGGGGGTTGCCGATGCCCCAACTGTATCGACAGATGCGCCGGCGCCGCACAGCCCCCCCTCAAACGCGCAGACCTTCACGTTCCGGCCGCTGTAACAGCCGCGGCGCAAGCCCGTCAGGGCCGAAGATGGCGGCATCAGCAGGAAAGCTAGCCATGGCCATCAAGAAGTCGTTGATGTCGGTGTTGTCGGTGTCGTGGCTGGCGGCGGCCACGCTGCCGGCGCTCGGTGCGGACCCGCTGACGGCCCTCGAGACCCGCTGGCTGCAGGGCATGGCGCCGGTGCTGGCCCATGCGCGGCAGATGCAGCTGCCGCTGGACATCATCGTGCAGCCCCAGCCCGCCGACGGCCAGGCGCCGCTGGCGCTGGGCTTCGTCCAGGGCCGCTGCAAGCTGGTGCTGACGATGCGCGGCAACCCCGAGGCCGAGACCACGCTGGAGCGCAGCGCGCCCGAACTGCGCGACGGCGCCCTGGAACTGATGGCCGCGCACGAGCTGGGCCATTGCCGGCGCTATCTGGACGGCGCCTGGCACGGCCTGCCGGCCGGCTTCACTCCCGCCGCCGAACCGGAGGGCCTGAGCCCCGAGCTGCGGCAGGCCTACCGGCATATGCGCTCGACGCGCCGCGAAGAGGCCTATGGCGACCTGGTGGGCCTGGCCTGGGTGGCGCGGCAGCGGCCGCAGCAATACCACCGGCTGCATGCCTGGCTGCTGGCCGAGCGCGAGCGCGAACTGCTGCCCGGCTCGCATCACGACACCCTGGCCTGGCTGAGGCTGGCGGCGGAGCCGGCGGCGCTGCGGGACGACGCTGCCGGCTCGACCATCTTCGCGGCCGCCCAGCCGCTGTGGCAGGCCGGCCTGCACGCCAGCGAGGACTGAGAGGCCGCGGCCCCGTCTCAGCCCAGCGCGCGCCCGATCAGGATCTTCTGCACCTCGGAGGTGCCTTCGTAGATCTGGCAGACGCGCACATCGCGGTAGATGCGCTCGACCGGAAAGTCGGACACATAGCCGTAGCCGCCATGCACCTGGATCGCGTCGGAGCAGACGCGCTCGGCCATCTCGGTGGCGAACAGCTTGGCCATCGCCGCTTCCTTCAGGCAGGGCTGGCCGGCGTCCTTCAGGCTGGCGGCATGCCAGATCAGCTGGCGCGCCGCCTCGATCCGGGTGGCCATGTCGGACAGCTTGAACTGGATCGCCTGGTGGTTGAAGATGGGCTGGCCGAAGGAGCTGCGCTCCTTGCTGTACCTCAGCGCGGCCTCGAAGGCCGCGCGCGCCATGCCCACCGCCTGCGAGGCGATGCCGATGCGCCCGCCTTCCAGGCCCGACAGCGCGATCTTCAGGCCCTGGCCCTCCTCGCCCAGCCGGTTGGCGGCCGGCACGCGGCAGTTCTCGAACAGGATCTGGGCCGTGTCGCTGGCATGCTGGCCCATCTTGTCCTCGATGCGTGCGACCTGGTAGCCGGGGGTGTTGGTCGGCACCAGGAAGGCGCTGATGCCCTTCTTGCCGGCGGCCTTGTCGGTGACGGCCATCACGATCGCCAGGTCGCCGTTCTTGCCGCTGGTGATGAACTGCTTGACGCCGTTCAGCACATAGGCGTCGCCATCCCGCGTGGCCGTGGTCTTCAAGCCGCCGGCCTCCGAGCCCACATGGGGCTCGGTCAGGCAGAAGGCGCCCAGCATGTCGCCGCGCGCCAGCGGCTTCAGGAAGCGCTCCTTCTGCTCCGCGTTGCCGAAGGTCATCAGGATCGAGCAGCAGGGACAGTTGTTGACGCTCACCACGGTGGAGGTGGCACCGTCGCCGGCGCCGATCTCCTCCAGGATGATGGACAGGGCCAGATAGTCCAGGCCCGCCCCGTCGTACTCGGTGGGCACCGCGACGCCGTAGCAGCCCAGGGCGGCCAGGCCCTTCAGTTCCTCGGCCGGGAAATGGTGGCTCTTGTCCCATTCGGCCGCCTTGGGCGCGATCTGGTCTTGCACAAAGGCGCGCACGGCATCCTGCACCGCGCGGTGGTCGTCACTGAGGATCATGTTTGTCTCGTCGTCACCAGGCCAGGGGCTGGCCGTCGTAATTGAAGAAGCTGCCGCTATGTTCCGGCTTCAGGGTGGCCAGCACGGTGCGCATGCCGGCCACGCTGGTGCTGGCATCGATGTCGGCGTCCGCGCCACCCATCTCGGTGCGCACCCAGCCGGGATGAAAGCTGCACAGCACCGCCTTGCCGGCCAGCACCAGGGACGCATCCTTCATCACCGAGTTCACCGCCGCCTTGGAGGCGCGGTAGAGCCAGCCGACCGGGCTGCCGCGCAGGCCCAGCGAGCCCATGCGCGAGGACAGGATGCCGATGCGCGCCCCGGGCGCCAGCACATCGGCCAGCTGCGGCAGCAGGCGCATTGGTCCCAGCACATTGGTGCGCATCACCTGGTCGAACTCGGCCTCGGTGGGCGTTTCCAGCGCCGTGTGGCGTGGGCCATAGACACCGGCATTGATCACCACCACGTCGAACTGGTGGCCGTCGATCTGCCAGGCCAGGCCCGAGGCACTGGCCCCCTCATTGATATCCAGGGCTACGTCGAGCTTCAGCGCGGTGGCGCCTAAAGCGCGCAGCGCGGCCAGGGCCTCCTCGCTGCGCGCGGTGGCGACGACCCGATCGCCGGCGGCACGGTACTGGCGCACGAACTCGAGGCCGATGCCCCGCGACGCGCCGATGATCAGGACTTGCGTCATGGTGCTCCTTAAATCAGCTCGACGCCGACGGCTCGACTGCCTACGTGGAGCTTCACAGGAGCTCCACGCCCACAGCCGTCGCTTCGCCGCCGCCGATGCACAGCGCCGCGACGCCGCGCTTGCCGCCGCGATGCTTCAGCGCGCCCAAGAGGGTCACGATGATGCGCGCGCCGGAGGCGCCGATCGGGTGGCCCAGCGCGCAGGCGCCGCCATTGACGTTGACGATCTCGTGCGGCAGCTTGAACTCGGCCATCGCGGCCATCGTGACGGCGGCGAAGGCCTCGTTGACCTCCCACAGATCGACGCTCTTGGCGTCCCAGCCGTTCTTTGCCAGCAGCTTGTTGATGGCGCCGACCGGCGCGGTGGTGAACCACTCGGGCGCATTGGCATGCACCGCGGTGCCGACGATGCGGGCGACCGGCTTGAGGCCCAGCTTGGCGGCATGGCTTTCGCGCATCAGCACCAGCGCGGCGGCGCCGTCGCTGATCGAGCTGGAGGTGGCGGCGGTGATCGTGCCGTCCTTCTTGAAGGCGGGCTTCAGGCCGGGAATCTTGTCCAGCTTGGCCTTGAAGGGCTGCTCGTCCTTGTCGATCACGGTGTCGCCGGCCTTGCCGGCGATGGTCACCGGGGCGATCTCCCAGGCGAAGCTGCCATCGGTGTTGGCGCGCTTGCTGCGCTCGGTCGAGGCGATCGCGAAGGCGTCCTGGGCCTCGCGCGTGAAGCTGTACTTGCTCACGCATTGCTCGGCGAACACGCCCATGGCCTTGCCGCGCTCGTAAGCGTCTTCCAGACCGTCCAGCGCCATGTGGTCATACATCTGCGCGACGCCGTACTTGACGCCCTTGCGCGCGAACATCAGATGCGGCGCATTGGTCATGCTCTCCATGCCGCCGGCGATCAGGATGTCGGCGCTCTCGGCCTTCAGGGTGTCGTGGGCGAACATGGTGGCGCGCATGCCGGCGCCGCACATCTTCGAGAGGGTCACGGCGCCCACCGACTGCGGCAGGCCGGCCTTCAGCACCGCCTGACGCGCCGGGGCCTGGCCCTGGCCGGCCATCAGGCAGTTGCCGATGAAGGCTTCCTGGATGGAATCGCCGGGGATGCCGGCGCGCTCGACCGCGGCCTTGATGGCCACGGCGCCCAGTTCCCAGGCGGCGAGGCCGGCGAAGTCGCCCAGCAGGCCGCCGATCGGCGTGCGCGCGGCGGAGACGATGACGATGGAGTCGGACATGGTTTTCTCCTTCAGTGAAAGCTATTGGATAGGCAGCTCGCGGTGCTCGGGCTCGGGCGCCCGCAGCACCGGCGCGCCGGCCTTGGCGTAGAAGCGTTTGTGCGCCTCGTAGGGAAAGACATCGTGCACATGGCCGGCCAGGATGCGGGCCTTGTGGGCCTGCCAGAACTCGGCCCGCAGCAGGTCGGCATGGTGGCGCATGAAGACCTCGCGCACGCCCGGATGGCCCAGCAGAAAGGGCCCGAAGGTCTCGGGGAACACGTCGCGCGGGCCGACCCGGTACCAGACCTCGCCGGACAGCTCTTCCTCCTCGTTGCGGGCGCGGGGCACCTGGCGGAAGTTGCAGTCGCTCAGGTACTCGATCTCGTCGTAGTCGTAGAACACGACCTTGCCATGGCGGGTGACGCCGAAGTTCTTCCACAGCATGTCGCCCGGGAAGATATTGGCGGCCACCAGGTCCTTGATCGCATTGCCGTACTCGACGACCGCATGCTCCAGCTGCGCCGGCGTGGCTTCCTGCAGATAGATGTTCAGCGGCACCATGCGGCGCTCGATATAGAGATGGCGGATCACCAGGTCGTCGCCGTTCTCCTCCAGCAGGCTGGGGCAGAAATGCTTCAGCTCGGCGATCAGCTCCTCCTCGAAGCGCTGGCGCGGGAAGGCCACCATCGTGTACTCCAAGGTGTCGGCCATACGGCCGACGCGATCATGCTGCTTCACCAGCAGGTACTTGCTCTGGATCAGCTCGCGCGTCGTGTTCTCCTTCTGCGGCGGGTAGAAGTCCTTGATGACCTTGAACACGAAGGGGAAGGACGGCAGGTCGAACACCAGCATCACCATGCCCTTGATGCCGGGGGCGATGCGGAACCTGTCCGAGGAATGGCGCAGGTGGTAGAGGAAGTCGCGATAGAACAGGTTCTTGCCCTGCTTCTGCAGGCCCAGGGCCGAATAAATCTCGGAGCGCGGCTTGCGCGGCATCATCGAGCGCAGGAAGGCGACGAAGGCGCTGGGCACGTCCATGTCCACCATGAAGTAGGCGCGCGCGAAGCTGAACAGCATCAGCAGCTCGTCCTCACCGAACAGGGCCGCGTCGATATACAGCAGTCCGCTGCCCTCCTCCTTGTGCAGGATGGGCAGGGCGAACGGCGTCTCGGCGAAGCCGTTGATGATCTTGCCCACCACATAGGCGCCCTTGTTGCGATAGAACAGGGAACTCAGCACCTGGATCTGGAAATTCGTCCGCCAGCGGAACAGGCCCAGCTCCTGCTGCACCGCGTTCAGCACGCAGTCCACGTCGCGACCGAGGTCCTCGAACTCCAGATCCAGCTGGAAGTTCCACACCACCCGCATCAGCGTCTCACGCAGGGTCTCGCGGCTGGGGTAGTAGGCGCGGTAGGTCGGCTTGGCGGCGGGTTCCTCGTTCTCGATGTACTCGGTCGAGACGGCCGGGCGCACGAAGATGAAGTCGTTGTGGAAATAGCTGTGGTGCAGGATGCGGGTGCAGACCGAGTTGAAGAAGGTCTCGGCCAGCTCCGGCTGCAGATGGTTGGTCAGCAGGCCGATGTAGTGCAGCTTGACCTGCTGCCAGACCTCCATCGGCAGGCCGCCGGCCTGGAAGCGCTCCTCCAGCAGCTGCACCGCCTCGTCGACCCGCTTGTCGTAGAACTCGATGCGCTCGCGCTGCGCGCGCTGCTGGCCATGCCAGTCGGCCCGCTCGAAGCGCTTCTTGGCCGAGGCCGAGGTGGCGCGAAACAGCTGGTAGTGACGGTTGAAGCCGCCGAGCAGGGCCTCGGCGATCTCGAAGGCACGCGCGTCCGTCAGCTTCTGGGGAAACATCGCGCTACGCTCCTACCGGCCCGTTTTGCTGCCGCCGCTCAGCCGCGCTCGTAGCGCTGCTTGACCCGCTGCAGCGCGCGCTTGAAGGCGGGTTCGACCTCCTCGGCCGAACCGGCGGTGATGCGCAGATCCTCCAGCAGGCCGTTGTGCAGGCCGTAGACCCAGCCATGCACCACCACCTCCTGCTCGCGCGCCCAGGCGTCCTGCACGACCGTGGTCCGGCAGGCATTGCGTGCCTGCTCCAGCACGTTCAGCTCGCACAGGGCATTGACGCGCTGGGTCTCGTCCAGGCTCGCGATCCAGTCGAGGTGGTCGTTGCGCACGTCCTGCACATGGCGGATCCAGTTGTCGGCCAGACCGGTGCGCGCGTCCAGCAGCGCGGCCTTGACGCCGCCGCAGTTGCTGTGGCCGACGATGATGATGTGCTTGACCTTCAGCTGGTCCACCGCGAACTGCATCACCGACAGGCAGTTCAGGTCGGAGTGCACGACCACATTGGCCACGTTGCGGTGCACGAACAGCTCGCCCGGCAGCAGGTCCACCAGCTCGTTGGCCGGCACGCGGCTGTCGGCGCAGCCGATCCACAGGTATTGCGGCGTCTGCTGCTTCAGCAGGCTCGAGAAGAAGCCGGGCTCGCGGGCCTCGGTCTCGCTGGCCCAGCGCTTGTTGTTGTCCAGCAGGTCTTGCAGTTCGTTGGCGGTGTTGCTCATGCCCTCATTCTCCCTGCCCGGACTGACACCTGCCGGACCCGAGGCCATAGGCAGTCCCTACCACTCGGTCAAACCCGGCGCCGCAGCGCCTCATGCCGCCGCCCATTGCTGCAACAGGGCGAGCGACACGCCCACGCCGCCGCAGACCTCGACCAGCGGCCGCCTGAAGCGCCGGAACAGCTCCGGATGGGCGTCGACCGCCGCCAGCGCCGCGCCGCAGGCCGGCTCGACCATCACGCGCATCTGCTCCGCCATGCGCACCGCGGCCTTGCAGGCCTGGCCGTCGCTGACCAGCACGCTGTGCGTCGGGTGCAGCTGCGCCAGGCGCAGCGCTTCGTCGGCCACGCGGCGCGCGCCCAGCGAGGTTGCGACCGAACGGATGGCCGGCAGGGTCACCGCCCGGCCGGCCTGCAGGACGGCGTGCAGACTGGCCGCGCCCTCGGTCTCGACCGCGATGACCGGGATCTCGTTCAGGCCATGGCGGCGCAGGCCCTGGACGATGCCGGCGAACAGGCCGCCGCCGCCCACGGCGGTCACCACCGCGTCGAAATGCAGCCCCTGCTCCAGCACCTCGTCGATCAGGCTGGCATGGCCCTCCCACAGCAGCGGGTGATCGAAGGGATGGACATAGGCGGCGCCGCGCTCGGCCGCCAGCGCCTGGGCGAACTCATGGCTTTCGTCCCAGACATCGCCATGGCGCAGCACCGTGGCACCGCGCGCCTCGATCAGGGTCTGCACCGCGGCGCTGCTGGTCTTGGGCAGCACGATCGTGACCGTCAGGCCCAGGGCCTGGCCGGCATAGGCGGCCGCGAAGCCGGCATTGCCGCCGGAGGCGCAGACGATCTCCTTCGCGCCGTCCCGCGCCGCCTGCCGCACCAGCCGCCCCACGCCGCGCAGCTTGAAGCTGCCGCTGGGCTGCAGCGCGTCCATCTTCAGCCAGACCTCGGGATGCGAGAACTGGCCGGGCGCGGCGCGCAGCAGCGGGGTGTCGAGGTGCAGCGGCTTCATCATTGGCAATTACATGGTTTCCGCGAACAGCTCGCGACCGATCAGCATGCGGCGGATCTCGCTGGTGCCCGCCCCGATTTCGTAGAGCTTGGCGTCGCGCCACAGGCGGCCCAGCGGGTATTCGTTGATATAGCCGTTGCCGCCGAAGATCTGCACGCCCTCGCCGGCCATCCAGGTGGCCTTCTCGGCGGTCCACAGGATCACCGAGGCGCAGTCCTTGCGCACCTGGCGCACATGCTCGCTGCCCAGCATGTCCAGATTCTTGGCCACCGTGTAGGCGAAGCTGCGCGCGGCCTGCAGCACGGTGTACATATCGGCCACCTTGCCCTGGATCAGCTGGAACTCGCCGATGCTCTGGCCGAACTGCTTGCGGTCGTGGATATAGGGCACGACCTGGTCCATCACGCTCTGCATGATGCCCAGCGGCCCGCCGGTCAGCACCGCGCGCTCGTAGTCCAGGCCCGACATCAGCACCTTGGCGCCGCTGTTGAGCGCGCCCAGCACGTTCTCGGCCGGTACCTCGACGTTCTGGAACACCAGCTCGCCGGTGTGCGAGCCGCGCATGCCCAGCTTGTCGAGCTTCTGCGCGATGCTGAAGCCCTTCATGCCCTTCTCGATCAGGAAGGCGGTGACGCCGCGCGCGCCCAGCTCGGGCTCGGTCTTGGCATAGACCACCAGGGTGTCGGCGTCGGGGCCGTTGGTGATCCACATCTTGTTGCCGTTGAGCAGGTAGTAGCCGCCCTTGTCTTCGGCCTTCAGCTTCATCGAGATCACGTCGGAGCCAGCACCCGGCTCGCTCATCGCCAGCGCGCCGACATGCTCGCCGCTGATCAGCTTGGGCAGGTACTTGGCCTTCTGCGCGGCATTGCCGTTGCGGTTGATCTGGTTGACGCAGAGATTGCTGTGCGCGCCGTAGGACAGGCCCACCGAGGCCGAGCCGCGGCTGATCTCCTCCATCGCGACCATATGGGCCAGATAGCCCATGTTCGCGCCGCCGTATTCCTCCGGCACGGTCACGCCCAGGATGCCCAGCTCGCCCATCTTGCGCCACAGGTCCATCGGGAACTGGTCGCTGCGGTCGATCTCGGCAGCGCGCGGGGCTACTTCAGCGTCCGCAAAGGCGCGCACCGCGTCGCGCAGCGCGTCGATGTCCTCGCCGAGTTGGAAATTCAGGCCGGGCAGGTTCATGCGTGTCTCCAATGTTCTGGGCCGAGGCCACTCGATGGTACGACCGGGTGAGTCGGATTTGATTTACGTTTACGTAAACGTCAATTCTAGGGGCAAGCCGCCCCTGCCCGACATTCGGTGAAATTGCTTAATCAATCAATCGCGCCCCGGAGAGTTCCAGAGACATGGCTCGGCGCGTTCTCAGCCAGGCTCGGGCCGCCGGCTCTCGCGCATCAGCGCGATAAAACGCCGCGCGCCCAGACCCAGCGGCCGGTCCTTCAGCCAGACCAGGTCCACCCATAGCCGCACCTGGTTGCTGGCGTTCTCGAATTCGATCTGCAGCAGGCTGCCGGCCGCCAGCAGCGGCGCCACCATGCGCTGCGGCAGGAAGGCCCAGCCCAGGCCCGACCGCACCAGGCTCAGCGTCGCCAGATGGCTGTCGGTGCGCCACAGCTTGCGCGACAGCAGCACGCGCGGATCGTCGCCCTGCGCGTCGCGGCGGGCCACGGCAATCTGGCGCAGCCCGCCCAGCTCGTCCAGCCGCAGCCTGGCCCGCCCGGCCGTCGCCACCGGATGCTGCGGCGCCAGCACCGCCACCAGCACCTCGCTGGCGAACTCCTGAAAGGCCTCGCGCTCGTCGCAGCCGACCCGCTCGAACATCAGCGCCAGGTCGATTTCGCGCTCGTGCAGCATGCCCAGCACCGCGGCCTGCGGCGCCGACAGCACATCGACCTCCAGCGCGGGAAACTCGTCCGCCAGCCGGGCCAGGGGCTCGCTCCAGGGCGCCGACAGCAGTTCCGGCGCGATCGCCAGGGTCAGGCGCCGCTCCAGGCCCTGGTGCAGGGTCAGCGCGTGGGTCTGCAGCCGGCTCAGCCCGGCCGCCAGCTGGCGCGCCTCCGGCTCCAGCGCGCGTGCCACCTCGGTGGGCCGGACGTCGCGGGTGCTGCGCTCGAACAGCTGCAGATCGAGCTCGGCCTCCAGCTGCGCAATGGTCATGCTGACGGCCGAGGGCACCCGCCCCAGCGCCCGGGCGGCGGCGGAGAAGGAGCCATGGTCGAGCACGGCGAGGAAGACCTGGACGTTGTCGCTGTTGAGAGCCATGCGCGATCTTGTCAATAAAACTGAAAACTGTCGACTTTGGTTTTCAGAAACATAGATTCATCATGCCGGCATCACCACTCAAGCACGGAACTTTTCAGCCATGCAAGGCATCAAGCGCAAGCTGGTCTACGTCTCCCTCTACGAACTGATCGCGGTCGGCCTGACCAGCGCCGGCCTGGCCCTGATGGCCGGCAGCGAGCTGGGCCATGCCGGCGTGGCCGCCGTGGCCTCGTCGGCCATCGCGCTGGCCTGGAACCTGGCCTACAACACCTTGTTCGAGGCCTGGGAGGCCCGCCAGCAAACGCGCGGCCGCGGCCTGCTGCGCCGCATCGGCCACGCCATCGGCTTCGAGGCCGGCCTGGTCGTAATGCTGGTGCCGCTGTTCGCCTGGTGGCTGGAGGTGTCGCTGTGGCGGGCGCTGCTGCTGGACTTCGGCCTGATCGCCTTCTTCCTGGTCTACACCTTCGCCTTCAACCTGGCCTTCGACCGCGTCTTCGGCCTGCCGGCCTCGGCGGTCTGAAGGCCCACCCCCTACGCGCTTCGCGCGCCCCCTCAAGGGGGCGAGCCGATGGCCCGGCAGAGCCGGATCCACGGGCTCCGCGCGATGTCTCGCGCCGGCTACCGCCGCGCGCTCGGGAATTCAGAGAAAGCGCTCGAGGATCCGCTTCGAGGGCCGGTCCAGCGCGAAGCGGTCCGGCACCAGGAACTGCAGGCCGTGGCTGCTGGTGACCATCAGCCGGCCCTCGCCGAGGCGGCGGATGTCCTCCTCGGTCTTCAGGATGAAGCGGGTGGCGCCGCGCTCGGTGTCGACGGTCCACTGGCTGGGGGTCGAGAAGGTCGAGACCTCGCGGATCGCCAGTATCGTCGGCATGAATTCGCGCGCGGCGAACTCGGCCTCCAGCAGCGCGCGGTCCGCGTCGCCCAGGGCCGACAGGCGCTCGATCCAGGCCAGTTCGTGGCCGTCGCCGCCGACCAGGGATACGCCCTCGTCCGGCGCCGAGATCGGATGGGCGCGCACCGGCGTGATGCCCACATGGGCCTGGCCCTGCAGATCGACCAGTACCAGGCGGCCGAAGGCATTGCGCGACAGTTCTTGGTAGGGCTTGCTGTTCATCATCGTCGTCATGCGCTCACCGCCGTGTGGGCGTTCAGATTGGGCGGCAGGGTCGCCATCTGCTCCTCGGCATCGACGCGGCGCGCCTGCGCCTCGTAGAGCCGCCAGTAGGCGCCCTTCTTGTCCATCAACTCGTCGTGCGGGCCCACTTCGACGACCTCGCCGCGGTCCATCACGACCAGGCGATCCGCCTTGCGCAAGGTGGACAGGCGGTGCGCGATCGCGATCGTCGTGCGGCCCTTGACCAGATTGTCCAGCGCCTTCTGGATCTCCTTCTCGGTCTCGGTGTCCACCGCCGAGGTGGCCTCGTCGAGGATCAGCAGGCGCGGGTTGATCAGCAGCGCGCGCGCGATCGAGATGCGCTGGCGCTCGCCGCCCGACAGGCCCTGGCCGCGCTCGCCCACCAGCGAGTCGTAGCCATGCGGCAGGCGCAGGATGAACTCGTGCGCATGGGCGGCGCGCGCCGCCGCGACGATCTCCTCGCGCGTCGCCTCGGGCTTGCCGTAGGCGATGTTCTCGGCGATGGTGCCGAAGAACAGGAAGGGCTCCTGCAGCACCAGGCCGATATGGCGGCGGTAGTCGGCCACGCCGATGCGGCGCAGATCGGTGCCGTCGATGCGGATCGAGCCTTCGGTGACGTCGTAGAAGCGGCAGATCAGGTTCACCAGCGTGCTCTTGCCCGAACCGCTGTGGCCCACCAGGCCGATCATCTCGCCGGGCCTGATGTCCAGCGAGAGGCCGCGGATCACCGCACGGTTGCCGTAGCGGAAGCCGATGTCCTGGATCTGGATGCCGCCCCGCACACCCGCCAACTGCACCGGATTGCTGGGTTCCGGCACGTTGCTCTGGTGGTCCAGGATGTCGAAGATGCGCTTGGCGCCGGCCGCGGCCTTCTGGGTCACCGAGACGATGCGGCTCATCGAGTCCATGCGGCCGTAGAAACGGCCGATATAGGCGATGAAGGCGGTCAACACGCCCACCGTGATCGCGCCCCCCGCCACCAGATAGATGCCGAAGGCCCAGACCACGAGCAGGCCGATCTCGGTCAGCAGCGCCACGGTCGGCGTGAACAGGCTCCAGGTCTTGTTCAGCTTGTCGTTGACCGCCAGGTTGTGGGCATTCGCCTCGCGAAAACGCTGGGCCTCGCGCTTCTCCTGCGCGAAGGCCTTGACCACGCGGATGCCGGGAATGGTGTCGGCCAGCACGCTGGTGACCTCGCCCCAGACCCGGTCGATCTTCTCGAAGCCGGTGCGCAGGCGGTCGCGCACCAGATGGATCATCCAGGCGATGAAGGGCAAGGGCACCAGGGTCGCCAGTGCCAGCCAGGGGTTGATCGAGAACAGGATGATGGCGGTCATCATCAGCATCAGCACGTCGGTGATGAAGTCCAGCGCATGCAGGGACAGGAACACGCTGATGCGGTCGGTTTCGCTGCCGATGCGCGCCATCAGGTCGCCGGTGCGCTTGCTGCCGAAATATTCCAGCGACAGGCTCAGCAGATGCTCGAAGGTGGCGGTGCGCAGGTCGGCCGCGATGCGCTCCGACACCAGGGCCAGGATGTAGGTCTTGGCCCAGCCCAGGATCCAGGACATCAGCGCCGCGCCCAGCAGGCCGCTCAGGTAGAAGCCCACCAGCCAGGGATCGATGCGCTGGCCGTTCTGGAACGGGATCAGCACCTTGTCCATCAGCGGCAGGGTCAGGTAGGGCGGCACCAGGGTGGCGCCGGTGGCCCCCAGCATCAGCAGAAAACCCAGCAGCAGCTGCCCCTGGTAGGGCCGGGCGAAGCGCCACAGGCGCAGCAGCACCCAGGTCGAGGGGGGCGTGTGCAGTTCGCGCGCGCAGGTCGGGCATTCCTCGCTGTCCGGTGGCAGCGGCGCCTTGCAGCTGGGGCAGAAGGCCAGCTCCTCGGCGTCGGCGCGCGCCGGTTCGTCGCGTTTTTCAAACAGTTCCTGGAAGCGCTGGGCCTGCAGATTGATCTGCAAGGTGAAACGCCACAGCGCCAGGCGCCGGGCCTCGTCCACCAGCTCCAGGCTGCCGACCCCGGCATGGTCGGAGATCTTCAGACGCAGGCCCGGCCGCAGCGCCCATTCGGTCCAGGCCCCGGTCGACGGCTCCCAGGCCAGCAGGCGCCGGCTGGTCAGCACCAGCAGACCCTGGGCGAAGCGCAGGTCGGCGTCCAGGTCAACCTCCAGGCTGCCCAGCACGTTCTCGTCTTTCGCCAGGCGCGCCAGGGCCGACGCCATTTCCGGATGCTGGTCCGGCGCCACTACGGGATCGAGATGCTGCATTGTTTGATGTTCTGTCATGAGGGCCTGGATCGGCCTTTTACGCCCGCGAGGCGCCTTGTTGGGCGGGGATTTTCGCCGATACGGGCCCCGCACGCGCGGAGCGTGCACTAACAAGCCGGTCTCCAGAACGCGCACAATGGCGCCTTGTTGCCGAAATTCCCGCCTCTTTCCAAGCTCATGAGCAGACACGAAGACATCAAGCTGTTGCGCATCAACTACCTGCGCGGTCCCAATATGTGGACCTACCGTCCCGTGCTGGAAACCTGGCTGGACCTGGGCCAGCTGGAGGATTTCCCCTCCAATCTGCTGCCGGGCTTCACCGAACGCCTGACCGCGCGCCTGCCGGCCCTGATCGAACACCATTGCGGCGTCGGCGAGCGCGGCGGCTTCCTGCAGCGCCTGACCGAGGGCACCTGGATGGGCCATGTGCTGGAGCACATCGTCATCGAGCTGCTGAACCTCTCGGGCATGCCCACCGGTTTCGGCCAGACCCGCTCGACCAGCCGGCAGGGCGTCTACCGCATGGTGTTCCGCGCCCGCGACGAGCAGGTGGCCCGCACCGCGCTGGCCGAGGGCCACGCGCTGCTGATGGCCACGATCAATGGGGACGAGTTCGACGTCGCCGCCGCCGTGACGCGCGTGCGCGACAAGGTGGACGACTGCTACCTCGGCCCCTCCACCGCCGCCATCGTGGCCGCCGCCACCGACCGCCGCATCCCGCATATCCGCCTGAATGACGGCAATCTGGTGCAGCTGGGCTACGGCGCGCGCCAGCGCCGCATCTGGACGGCCGAGACCGACATGACCAGCGCGATCGCCGAAGGCATCGCCGGCGACAAGGACCTGACCAAGACCCTGCTGAAGGCCGTGGGCGTGCCGGTGCCCGAGGGCCAGGCGGTCAAGAGCGCCGAGGCCGCCTGGGAGGCCGCGCAGGACCTCGGCCTGCCGGTGGTGATCAAGCCCTCGGACGGCAATCATGGCCGCGGCGTCACGCTGGACCTGCGCGAGCAGGCCGATGTCGAGGCCGCCTTCAAGCTGGCCGACGAGGAAGGCTCCGAGGTGCTGGTCGAGCGCTATATCCGCGGCAACGAGCACCGCGTGCTGGTGGTCGGCGGCCAGGTGGTGGCGGCCGCGCGCGGCGAGGCGGCCTGGGTCACCGGCGACGGCGCGCAGAGCGTCACCCAGCTGGTCGACAGCCAGATCAACACCGACCCGCGCCGCGGCCTGACCGAGGAATTCCCGCTCAACCGCATCACGCTGGGCGAAGACGCGGTGGTGCTGCTGGACCTGCAGCGCCAGGGCCTCGACCCCGACGCCGTGCCGGCCGCCGGCCGCCAGGTACTGATCCAGCGCAACGGCAATGTGGCGATCGACTGCACGGCCCAGGTCCACCCCGACGTGGCCCATGCGGTGAGCCTGGCCGCGCGCACCATCGGCCTGGACATCGCCGGCGTCGACCTGGTGACCGAGGACATCGGCAAGCCGCTCGCCGAGACCGGCGGCGCCATCGTCGAGGTGAATGCCGGCCCGGGCCTCTTGATGCACCTGAAGCCGGCCGAGGGCATGCCCCAGCCGGTGGGCCAGGCCGTCATCGACCATCTGTTCGCCGCCGACGAGAACGGCCGCATTCCCATCGTCGGCATCGCCGGCGCCGACGGCAGCCAGCAGGTGGCCCGCCTGGTGGCCTGGCTGCTGCACCTGAACGGCCGACAGGTCGGCCTGGCCTGCGGCGAGGGCCTGTTCCTGGGCAACCGCCGGGTCGAAAGCAAGCCCAGCGCGCGCTGGGATGCGGCGCACCGCCTGCTGATGAACCGCGGCGTCGACGCCGTGGTGGCCGAGAACGGCGCCGCCTCCGTCCTGGCCGACGGCCTGGCCTATGACCGCTGTCAGGTCGGCGTGGTGATGGACATGGGCGGCCTGGGACAGCTGGACGAACAGGACATCAAGACCGAGGAACAGCTCTACAAGGTGCTGCGCACCCAGGTCGACGTGGTGCTGTCCGACGGCGTGGCCGTGCTGAACGCCGCCGAGCCCAAGCTGCTCGAGATGGCCGAGCTGTCCGACGGCGAGGTGCTGCTCTACGCGCCGGACGCGGCCCATGTGGCCGAGCACCGCGCCCAGGGGGGGCGTGCCGTCTTCCTGCAGGGCGGCGCCGCGATGCTGGCGCAAGGCCCCTCGGAAACGCCCGGCGCCAATGTCGAGGCCCTGCTGGCGCGCTACGCCGCGGCGGGCCGCAAGGTCGCGCCCGCCAGCGTGCTGGCGGCCGTCGCCACCGCCTGGGCCCTCAATATCCCGCCCGAACTGATCTCCGCCGGCCTGGACACCTTCGTGCCCGACGCCATCTGAGCCGCCTCTACAGACAAAGCAAAAAGCCCATGGAAGTCTCTCGCATCCGAGCCCTGCGCGGCCCCAATATGTGGAGCCGCCACACGGCCATCGAAGCCGTGGTCAGCTGCAGCGAGGCCGAGCGGTCGATCGCCGACATGGCCGGTTTCGAAGCCCGCCTGCGCGCCCTCTTCCCCAGCATCGGTGCGCTGCGCCCGGCCAGCAGCCAGAAGACGCCGATCTCGCTGGCCCATGTGCTGGAGCAGGCCGCGCTGGCCCTGCAGGCCCAGGCCGGCTGCCCGGTGACCTTCAGCCACACCCATGTGACCGGCGAGGCCGGCACCTACCAGGTGGTCGTGGAGTACAGCGAGGAAGACGTCGGCCGCCTGGCCTTCGATGCCGCGGTGGAACTGCTGCAGGCCGCGCAGAATGGGGAGCGCGGCGGCAGCTTCGACATCGACGCCACGCTGGCCCGCTTGCGCGAGCTCGACGAGGACGTGCGCCTCGGCCCCTCGACCGGCTCCATCGTCGACGCGGCACAAGCCCGCGGCGTGCCCTACCGCCGCCTGACCCAGGGCAGCCTGGTGCAGTTCGGCTGGGGCGCCAAGCAGCGCCGCATCTGGGCCGCCGAGGTGGATGCCACCAGCGCGGTCTCCGAATCGATCGCCCAGGACAAGGACCTCTCCAAGCGCCTGCTGCAATCGGCCGGCGTGCCGGTGCCGATCGGCCGCCCGGTCGACGGCATCGACGACGCCTGGGCCGCCGCGCTCGAGGTCGGCCTGCCGGTGGTGGTCAAACCGCAGGACGGCAACCAGGGCAAGGGCGTGACGGTCAACGTGGCCTCGCGCGAGCATATGGAGATCGCCTACAAGGCCGCCGACGAGATCGGCCAGGTGATGGTCGAGAAGTTCCTGCCCGGCAGCGACTACCGCCTGCTGGTGGTGGGCGACAAGCTGGTGGCCGCCGCGCGCCGCGATCCGCCGCATGTGATCGGCGACGGCCAACTGACCGTCAAGCAGCTGGTCGACAAGGTCAATGCCGACCCCAAGCGCGGCGACGGCCATGCCACCTCGCTGACCAAGATCCGCTTCGACGAGATCGCGGTGGCGCGCCTGGCCCTGCAGGACCTGACGCCGGAGTCGGTGCCCGAGAAGGGCCGCCGCGTGATCCTGCGCAACAACGCCAACCTCTCCACCGGCGGCACGGCCACCGACGTGACCGACGATGTGCATCCCGACGTGGCGGCCCGCGCGATCGCCGCGGCCCAGGTCGTGGGCCTGCATGTCTGCGGCGTCGACGTGGTGGCCGAGAGCGTGCTGCGCTCGCTGGAGGAACAGAGCGGCGGCGTCGTCGAGGTCAACGCCGCGCCGGGCCTGCGCATGCACCTGAGCCCCAGCTACGGCAAGGGCCGCAATGTCGGCGAGGCCATCATCTCGCATCTCTACGGCGCCGGCCAGAAGAGCGAGGACGGTCGCATTCCAGTGGTCGCCGTCACCGGTACCAATGGCAAGACCACGACCACGCGCCTGATCGCCCATCTGTTCGCCACCTGCGGCCTGAAGGTCGGCATGACCAACACCGACGGCGTCTATGTCGACGGCCGCCAGATCGACAGCGGCGACTGCTCCGGCCCGAAGAGCGCGCGCAATGTGCTGATGCACCCGGACGTCGAGGCGGCCGTGTTCGAGACCGCGCGCGGCGGCGTGCTGCGCGAGGGCCTGGGCTTCGACCGCTGCCAGGTCGCGGTGGTCACGAATCTCGGCGAGGGCGACCACCTGGGCATGAACTTCCTCAACACCGTCGAGGAGCTGGCCCTGGTCAAGCGCGTGATCGTGCAGAACGTGGCGCCCACCGGCTATGCGGTGCTGAACGCCGCCGACCCGGTGGTGGCGGGCATGGCCGCGGTCTGCCCCGGCCAGATCATCTTCTTCGCCGCCGACCGCCACCATGCGCTGATGGCCGCGCACCGCTCGCAGGGCAAGCGCTGCGTCTATATCGACGGCGACCAGCTGGTGGCCGCCCAGGGCAGCTGGCGCGAGACCATCCCGCTGCGCGACATCCCCTTCACGCGCGGCGGGGCGATCCCCTTCCAGGTCGAGAACGCGATGGCCTCGGTGGCGGCCGGCTGGGGCGTCGGCCTCGACTGGGACACGATCCGCCGCGGCCTGGCCAGCTTCAGCAACGATGCCGACAATGTGCCGGGCCGCTTCAATGTGATGGACTACCGCGGCGCCACCGTGGTGGCCGACTATGGCCACAACGCCGACGCGATGCGCGCCCTGGTGGCGGCCGTCCAGGCCCTGCCGGCCCAGAAGCGCTCGGTGGTGATCTCCGGCGCCGGCGACCGCCGCGACGAGGACATCCGCGCCCAGACCCAGATCCTGGGCCAGGCCTTCGACGAGGTGATCCTGTTCCAGGACGCCTGCCAGCGCGGCCGCGAGGACGGCGAGGTGCTGGCCCTGTTGCGCCAGGGCCTGGAGGGTGCGACCCGCACCGCGCATGTGGAAGAGATCCGCGGCGAGTTCGTCGCGATCGACCGCGCGCTGGCACGGCTGGCCCCGGGTGACCTGTGCCTGGTGCTGGTCGACCAGGTGGAGGAAGCGCTGGCCCATCTGGCCCAGCGCATCCAGGCCGGCTGAGGGCCGCTGCGGCACCAGCCCTGCAAGGGCGCCGGCGCAAGCCCGGCGCCTTTTTTCGTTGGCGCTCGCGCTCGCCCCCCTCCGGCCCCCTCGCGCAAGGCCAAAGCGGCAGTAATGCGCAGTTGGCGCTCGGGGCCTCTTGTTACAGGTCCTAAGATCCCCGGGCCCGCAAGGTCCGCCTCGCCCCTTCTCGACATCTCACTTGATCTACGCACTCGCGTTCAATCTGCTGGTCAACCTGGTCATCGGCCTCGCGCTCTGGCTGGTGTGGGTGCGCGAACGCGATCAGGGTTTTGCGCGCCTGCTGGGCGCCAGCTTCCTGGTCCATGTGCTGGCCACGCCGGCCTATCTGCTATGGCTGAAACCCGCGCCGCTGCCGCATCTGCTGGGCGGCGCCGGCATGGCCGCGGCGGGCGCGGCCGCGATGACCCTGCTGGTACTGGGCCTGCGCGAGCTGATCGGCCGGCCGCTGGCGCGGCGCGAAACCCTGTGGCTGAGCCTGGCGCTGCTGGGCCTGTTCGCGGCCCTGATCGCCCAGGGCATCGAGGTCGCGCAGGCCGCCGGCGCCGGGCTGCAGACCTGGCTGGGCCTGGTGGCGCTGCGCTGGCTGTGGAGCCAGGGCCGGGCCGAGCGCAGCGCCGGCCTGCTGCTGCTGCTGCTGGGCCTGAGCCAGTTCCCCTATTCGCTGGGCGGCCCCGAATGGCTGCCGCTGCAGGCCAGCGTCGGCGCCGCGCTGCGCCTGATGCTGGGCATCAGCCTGATGCTGGCGGCGCTGCGGCACGCCAATGTCGAATCGCGCCAGCTGCGCGAACAGCTGCATTTCCTCACCGAGAACTCGCACCAGGGCGTCGCGATCAAGCGCGGCAAGCGCATGCTGTATGTCAATGCTGCCTTGTTGCGCCTGTATGGCGTGCCGGACCTCAGCGCCCTGGAGCTCCTGCTCCGGCAGCAGCCCGATGAACTGCTGCGTAGCACCGCGGCGCGCCACCGCGCGGTGCTGGGCGGGCTCCTGCCGCAGGCCCGATGGGAGGGCGAGCGCCAGCGCAGCGACGGCGGCATGATGCGCCTGGTGTTCTCGTCCTGGCGGGTCAGCTGGCGCGGCCGTGCCGCCGAGCACATCGTCGTCAGCGACGACACCGACCGTTTCCAGGCCGCCCAGGCCCTGCTGCACCAGGCCACGCACGACCCGCTGACCGGTCTGCCCAACCGCAGCGCGCTGCAGCGGCGGCTGCGCGAACTGTGCGCGGCCGACCGGCCCTTCGGCCTGATCTGGCTGGACCTGGACCGCTTCACCCTGCTCAACGATGCCTACGGCCATGCCACCGGCGATGCGCTGCTGCGCGCGATGGCCGGCTTGCTGCGCGAGGAGTTCGAGCCGCTGCGGGCCGAGGCCATGCATCTGGGCGAGGACGAGTTCGTGCTGCTGGCCGTCGACGGCAGCACGGCCGAGCCGCCGGAGGCCCTGACCGAGCGCCTGCGCCGACGCCTGACGCGGCCGGTGGCCGTCGACGGGCACGCCATCTATGTGGACGTCTCGATGGGCGTGGCCCGCTTTCCCTCGGCGGCCCGCGACGCCGATGGCCTGATGCGCGAGGCCAGCGCCGCTATGCATGAGGCCAAGCAGGATCCGGGCATCTCGGAACGCTGGGCCCAGGCCAGCGGCGCCCATCGCATCAGCGCCAGCATGCTGGCCGAGCAGGCGATGCGCGCCGGCCTAAACAACGAGGAATTCCGGCTGCTCTACCAGCCCAAGGTGGCCGCCGCCGACGGCGCGCTGCAGAGCTTCGAGGCCCTGGTGCGCTGGCACCGCCCCGGCCATGGCATCGTCAGCCCGGCGGACTTCGTGCCGGCGGCCGAGCGCACCGGCCTGATCCTGCCGCTGGGCGCCCTGCTGCTGGAGCAGGCCTGCCGGCAACTGGCCGAATGGCGCGATCAGGGCGGCCGGGCGCTGCCGGTGGCCGTCAATGTCTCGCCGCTGCAGCTGCAGGATCCGGGCTTCCCGACCTTCGTGCTGCGCACCTTGGAGCGCTTCGCGCTGCCGCCGATGCTGCTGACCCTGGAGATCACCGAGACCGCGGCGGTGCGCGACGCCGAGCAGGCGCGCGAGCGCCTGGCGCGGCTCAAGGCCCTGGGCATCAAGGTGGCGCTGGACGATTTCGGCACCGGCTTCTCGTCGCTGAACCTGCTGCGCAGCCTGCCGCTGGACGCGGTCAAGATCGATCGCAGCCTGATCGAGCCGATGCCGCAGCAGGCCGCCAGCGCGGTCGTGCGGGCGATCTGCCAGCTCGCGGCGGCGCTGCGGCTGGAGGTGGTGGCCGAGGGCATCGAGACCGAGGCCCAGGCCGAGGCCGCGCGTGCGGCCGGCTGCCGGTCGCTGCAGGGCTATCTGTTCGCCAGGCCGCTGCTGCCGGCCGAGGCCGGCGCCTGGCTGCGGCGCGCCGAGGCGCCGCCACGGGCGGCAGGCATCCAGGCAAAATCACCGGCATGAATGCCCGCCGGCTGTGCCGCCTGCTCTTCTGCGTCCTCCTCCTGGCCGCCGGCGGCGGCGCGCGGGCGGCCGAGGTGCACATCGTGTTCGGCCAGTCGCTGGCCCCCTTCGCCGACGAGAAGACCGGCCGCGGCATCGAGATCGACATCATCCGCGCCGCACTGCAGGCCGCCGGCCACAGCCTGCGCATCAGCTTCGTGCCCCAGGCGCGCGTGCCGGTGACGCTGCAGGCCGGGCTGTGCGACGGCGCGGCGACGATCACGCCCGACTCCGGCGTCGCCGCCGCCTATTCCGAGGTCTACATCCATTACCAGGACTTCCTGATCGCCCCCAAGGGCCGCTTCGCGCAGGCGCCCGCGATCGCCGATCTGGGCCGGCTGCGCCTGGTGGCATTCCAGCGGGCGGTCGACTATCTGGGGCCGGATTTCGCGAAGATGGCGCGCGCCAACCCGCGCTACAAGGAAGAGGCCGATCAGCTGTCGCAGCTGCGCATGCTGTTCGGCGGCCAGGCCGACGCGATCGTGGCCGAGCGCCATATCTACGAGCACCAGCTGGCCCAGCTGCGCGCCAGCCGCCGCTTCCGCGAACAGCCCTTCGCGGTCGAGCTGTTCCCGCTGTTCGACAAGATCCCTTACCGCGTCGGCTTCCGTGACGCGGCCCTGCGCGACGAGTTCGATGCCGGCCTGGCGCGCATCCGCGCCCAGGGCGTGCTGGCCCGGATCGAGGCGGCCTATGTGCCGCTAGTCAAGCTGGCCGATTAGCGCAAATCCCAAGGGGCGGACATCCCTAAGGTCCACGGACGCGGCTCGCCCCGCCCGCCTTGCGCCGGCCCGCCCTGCGGGTGACGATAGCCGCGCCGCGCAACCATGGCGACGGCCATCATCACAAGGAGACCGAGCATGTCCAAGTCAAGCTTTGCGTTGGGACCGGCATCGCGCCGGCGGCTGGCCCTGCTGCTGGCCTGCGGCCTGAGCGGCTGGGCCCAGGCCGACGAGGGCGACGCCACGCTGGGCGTCACCAGCAGCGTCAAGCTGCCCGCCCAGGCCCAGGGCAAGCCGCCCAGCTGGGCCGGCAAGGCCTTCCGCCAGGGCGTGGTCTCGGTGGCCAACCCCTATGGCGCAGAGGCCGGCGCGCAGATGCTGGAGCGCGGCGGCAACGCCATCGATGCGGCCGTGGCGATCGCCTATGCGCTCAATGTGGTCGAGCCGCAGTCGGCCGGGGTCGGCGGCGGCGGCTTCATGCTGATCCACCTGGCCGGGACCGGCCAGACCTTCGCGATCGACACCCGCGAGAAGGCGCCGGCCGGCGCCACGCCGGACATGTTCGTCGGCGTGCCCAATGCCTCGCTGCAGGGCGTGGCCGTCGGCGTGCCCGGCATGGTGCGCGGCACCGCGCTGGCCCTGCAGCAGTATGGCAAGCTGCCCTTGGGCCAGGTGCTGCAGCCGGCCATCCGGCTGGCCGACGAGGGCTTTGCCGCCACGCCGCGCTATGCCAGCGTGAGCTGCAATGCGCGCTCGACCAACTCGCCCGAGGCGGCCGACTATTTCTGCCCCGGCGGCGTGCCGCCGACGGTCGGCGCGCTGGTGCAGAACAAGCCGCTGGCCGAGACCTTCCGCCTGATCGCCAGCCACGGCCCGGACTGCTTCTATCTCTACATGCCCGACAAGGGCTGCGACATCGCCAAGGGCATCGTCGAGGGCCAGCAGTTCAACCGCCCGCAGGCCCCCGGCGGCAAGGGCGGCAGCATGGACTACGCGGACCTGGCCGCCTACCAGCCGGCCCTGCGCGCGCCGATCGAGGGCCTGTACCGCGGCTACCGGATCAAGGCCATGTCGCCGCCCTCCTCCGGCGGTCTGACCCTGATCCAGATGCTGAAGATGCTGGAGCGCTTCCCGATCGGCGACGCTGCCCAGGGCTACGGCTTCGGCGCGCTGAAGACCACCAATGTGATGGCCGAGGCGATGCGCCTGGCCTTCGCCGATCGCTCGGTCTGGATGGGCGACTCCGACTTCGCGCCGGTGCCGGCCAAGGGCCTGCTGCATCCCGTCTACGTGGGCCAGCGCGGCGCAGCCATCCTGCCCAACTACCGCATCACGCCCAACCCGGCGCCCGGCGACCCGCGGCCCTTCGAGCTGGCCGGCACCGAGCCCGGCCGGCTGATGGCCGTGGCCGAGCCGGTCACCGGCCCCGGCGAGACCACCACCCATTTCTCGGTGGTGGACAAGTGGGGCAATATGGTCAGCTACACCAACACGATCGAGTCCTCGCATGGCATCGGCGTGTTCGCCGGCTACCGCCGCGCCGACGGCAGCTTCCGCAGCCTGGGCTTCCTGCTCAACAACGAGCTGACCGACTTCAACACCGTGCCGAGCACCAACCCCTACACCGGCGCACCCGGCTTCAACGATGTGCAGCCCGGCAAGCGCCCGCGCAGCAGCATGACGCCGGCGATGATCTTCACGCCCGAGGGCCGGCCGCTGATCGCCTTCGGCTCGCCCGGCGGGGCGACCATCATCAACTCGGTGTTCAATGTCGCGCTGAACCTGATCGACCACAAGATGAGCATCCAGGACGCGATCGATGCGCCGCGCCTCTCGGTCACCGCGGCCGGCAGCGCGGTCTCGGTGGAGCCGGGCTTCCCGCAGGCCACGCTCGACGGCCTGCGCGGCTTGGGCTACACCGTGGGCGTCACCGAGATCGGCTCGGTGCAGGCGGTGATCGTCGACCGCCAGACCGGCAAGCAGTACGGCGCCGCCGACGCCCGCCGCGAGGGCACGGTGATCGGCCTGCCGCGCTGACACGGCACCGGCGCGGCCGCTAGTGCGGCCGTCCGCGCTGCTCGGCCAGCAGGCGCCGCTCCGTCCGCAGGGCCTGCGCCAGGCCCGCCTCGCCACCGCGCTCGGCGGCCGCGATCAGGGTCTGCTCCAGCAGGTCGCGCTGGGCATGGCTGCCGCCGAAGCGGTGCGCATGGCTGCGTATCGGCCGCAGCAGCTGCACGGCCTCGCGGTAGCGGCCCTCGGCATAGGCCAGCATCGCCTCGGTGGCCGGCCGGCCGACCTCGCGCAGAAAGGCCGCGTTGTCGCCGTCCTCGCGCAGGCCGCGCTGCTGGGCGGCGCGCAGCTCGCGCACCAGATCGGCACGGCCGGCGCCGGCAAAGGCCATCGCCGCATGCATGTCGTTGAAGGCGTAGTTGGCGCTGCCGGCATGCGGCGCCCAACGCTCGGCCAGCGCGGTCCAGCGCGCCGCCCCGACCTCCACGCCACGCAGCCGCAGGCGCCACAGCAGGGCGCTGGCGTCCAGCAGCTCCAGCACCAGCTCGGAGCGGCCGCCCTTGATCGGGCCGTCGTAGAGCGCCAGCACCGCGTCGACATCGCCCTCGGCCAGGTGGTAGAGCGCCAGATGCCACCAGTTGTGCACCGCCAGGAAACTGTCCTGCTGCCAGCCCGGGTTGCCGCGCATCCAGGCAATGCCCTCGGCGCGCCGGCCCTGCATCTCCAGCACATGGGCCACCGCATGCTGGGCCCAGCCGTCGTGCGGCTCCAGCGCCACCGCCTCGCGGCCGAGCCGCTCGGCGCGCGCATAGTCGCCGCATTCCTCCAGCCCGAAGGCCTGCATGGCCAGCACCGCATGACGCCCTGGCATGCCGGCCGACCAGGCCGGCAGCGCCCGCGCGATGCGGTCGCGCAGCATGCGCGCATCGCCGGTGAAGAAATCGATCTGCTGACCGGCCTGCAGCGCCAGCACGTCCAGCGGCCAGGCAATGCTCAGGTCCTCCAGCAGCAGGCCGGCGAGCTGCCAGCGCCCCGCGGCGAGCGCCTCGAGCGCCGCCAGATGCGCGGCCTCGCGCCCGTTGTGCGGCAGCGCGCGCGCCCGGGCCAGCGCCTCGCGCACCGGCGCCAGCGCCGGCGCCTCGGTGCTCAGCAGCAGCAGCCAGGCCTTCAGCACATGGGCCATCACCAAGTCGGGCGCGGCGGCCAGCGCGGCCTCGACGCTGGCGACCGGATCGCCGCGAAAGCAGCGGAACTCGTGCAGGCCTTGCTCCAGCGCGGCGAGCGCCGCAGCATTGCCGCCCGACAGGGGCAGGTCGAGGACATCGCGCATCGGCGTCTCCCGTGATGATTCCAGCCCCCAGCTTGGCGCGCGGCCGCCACGCCGACTCAGATCCGCCGCGAGTAGCGCAGCTGCAGGAAGTTCTCGCCCGGGTTGGGCCGCCTGATGCCGGCATTGGAGAAATGCTGCAGGCGCAGCGCCAGCTCCTGCTGCCGGCCCGCCCCCCATTCATGGCCCACGGCCAGGTGGTCGCCAAAGTTGAAGCGGGTGCTGAATTGCTTGTCGCGGTTGCGGTAGTAGTTGCTGTGAAGATGAGCGCCGATCCCGGCCTCGACAAACCAGCCGGGCGCCCCGCCGGGCGAACGCAGGCGCAACGCCGGTGTCACCCCGAGGTCAAACAGCCACGCGCTGCCGCCATGGGCACCCTCGCTATGCCAACGCCCCAGCGACAACTCCCAATGCCCGCTGACATGGCCCCAGCCCAGCTCGCGCTGCCAGCCCCAGTCCCAGACCAGGCCGGCGGTGACGCTCTGCGCCCTCTCGGCCACACCCAGCTGCGCGAACACCGTCTGCGGCCGCCAGGGCGCCGGCTCCTCTGCACGGCCCGGGAGGGCCGCAACGAGCAGCAGGGCCAAGACCAGGCATCGAGGAGAGCTAAGACGCGTTTTCACGATAAGCGCAGCGGCGTTGATCCGCTGATCATTGTTGGCGAAACTGCGAAACCCTGCGCCGTCCCCACGGTCGAGCCGTGCGTCCTTCTTTGGCAGAGCCCTGAGGTGGAGCATGCAGCGAAGGCCCCTCCTTCCTGTATCCGGTGGAACGCCATATTGACAAATCTCTCATCCGGGGCGATACGCAGGGCGGTCGGTGTCGACCCAGGGCCCGCGGGCTTGCACCAGCTCCCCCAATCGGGAGAGACGCCTCTGCACCGATCACGGTAGGGCGCGCTGGGGGCCCTGCGGCAAGATCAACCGTGAACGGCCATCCCGGCCCGCCGAGGTTCTCCATCATGCTCAAGCCATTGCTCACCCAAGGTCCCGACACCCCCCCGCGTCGTGACTTCCTCGAAGCCGCCGCGGCCCTCGGCCTGACGGTGCTGGCCGGTCCGGCCTTGGCCCAGACCGCCGGCAGCGGTGCGCCCGAGCTGATCCTGCGCAACGGCCGCATCACGACGCTCGACCCGGGCAGGCCCGAGGCCATGGCGATCGCTCTGAAGGCCGGCGTGGTGATGGCCGTGGGCAGCGACGCCGAGATCTCCAAGCTGGCCGGCGGCGGCACGCGCATCGTCGACCTGGCCCGCCGCCGCGTGATCCCGGGCCTGACCGACTCGCACATGCACATCATCCGCGGCGGCCTGAACTACAACCTGGAGCTGCGCTGGGACGGCGTGCGCAGCCTCGGCGCGGCACTGGAGATGCTGCGCGAGCAGGCCCGGCGCACACCGTCTCCGCAATGGGTGCGGGTGGTCGGCGGCTGGAACGAGTTCCAGTTCGAGGAGCGCCGCATGCCCACCCTGGCCGAGCTGAACGCGGCCGCGCCTGACACGCCGGTGTTCGTGCTGAACCTCTACAACATGGCCTTCCTGAACCGCGCGGCGCTGCGCGCGGTGGGCTATACCAAGGACACGCCGCAGCCGCCCGGGGCCATCATCGAGCGCGACGCCAAGACCGGCGAACCGACCGGCCTGCTGCTGGCCGAGCCGAACGCCTTCGTGCTCTACAACACGCTGAACTTCGGCCCCAAGCTGGATCCCGAGCAGCAGCTGAACTCGACCCTGCATTTCATGCGCGAGGAGAACCGCCTGGGCGTGACCTCGGTGGGAGATGCCGGTGGCGGCTTCCAGAACTACCCCGAGGACTACGGCATCATCGACAAGCTGGCCAAGGAAGGCCGGCTGACGGTGCGCATCGCCTACAACCTGTTCCCGCAGAAGGCCAAGCAGGAGCTGGCCGATTTCCAGCGCTGGGCCAAGATGGGCCGGCCCGGCGACGGCACGGACTTCTACAAGCTCAACGGCGCCGGCGAGATGCTGGCCTTCTCGGCCGCCGACTTCGAGGACTTCCTGATGCCCCGGCCCGAGATGCCGGCCGCGATGGAGAACGATCTGGAGGGCGTGGTGCGCTTCCTGGCCGGCAACGGCTGGCCCTGGCGCATGCATGCGACCTACGACCAGACCGTGTCGCGCGCGCTGGACGTGTTCGAGAAGGTGCATCGCGAGCTGCCGATCGACAAGCTGGGCTGGTTCTTCGACCATTGCGAGACGGTCAGCCCGGCCAATCTTGAGCGCATCAAAAAGCTGGGCGGCGGCATCGCGATCCAGAACCGCATGTCGATGCAGGGTGAGTACTTCATCCGCCGCTATGGCCTGAAGGCCACGGCCGAGACCCCGCCGGTAAAGCGCATGCTGGAGATGGGCCTGCCCGTGACCCTGGGCACCGACGCGACGCGCGTCAACAGCTACAACCCCTGGCAGGCGCTTTATTGGCTGGTGTCGGGCCGCACCATCGGTGGCGCGGTGCTGTACCCGGAGGAGCGCCGCCTGGACCGCATCGCCGCGCTGAAGCTGATGACGGCCGACGGCGCCTGGTTCTCGCGCGAGAGCGGCAAGAAGGGCGTGCTCAAGCCCGGCTCCTTCGGCGATCTGGCGGTGCTGGACCGCGACTATCTGACGGTGGCCGAGGACCAGATCCAGGACATCACATCGGTGCTGACCGTCGTCGCCGGCAAGCCGGTGCATGGCAGCGGCGCCTACGAGACCCTGGCCCCGGCGCTGCCACCGGCCGCACCGGACTGGTCGCCGGTACGCCGCTACGGCGGCTACCAGGCGCGCAAGAGCGCGGCCGTCGGCGCCAGCGAGCGGGAGCGGCGCTACCACTATGCGGCCATGTGCGCCTGCGCCAGCGCCTGTGGCCTGCATGGGCATGACCATCTGGCGGTTGCCAGCGCGGCGCAGAGCCGCGGGCCCGAGACGGGCGCCTTCTGGGGCGCCCTGGGCTGCAGCTGCTTCGTTTAGGCCCGACCCCTACCTGCGCGCCTCCCCGCCTGGAGGCGGCGATCAGCGGCGCCAGCCTTCGTGGTCGTAGGGGTGGTGGCCGTACTGGCGGCCGTAGCGGTCGTAGCGGTCGTAGCGGTCATGGCGATTGGGCACGCCGTCGCCATCGCGGTCCCAGACCGGGTTGTAGAGGCGGTCGCGCCGGTTCGGGATGCCATCGCCGTCGCGGTCCCAGCGCGTGGGCTGCTGGTACTGCGGATACGGCGCCGCATAGCGGGGATAGACCGGCGCCTGGTGGCCGTAGACCGGCATGTCGCTGCCGATGGTGACGGACCAGCGGATGTCCTCATCGCCGCCGCGGGCGCTGGCGGCGCCGGCGCACAGGGCGCCCGCCAGGCCAAGCCCGGCGAGCAGGAAACGCTTGTAGCTGTCGATCTTCATGGCTGCAACTCCTTGTGGTGGCCGTTGGCGGCCGGCCGCATCGGCCACCCCGCCCCCGTTCAACGGCAGCCGCCGACGCGCCGACGACCGCCGGGCGGTGAAGCTCGGCAAAGCTCCATGAAGCCCCCGTATCGCCCCGGAACATCGGTGAGCAAATGAAAGTTTGGATGGTTCGCGCCCACATCCTTTGTTGCCCCTGACCGCACCCGCCGATGAACACCGATCCCGCCGTCACCGGCGCCTGGATCAGGTCCGGTCAGGGTCCGAATGGGGGGCCGGATCATGCCGAAATCCACAACGATGCATTGATCCCCAGCGCATTTTTCTTTGCTCGGTCAGCGCCCAAAGTAGAGCCCATGGACGCAGCGCAAGGCGCAACAAGCAAGCCCCAAGCGAGGTCCGGCAACGCAACCCAAAGGAAATCATCATGAAGAAGCTGACCGTCATTGCCCTGTCCCTGATCGCCGCCGGTGCCGTCATGGCCGATGGCCTGAGCCGCCAGCAGGTCGTGGCCGAGCTGCAGCGTGCCCGCAGCACCGGCGAGCTGAGCCAGTGGCAGAGCGAGAACCCCGAAGCCTTCGGCCGCGGCATCGCTGCCGGCGGCTCGCAGACCAGCCGCAGCGCCGTGCTGGCCGATCTGAAGCAGGCCCGCGCCAATGGTGAACTGGAGCGCGTCGACAGCGAAAGCTACGGCCCCAGCCTCGCCTTCACGTCGACCAAGAGCCGCGCCGAGGTGTTTGCGGAACTGCAACAGGCCCGCGCCAACGGCGAGCTGCAATTGCGCAACGGCGACCACTCCGACTATCCCCAGCTGGCTGTGCTGAAGCAGAACCAGTCGGCGAACGAGCTGCTGGCCGGCACCCGCTGAGCAAGCCCGCTCTCCCGAGCAAAAAGAAAGGCCCGCCGGCAGATTGCCGGCGGGCCTTTGTCCTTGCCCGGCAGCGCCATGTCGGGCGTTGCGGGCGACTCATCGCATCATGACTCAGAAATCGGCCCGGCCGGCCAATATCCCGCTCCCCCAAGTCGGGGACAGCATTCGCACCGGCGCTTGCGGCACAGTTGTTACGCAACTCCGGGAGCTGATGATGGTGAATCGGTTGAACAGCCCTCATGCGGAAGGCCTGTCGCGCAGGCTCCAGCACAATGCCCAGGACGCCTGCCTGGAGATCCCGCCGGGCCATGTCGGCCCCTACTGGCTGGCCGGCTCGGGCCGGCTGGTCTGGTGGACCGGCCGGGTGGCGATCGGTCTGCGCCACGAGGTCCGCCCCCATGACGAGGCGCAGGCCCAATCGGCGCGCTGGGTGCAGCGCCTGTATCTCGACCGCCGCGGCGACGCGCTGCTGAACTGAGCGCCGGGGTCAGGGCTTGCCGGCCGCCGCCGGCATCGCGGCGGCCGCTCCCAGCTTGAGCCTGACATGCACCGCGGCCCCCTCGGCCGCACGCGACTCCGGCGTCAGCATGCGCACGCGCTCCGTCGCCACGCCGCGCGTCAGCATCTGCTGCCGGATGCCCTGGGCGCGCTGCTGGGCCAGGCTCTGCAGCTGGGCCTCGGCGACCGGTTCGCTGTCCTGCAGGCGCTGCTTGATCAGATCATGCAGATCGGCGCCACGCAGGCGCGCCGCCTCTTCCTCGCTGAGCGGTGGCGGAGCGGCCTTGAACAGGGTCTTGACCTTGTCCAGCGCCGCCGCGGCCACACCGGGCTTGTTCACATCGGGATTGGCCTGGCGGTAGCGGACGCGCAGCTGCTCCAGCGCCGCCGCGCCGAAACGCTGCACGAACAGGGCTTCCAGCGCCTTCTGTGCCTCGGGCTGGCGCGTGCCGACCGGACCGGGGTCGCGCTCCGCGCCGACCTCGCGGCCACGCTGCTTGGCATAGGCACGCCGCAGGCTCAGGTCCTGCAGCGCCGCCTTGTCGGCCGCCGGGTCGTAGGCCCCCGCCACCTCCAGGGCCAAACCGGGCCGCTGGCCCAGGGCCTTGGCCAGCTGGTCGAGCTTCTCGCGCTCGGGCGGCTGCAGGCCTTCGTCGCCGGCGGCGAACTGGATGTCGGCCAGCTTGTCCGTGTCGCCGCCACCGCCCAGCAGGGCGCCGATGGCGCGGAAGGGCGCGGTGACGATCTTCGTCAGCAGGCCGGTGAAGGCCTTCCAGACGACGCCGCCGATGCTGAACTGCGGATCGTCCAGGCTGCCGGACACCGGCAGGCCCAGGTCGATGCGGCCGTCGGAGTCCTCCAGCAGCGACACCGCCAGGTCCAGCGGCAGGCTGGGCGCATCGGAGCCGGGCACGCGCTCGCCCAGCTTGAGCTTGTCCATGATGATCTGGTTCTCGCCCTTGAGCTGGCGCGACTGCAGCTTGTAGTCGAGATTCAGCGAGAGCTTGCCCGAGTCGATGCGGCGCCCGGCGAAGGTGGCCGAATAGGGCGTCAGCGAGGTCATCTCGACATTCTTGAACTGCACCTTCAGGTCCATCGCGTCGGTGGGATCGGCCGGGTTCAGGGTGCCGGCGGCGCTGGCCAGGCCGTACTCGTCCACCTGTCCGCCCAGCTCCACCCGGGCCTGGTTGCCGGGCTGGGTGGACAGGCCGACGATATAGCCCTTCAGCTGATGGATATGCGTGCCGAAGGGCAAGGCCAGCGAGAGGTCGGCAAAGTCCATCTCGCCGCCGTCGAAGCGCACGCGCGCCACGTCGACGCGGTAGGGGGGCGCACCGGCCGACGCGGGGGTCTTGGCCGCCGGGGCGCTCGCGCCCGCGCGCGGATGGAAGGCCTTGACCACATTGAGCGTGCGGTCCTTGGCGATGATCAGCTTGGCGCCCAGGCCGTCCAGCTCCACGACGCCGGCCTTCAGACCATGCAGGTCGACCGACAGCCGGCGGCTGGACAGGCGCTTCCAGGCCAGGAAACGCTCCTGGTTCTGGGTGATCAGCAGATCGCGCAGCGCGAAGCTGCCCTCGAAGCTGGGCTCGCCCTTGGCATAGAGCAGGCGCCCGTCCAGATCGGCCTGGCCGCGCGCCAGCTTGAGATCGGAGACCGCCGCCAGTTGCGGGCCGGCCGGCGCCAGCGCCAGGCCCTGCAGCTTCAGGCGCAGGTCGGCCGATGGGGCGGCCGGCACGGCCTTGCCGCTCAGCTCGAGCCGCCCGCCCTCCTGCACGTCCAGGCTCAGCCGCAGCGGCACGGCGGCCTTGGCATCCTCGCTCAGCCCTTCGGCGCTGGCCTGGATGTTCTGCAGGTTCAGCGTGGCGGCGGGCTGGCTGCTCTCGTCGCGCAGCCCGACCCGCCATTGGCTGAGTTCGAACTTGCCGAGACGGTAGCGCCAGGCCTGCTCCTTGGCATTCTTGGCACTATCGGGCTCGGGAACCCCGACAGCGCCCTGCGCCTGCAGCGCCGCCGGCAGCGACAGCTGGCCGCTCGCATCACGCAGCGCGTTCAGGGTGCCGCCGCTCAGCAGCACGCGGCCCAGGCTGGCCTCGCGCGCGGCCAGCTTCAGCTGGCCCTCCTCCAGCAGCGCCGAGCCGAGTTCCAGCCAGGGCTGGGCCGTGCTGCCGGAACGCAGTTTGAGCGCGCTGGCCTCGGCGCGCAGGTCCTGCAGCCGCAGGTCCGGCGCCTCGCGGCCGCCGACCAGCCCCTCGACCTTGAGCCCCAGCTTGAACGCGCCGACCTCGGCCGTCAGCGGCTGCTTGAAGCCGCGGTCCAGATAGCGCAGGGCCAGGCCGTCGACGCTGGCCTGCTGCACGGCCAAGGCCCAGGGCCGCGCGGCCGCCGGCTGGGCGGGTGGCGCGGCGGCGGCCGGCGCGGACGGCCGCAACCAGTCCTGCAGGTCGATGCGCCCATCGACACCACGCGCCGCGGCGATGCGGCCGCCGCGCAGCGCAATGCTCTGCAAGCTCAGGCGGCGCTGCTCCAGATCCAGCTGGCCGCCGGCAATTGTCAGCGCATCGAGGCGCAGGGCCGGCTCGGCATCGTCCTTGCCACGCAGCGCCAGGCCCTGCAGCCCCGCTTCCAGCCGATCCAGCTGCAGGTCCAGGCGCTCGTTCGCATAGCTGGCCCGGTAGCCGAAGCTCAGCGAGGCCTTGCCCTGCGGCGGCGCCATGTTCAGATGGTCGCGCAGATAGGGCCACAAGCGCTCCAGCCCCAGATTGTTCAGCACGAACTCGCCGTTGGCGCGCAACGGGTTCAGTGCCAGCTCGCCCTTCCAGCGCAGCACGGCGTCCGCGCCCAGGCGGGCGGCCAGCGTGTGCTGGCCCTTGTCCTCGGGCAGGGTGGACAGCTCGTGCAGTTCGAAGTCGAGCGGATCGAGGCGGGTCTCGAAGCCGCCGGCCACCTGGCGGTCGGCGAAGTCGACGCGACCCTGCGCCAGCGCGAAATGGCGCACCACCAGGCGGGTCAGGTCTTGCTCGGCCGCCGGCGGCGGCTCGGTAGACGGGCCGGCCAGCGCCGCAAGAAAATTCAGCCAGTTGAGCCTGCCGTCGGCCAGCAGCTCCAGTTGCACCGCCGGGCGCTCGAGTTGCAGCTGGTCGAAGACATAGGCGCGGCGCGGCAGGCTCGCCAGTTCGAAGTCGGCGAACAGGCGCTGCAGCGCCAGCAGCGGCTTGCCCTGCGGCTCCTGCAGCGCCACGCCCTGCAGCTCGACCGTCAGGCCGAAAGGATTGAAGCGCGCTCGCTCGATCGTCAAGCGGTAGCCGCTGCGCTCGCCCACCAGCTTGGGCAGCCCCCAGCGCAGCAGCGGATCGAAGGCGAACCAGCCCAGCAGCAGATAGAGCAGGTAAAGCCCTGCAACAATCCGGGCGGGCAGGCTGAGGAGGGCACGGCGGAGGCGCGCAAGCATGGGAAGGCGGTTCCTCTGGAAGGCTGGGTCGGTCGCTCCAGTATAGAAAAGCGCGTCGCCCGTGGCGGCCGCCGGTTCAGCCCAGCAGGCGCAACAGTCCGTAGAGGGAGAGGCCGCCGGAGCCCACCAGCAGCACGGTCTTCATGGAACGGCTGCCGATCAGGGCGCCGACGACGCTGCAGGCCAGGATGGCGCCAAAGATATAGATGGTCTTCATGCCGCCATGTTAGGGCCGAATGAGGGGCCTGCCGGCAAGTGGGCCCGGGCCGGTTCTGTCCGCGCCATGCGTCTCGAAGTACATGGCGTACAGCGAATGGCAGCTGGCCATATAGACCCGGTTGTTCTTCGGGCCACCGAAGCAGAGGTTCGCGCAGCGCTCCGGCAGGCGGATGAAGGCGAGCGGCTTGCCCTGCGGGCCGAACACCATCACGCCGTGTAGATGCGGTACTTCGCGAAGCTCGGGTCCAGGATCAGGACCGCCGGGTCGGGGTGGCGCTGGTTGGGCTTGAAATCGAAGGCCTGGGCCCAGGCGCCGGGCGGCAGGCCGGCCAGGCTGCTGCCGGCCGCCGTCTTCAGGAAGCCGCGGCGGGCCGCGATCGGGATTCTCTTCGTCATGCGGGTCTTGTGGTGCTGGCGAAGAACGGGCCGCCGCGGGCGGCCCGGGCAGGCGCACCGGCGCTCAGGTAATCGGCGCGGGATTGAACAGCACCAGGGCGTTGTGCAGCTGCCACCGCTCGGCCCAGGTCTTCCTGCGGCCGCTCGCCACGTCCAGCATCAAGCGGAACATCTCCCAGCCGAGCTCCTCGATCGAGGCCTCGCCGTCGGCGATGCGGCCGGCGTTGATGTCCATCAGGTCATGCCAGCGGCGCGCCAGCTCGCTGCGGGTCGCCACCTTGATGACCGGCACCTCGGCCAGGCCATAGGGCGTGCCGCGGCCGGTGGTGAACACATGCAGATTCATGCCGGCGGCCAGCTGCAGGGTGCCGCAGATGAAGTCGCTGGCCGGCGTGGCGGTGTAGACCAGGCCGCTGCGGATGCCGCGGTCGCTGAGCTTCTCGCCGGGCGAGAGCACGCCGCCGATCGGCGCGCTGCCGCTCTTGACGATCGAGCCCATGGCCTTCTCGACGATATTGGACAGGCCGCCCTTCTTGTTGCCGGGCGTGGTGTTGGCGCTGCGGTCGGCGCTGCCGCGCTTCAGGTAGGCGTCGTACCAGGCCATCTCGCGGATCATCGCCTCGGCGATCTCGGGGCTGGCGGCGCGCGCGGTCAGCTGGTCGATGCCGTCGCGCACCTCGGTGACCTCGGAGAACATCACGGTGGCGCCGGCGCGCACCAGCAGGTCGGTGCAGAAGCCCACGGCCGGGTTGGCGGTCACGCCGCTGAAGGCATCGCTGCCGCCGCATTGCACGCCCACCACCAGCGCGCTGGCCGGCACGGTCTCGCGGCGGCGCGCATTCAGGCGCTGCAGGTGCTGCTCGGCGGTGCGCATGATCGATTCGATCATCGACATGAAGCCGACATGCGCGCCGTCCTGCAGGCACACCACGTCGGCACCGATCCCTTGTGGCTCTTCGCCCTGGTCCGGCGCGATCGCGAAGCTGCCCGGCGGCAGCAGGCGCTCGGGCTGCAGCTTCTCGCAGCCCAGGCTGACCACCATCACCTCGTTGCCGAAGTTGGGGTTCAGCGTGATGTTGCGCAAGGTGCGGATCGGAATGACCGCGTCCGGTGCGTCGATCGCGACCCCGCAACCATAGCCATGCTCCAGCCCGACCACGTCGTCGACGTTCGGATAGTTCGGCAGCAGCTCGGCCTTGATGCGCCGGACCGCGAAGTCCACGACGCCGGCCACGCATTGCACGGTCTGCGTGATCGCCAGGATGTTGCGCGTGCCCACCGTGCCATCGGCATTGCGGTAGCCCTCGAAGGTATAGCCCTCCAGGGCTTCGAGCGGCGCGCGCCGGACCGTGGCGATCGGCAGCCCGTCCAGTGCGCGCGCCTCGGGCATCTCCAAGAGGCGCTCGTGGATCCAGCTGCCGGCCGGCACGGGCTTGATCACGCGGCCGATCACGACGTTGTAGCGCCGCACCGCGGCGCCCGCGGCCAGGTCCGTCAGCGCGACCTTGTGGCCCTGCGGCACGCGGTCGACCAGGGTCAGCCCATCCGGGAAACGGCTGCCGGCATCCAGCCCACCCTCGTTGGCGACGATGGCGACATTGTCGGCCTCGTGCATCTTGATATAGAGCGGCGTACTAGCAGTCATGATGTGTTCTCAACAGCTGTATTCCCAAGCGACGCCCGCGGATCCGGCTCCGCCGGTCCTACGGGCGTGCCTCCTTGAGGGGGCGGCCGAAGGCCGTAGGGGGTGGTCTTTTCAGTCGGCGGTGATCTTGCCCACCTCGATCACCTTCTTCCAGCGCGCGAACTCGGCGGCCTGGAAGGCGGTGAACTGCTCGGGCGTGTTGCCGACGATCTCGAAACCCAGCTCCAGCAGCTTGGGCTTGACCTGCGGGTCGTTCAGGCCGGCGACCAGGGCGCCGTGCAGCTTGGTCTTGATATCGGCCGGCAGGCCCTTGGGCGCGGCGAAGGCCTGCCAGGAATAGACCGTCACGCCCTTGTGGCCGAGTTCCTCCATCGTCGGTACCTCGGGCAGCAGCGGCGAGCGCTTGGCGCTGGTGATGGCCAGCGCGCGCAGCTTGCCGGCTCTGATATTGGGCAGCCCGGTGTTGATGTTCATGAAGGTGGCGTCCACCTGCCCGCCCAGCAGGTCGGACATGGCCGGCGCGCCGCCCTTGTAGGGAATATGGGTGGCGCGGGTGCCGGTCTCCTGCCAGAACAGCTCGGCGGTCAGATGGTCGGAGGTGCCGTTGCCGGCCGAGGCGAAGGTCATCTTGTCCGGGTTGGCCTTGATGAAGGCCAGCAGTTCGGCGAAGGTCTTGTGGGGCGAGCTGGCCGGCACCGCCAGCACATTGGGGGCCTGCACGGCCACCGTCAGGTAGTCGAAGTCCTTCAGCGCGTCGTAGCCGGCGTTCTTGATCAGGTGCGGGCCGATCACGAAGGGGCCGAGCGACGAGACGAAGACCGTGTAGCCGTCCGGCGCCGCGCGCTTGGCCGTGGCGGCGCCGACCGTGCCGCCGGCGCCGGCCTTGTTGTCGACGATGAAGCTGCCGCCGAGCTTCTCCTGCAGCTTCGGCCCCAGGGTGCGGGCGATCATGTCGGTGGAGCCGCCCGGCGGGAAGGGCACCAGCAGGGTGACGGGCTTGGTGGGCCAGGTCTGCGCGAAGGCGCCGGCCGCGGTGGCGAGTCCGAGGGTCAGGGTGGCGATGATTCGATGCATGTCTTGTCTCCGGGTGTTGTTGTACGGCGGGTGGGCGGGTGGACGGATTCGAGGCGGGGTCAGGGCTGCTTGCCGACCTCGCACCGCTCGCGGACCCAGGTGCGAGCCTGCTCGCTCAAGGAGACGCCCAGGCCGGGCCGCGTCGGCACCAGCATGCGGCCGTCCCGGATCTCGAGGCGCTCGTTGAACAGGGGTTCGAGCCAATCGAAATGCTCGACCCAGGGTTCGGTCGGGTAGCAGGCGCCCAGATGCACATGCAGCTCCATCGCGAAGTGCGGTGCCAGCATCAGGCCCGCATGCTCGGCCTGCGCGGCGATCTTCAGGAAGGGCGTGATGCCGCCGACGCGCGGCGCGTCCGGCATCAGGTAATCCGCGGCGCGGTGGCGGATCAGCTCGCCATGCTCCAGCGCGCTGGTCAGCATCTCGCCGGTGGCGATGGGCGTGTCGAACTGGGCGGCCAGCGCGGCATGACCCTCGTGGTCGTAGGCGTCGAGCGGCTCCTCGATCCAGACCAGCTGGAACTGCTCGAACACGCGGCACATGCGCTGCGCCGAGGCGCGGCTCCATTGCTGGTTGGCATCCACCATCAGCGGCACGCCGTCGCCCAGATGGCGCCGCACCGCCTCGACGCGCCGGATGTCGAGCGCGCCATCGGGCTGGCCCACCTTCAGCTTGATGCCGCCGATGCCGCGTTCGACGGAGGCCGCGGCATTGACCAGCAGTTGCTCCAGCGGCGTGTGGAGAAAGCCGCCGGAGGTGTTGTAGCAGGCCACCGAGTCGCGGTGCGCGCCCAGCAGCTTGGCCAGCGACAGCCCGGCCCGCTTGGCCTTCAGGTCATAGAGCGCGACGTCGAAGGCCCCGATGGCCTGGGTCGACAGGCCGCTGCGGCCCACCGACGCGCCCGCCCAGCACAGCTTGTTCCAGAGCTTGGCGATGTCGCTCGGGTCTTCCCCGATCAGGGACGGTGCCAGCTCCCTGGCATGCGCAAACTGAGCGGGCCCGCCGGCGCGCTTGGCATAGCTGAAGCCCAGGCCTTCATGCCCGTCCGCCGTGCGGATCTCGGCGAACAGCATCGCGATCTCGGTCATCGGCTTCTGCCGGCCGGTCAGCACCTTGGCGTCGCTGATCGGCGTGGCGAGCGGCAGGTAGCAGGAAGACAGGCGGATCCAGGCGATGCGATCGCCACCGGAGCTGTGGGCTTGGGTCATGTGAACGCTACCATTGTGACACCACCAAGATCGGTGTTATCACCTATGCCTGGTTGCGTGCTTGTCTCGGGCCTTGTTTGGCAAATGTTAACGTTAACAAATCGGAGTCGTCAAACCCGTGTTTGTAAAGCCCGACAATCGCCACCGGGGCATCCGCACCTTGGCGCCGCCCCGCTCCCCGACTGCCACCCTCGCCCTCCTCCATGTCCAGCGCTCACCCCAAGTCCGTCACCCTCCACGATGTGGCCCGCAGCGCCGGTGTCTCCCCGATGACGGCCTCGCGAGCGCTGAGCAGCCCCGAGCGGGTCTCCGAGGCCACGCTGGCCAAGGTGATGCAGGCGATCGAGAGCACCGGCTACATCCCCAATCTGCTGGCCGGCGGACTCAAGTCCAAGCGCAGCATGACCGTGGCGGCCCTGGTGCCGGTGATCTCGGTACCGCAGTTCCTGCCGACCATCCAGACCCTGACCGAGGCCCTGGATCGGGCCGGCTACCAGCTGATCCTCGGCCAGACCGGCTACGACCATGGGCGCGAGGCGGCTCTGCTCAACACCATGATCGGCCGCCGCGTCGACGGCATCGTGGTGGCCGGCCTGCTGCAGCATGGCGAGGCGGCGCGGCGCCTGAGCCGCCTGGGCATCCCGGTGGTCGAGACCTGGGACATGACCGAGCGGCCGCTCGACTCGGTGGTCGGCTTCTCGCATATGAAGGTCGGCAGCGCCGTGGCCGGCTATTTCCTCAGCAAGGGCTGGCAGCGCGTCGGCCTGGCCACGGCCGACGACCAGCGCGCCGGCCTGCGGCGCGAGGGCTTCGTCTCGACCCTGGGGCGCGACGTGCCGACCGCCACCGTCAAGCCGCCCACCGGCGTGCCGCATGGGCGGCGCGCCCTGAGCGAACTGCTGCGGCTCGACCCGGGGCTGCGGGCCGTCTTCTGTAGCTCGGACGGCCTGGCCGAGGGCGTGCTCACCGAGGCGCACTCGCGCGGGATACGGGTGCCGGAGGACCTGGCCGTGTTCGGTTTTGGCGGTGCCGAGTTCTCGGCCCATCTGGAGCCTTCACTGAGCACCGTGCATATCGACGGCGCGGCCATCGGCCAGCATGCGGCCGAACTGATCATCGCCCGCTGTCGCGGCGAGACCGTCGATCAGCGCATCATCGACGTCGGCTTTCGCATCATCGAGCGGGCATCGACCGCTGCGGCTCCGGCAGGCGAGCCGCGCTTCCGGTCATGACGGCGGCGAGCCAGGCGCGGCCACGCGGGTGGTGGCAGGCGCTCAGGGCAAGATGGGCGATACGGGCGGCCCGAAACGCCGCGCGCTGAGATCGGCAAAGGCCTTGAACAGCCAGGGTGCGCCCGGCCGGATGGTGTACAGCCGCTCATGACCGGTGGACTTGCGGCGCAGGGTCAGCAGGTGGTCGGGCAAACCCAGCAGCACGCTGAGGTCCGGCTCGCGATCTTCGATGACCTCGAAGTCCGCCGGAGCATAGCCCTCGGCCTTCATCGCTCCGGCCAGCAGCACCACTTCGCTCAGATTCACCGCTGTGCTGTTCAGGGGGCTCGGGCTCATCGGCTATCCCGCTTGCAAAGGGATTGAAGAATTCCGGAGCGCGTCGATCGCGCCCCGGGGAGGCTCGGGCTTACTGCAGGGACACCGGCTGTCCGACGAACAGCGAGGCCGACTGGCGCTTGATGGGCGCCAGGTGCGCATAGTCC